>CAMYIS010000001.1:0-16906 GCA_947258485.1 uncultured Woeseiaceae bacterium
TCGGCCGTTTCGTGAGTCACCGCCTTGTCTGGAAAATGTGTACAAATCTGAACGAGCCGATTCTCGTTATGGAAGACGACTTTCTGCTTGCTGACAATTTCAGCCTGGCGGTTCGACTGGTCACGGAAAACGTCAAAGAATACGGCCTGATTGGATTGCAGCGGGAAGCAGACGCCAAGAAGCGACGGGTGCGTCGGCTAGGTCGCTTCACGTTGTGGCGTTATACAAAGGCACCGAATGTCGCGACGTGTTACGGAATTTCCCCGTTCGCTGCTGAAAAACTCGTTGAATACGCCGATGTGATTTCCGCACCCGTCGACGTGTACCTCAAGCGGTCTTGGCGCCACGGACAACAGATGTTTGGCATATCCCCCTACGCCGTTGCAGAAGGTGGTTCCGGCGCCAAGACCCTTTCTCAAGGTCGATCAAAGGCGGGCGGCTCTTCTAACGTCGAAGACCAAGGGACGTTTGACAAGATCCGCCGCTGGCTATCCCGAAGCGCGCAATCATTGGTCGGTACGGAACGCGTTTAGCGAACATCACAATTGGAAGGCCTGGCTACTCGCTACATCGTTGACGAATCGACAACCCAGATTCGACCACCATTTTGGATTCGTGCCGGAATTTTGCCGGACTGAGTTGAGCTCAGTTGTGATTCGCTTGGGAAAGATGTCCGCGGGCGTCTCCAGTCGTTTACTAACAAACAACTACTTACGCTCCTTCAAACGAAGAAAATGGCGCGCCCGACAGGATTCGAACCTGTGACCCCTGCCTTCGGAGGTCAGTGCTCAGAAGGCGCAACTTCCATGTCCGTTTTTGGCCGAAAGCAGCCGGCCAGAAATCATCAAAAATTCAGTTTGAGCGGCCACTTTTGCAAAAAGCAGACGTTTATTCCGAGCGGCAAGTAAGGGTCAGAAGTTACCCCTCAACCCCTGACCCGTTGTTAGCACGCAGGCAAACGCCAAGACTATTCCCAAACTCTATTCGAGCTGCACATGCCTTTTACTGAAGGCAGACGATCTGCAAATAGCGCGCCTAGGGTGAATAAATGGGAGGGACAGCGCGTCAATACTCCGTTCCGCCAGTGAGAATTCCCAAAGAGCTTGATTCATTATTCCCTTTAGGCTATATTCCGTTCATGGAATATATGTCCGGAGTCGGGATCACCATGCAAATCGCACACGGAGTGTGCGATTTGATTGATGACTCGGTCAAGGGCTGATGAGCTGTGAGGTTGAGTATACCGACGAGTTTGAAGGTTGGTGGGATGATCTCTCTGAAGATGAGCAGGACTCGATTGCCGCCTCTGTTGGATTGCTAGAGGAAAGAGGTGCTCAACTTCCGTATCCACACAGTTCGGGAATTAAGATGTCGAGGCACTCGCATATGCGAGAGCTTCGGGTTCAGCATCAAGGTGAACCGTACCGCGTTCTCTATGCCTTCGACCCACGCCGGATGGCAATATTGCTAATCGGTGGCTGTAAGGGCGGTGACGATAGGTGGTACGACAAGATGGTGCCGGTAGCCGATGCTCTTTACGATCAGCATTTAGAAGAGATCGGGCAATAATCGGAATTCTGAAGGAGAGTTCTAATGGCTAAGAAGTTTCAAAATTTGCGTAACAAAATGTCAACTGAGCGGCGTGCGAAAGTTGATGTTATGACCAAGGCATTATTGGCTGAAATGCCAATGCATGCGCTTCGCGATGCTTTGCAGCTTACTCAACAGCAATTAGCTGAGGAACTTGGTGTCAAACAAGGTTCGATTTCAAAGATGGAACGACGCCCGGATCATCTCGTCTCAACGCTGCGGAGATTTGTTGAAGCAATGGGTGGCGAGCTGGAACTCAAAGCGCATTTCCCAACGGGTTCGGTGAGCATTACGGACCTCGGCGAGTTTGACGGTTCATCCGACAAGCGGGCCGAAGGTTAGACTTCCGACAAATTTCCGACATCAGCTATGCATTGTTGTGCATTGTAAGGCGAAATCGCAACGAACGCCGTCTATTAGGCTATATAACTCAACTACTTAAAGTTACCGTTCAAGCTTCGAACCAGGTGGTCGGGAGTTCGACAAAACGCGCTAGCGTTTTGGACGCCGTAGGCGGGCCGCAGGCCCGAGAATCGCCTTAAGGCGATTGGACGCCATCTCTCCGGGCGCGCCAAAAAAGACAAAGGGTTACATCATTCATGGTGTAGCCCTTTGTTCTTTGGGTAGCACTGTGGGTAGCAATTTGCGCAGAAATGGTGTGAATGCCAGGTATGCAGGGTTTTGATGCAGGTTCAAATCACCGGCGCGCTTTTTGATTTTTACGCAGAGCCGTTTCCGCTGGTCGCCTGATGTCCGCTTTTATCAGAAGCGGTCGTTCAACCGCACCGAAACTAGCAAGATCGACCGGCAGCTACCGGCCAGAACCGGAAGTTCACCAAACTCCACAATTCGAAATTCAGCGATTTTTTTGAGCGTCGGCAATCGCCTGGAAGCAGACGCTCATCGTTGCCAGCTTTTGCCCCTGAACGTTGGGATTGAGGCTGCCTGGTGCATCAATTGGATGCCCCAGATTCTTGACACTATGCGCGTTGTGTAAATAGTGACTGGATCAGCCTGTCCGAGGGCATGGGGGGTACCCGCAACGCGGGCCACGACTGCGGAGGAGTTCCACGAGCAGTTTGCGGCCGCGATCGCAGAAAAGGGTCCCCGGCTGATCGAGGCGATCGTGGTGCAGCAGATACCGTGATGGTTTTGCACGGACGTGACGTGAACTTTGGGTGATCAATCGCGGCGTCTCAGTGATTGTTCCTCGCGGGCTGCAACGAAGCACGCAGGCGCGGACCCGCTGAATCTTGAATCAGTTCTTGTAGTGTTTGCGCACTTATTTGCCAGTTGAAGACACAGGCACGCCATTGTCCAGCTTCAGACAAGCGCTGGCGCCGCGCCGCGGACCGGGAAACGCGACGCAATGCGTGGGCGAGCGAGTAGTGATCGGCCGGGTCGCAATACTGCACGGCGCTGCCGCCGATCTCGGGCATCGCGCTGGTATTCGCGGCGATCACCGGGCAGCCGGCCGCCATCGCTTCGAGCGGCGGCAGCCCAAAGCCTTCGTAGAACGACGGAAATACCAAACAAAGCGCCTGTTTGTAAAGTGCCAGCAGTTCCTCGTCACTGACGTAGCCAAGGTGAGTGACGCGCTCTCGATCGAGTGTAACGCCGCCAAACTGCTGCTGGTTCGTGCGACCGACAATCACGCATGGAGGTGCCTCTTCGCCGAGTTCATCGAGGGCACGCACGACGGCCGAAAAATTCTTGTTCGGGTTTGCGCTGGCGACGGCCAGCAGGAACGGCTTTGCGGGAAGATCGAATCGCGACAGCGCGTTCGCATCGATCTTGGTACGCCTAATGTGTTCGCTGCCGGGATAGCACAGCGTCATCTTGCTCGCGGATAAGCCGGCACATCTATTTAACTCCTGTGCCGTGAATTGCGAGTTGACCAGGATGTGCCGGCAGGTGCGTCCGGCCACATGAAACATCAGCTTGTACCAAAGACGGAACGACAACGAGAAATTCTCAGGGATCGCGAACGGCTGCGCGTCATGTAAATACAAAAGGTGACGGCGTTTCAAGAGCGGACCGGTGTTGCAAAGACTCAACAGCCACTGGCCGCGCGTCAGCCACGGCAGGTCGAGCTGTTCCCAGGCGTGTCCCTGGAATACGCCTGCCCGCCGCAGCGTGACGTTCGGCCACGGCGATTCCGCGCTCGATGATCGAGGTGCGATCAGCTGCAGCCGATAACGCCGTCCGTCATCCAGCCAGCAGCCGTCTTCATCGAGAAAATTTGAGGCGAACGCGCCCAGCAATTCTCTCGCGACCCGCTCAACGCCGGTAACCGGTCGGTCGAGGAAGCGGGCATTGACCCAGATGGTCGTCGTGGATGATTCAGGAATAACGGACATGCAGGGTTCCTCCGTGAGCGGTAACGACGTGCGTTTTGTCAGCAGCGGGCATCGCGACCAGAGAGTGGAGCGTGCCGGGCGCGGCACACAGCCAGCGCACTACTAGGCCGCAGACCAGTGCAGACAACGCGTTCTCTACGATGTTTGCCATCGTTCCGTAAACGAGGATGGCGAGAAGCAGGCAATAAATGCGCATTTCGGCCGCGTCCCGATGCGGGCGGAGGCGCAGGCTTCTCGCAAGCACCAACAAAAAGCCGGGAAGCGCGAGCCAGCCGAAAACGACGAACCAGTACATGAACAGGTTATCGCCCGCGTTGAAAAGCTCCGGCTCGAAATAAGTCTGCGCAGTGCCTATGCCGCCGAAGCCGCGGCCCATCAATAACTGACCCTGTTCCCGCAACAGATCCCAGGCGGCCGGCCACATGTCATTGAGCCGGTCATAGAGCGAGTAAGTCGCGTTCGCGAGCGCCGGGTCCCTGAGCGGAGAGTTGAACGTAAACAGTAATGTTGATAGTGGCAGTGAGAGCCCGATGCTGCCGAAAAAAGTCGGCAGGACGCGCAGCGGCGATTCCGGAAGCACGCGCCGCAGCAGCACGATGGGCGTGAGCACGACGGCAACCAACAGTATGCCTTTGCTATTCGTTGGGATTATTGCCGCGAAAGTCAGCGCCCAGACCAGCAGCCGCAGGAACCTGCTGCGTGTCTGCAATACCAGCAGTATTCCCGCGATCTGGACCTGCACGGCGGCATCGAACGAGGCGCGCGCAAAACCGGCGAGTCGCTTTACGCCGCCTCTCGCATACCATTGGCGTGCACCCTCCACGTCCAGGTCGCCGACATTGTAGCCGAATCCCTCCCAGGGATACTCGAGCGCCTGGTTCGCCAGTACGCCGGTCACAACGACAAGCCACAGCAGCGGCACAACTCGGCCGATGGCCCGCCAGCGATCGAGCAACACCGGGCCGCAGGCAAGGCCGAACCAGAACGGCAATAATACATATAAGCCCATCGCTGCCTGCATGGCGGACGTGAATTGCAAACCGACCATCAGTGCGAAGCACGGGATGACAACTGCGATCAGTTTCATCGGCGTAACGCCCTGTTCGCAGCTTTCTGCCAGGAGCTGCCAGCCGATGGCCAGCAACAGCAGGAGATTCGGCAGGTAGATCAGTGGCGCGAGGCCGGCTAACGACAGGTACATGCGCAGCGGCCCGGCCAGCACGGTCATCGCGACAAAGGCGAGGGCGGCCAGCAGGATGAAGCGCTCGCGTGGCCTAAGCCTTGACGTCACTGTCGGGTTCATGCGGCTGCCCCTTCGGCCCGGTCGGCGAGAAATGTCTCGAGGAACGAGACGTATTCTGCAGCGCGCCGTGGCGCTAAATATTGCGGCGCTATCGCGAGCGCTGCTTCGCCCTGTGCCGTTTGCAGAGCGGGGTCGTTAAGCAGGCGCGACATGGCGCGCGTGAGGTCGGTTACGTTGCCCGGCTCGAAAACGAATCCTGTGACGCCCGCATCGATGGACTCCGGTATGCCGCCGGTCGCAGCACCGATCACCGGCACGCCCTGCGAGTAGGCTTCGAACACGCCGTTGCCCAGCGCTTCGAGCCATTCGGACGGAAAGACCAGCGTATCAATGCTGCCGAGGAACTCGGTACTGTCGACGAAACCGACGTAATCCACGTTGGTGAGCGGCCAGCGCTGTCGCAATGACTCGATGTAAACGGGATCTGCGCGGCCCGCCACGCGCAGCCGAAAGCGGCCGCCTCTTGCTTCGAGTTCGACAGCCGCCGCAAGCAGTGTCTCAATTCCTTTGGAGCGTTCGACGCGGCCGAGGTAGCCGAAAGTAAACACGTCATTGTTGCTGAGCGTGGCAATGCGCGCTCGAATTTTGAGCTCCGTTCGCAGCGCGTTATGGATGACGGTTGTCGGTATATCGGTAAACAATCCGTGCAGACGGTGAAATTCCAGCAGCGAGCGGCTGACACTGATGACCGCATCGACCGCCGCGAGGTGGCGGTGGCGCGGCGCCGTAAGCATCTTGCAGCCGGAGCAGCGGAGTTCACGAAAACCACAGCCACGACCGTTTCGCCACAGCGCCGTCTGCGGACAGAGAAGCGAATAGTCATGTGGCACGTGTACGAGCGGCGCACCTGCCCGCTTCACTGCGGGCATAACGGCGGTAGAGAATCCCTGCAAGTTGTGCGTCAGGACAACGTCGGGTTTGACCTCGCGCACGATGCGCTCCACGCGCCGCGCCATCACTTCGTTCGAAGTGTCGATACCGTGCCAGACGATTTTCTGTATGCGCGATCGGGCGGCGCGACCCGATTCGAAAGGCCAGTAGACGTTCGCGAGCGGCACTTCGTGCACCGTGACCTGGCCGCCGTTCGCATCGCCGTTTGGCTGCGAATCGGGCGGCGGCTGCAGCGTAATGACGTGCATATCGTGTCCGGCGTCAGCCATGGCCTCGGCAATGGTCTTGGTGCAGAGCTCCGCGCCGCCGATGACGTTTGGCGGATACAGTGACGAGATGTTCAGGATGCGCATGCGGTGGCTCCTTTTGCCGCGTTTCTGGCCGCCAAATAGAAGAGGGCGATCCGCACGAACTCGGCGATGACGGTGGCGGTAACGAGACCCAGGGCACCGAAAGACCAGGCACCGACGACGGTCGCAATCAGCTGAAATACGCCGGCGATCACCAGGCAGCGTGCGTAAGTGGATCGCTCGCCGCGGGCAAGCAACCAGAATTGCCCCAGTACGGTGGCTACGACGCTTGCCGCTAACCAGGCTGCGAGCACGCGTAACAGCGCGGAGTACTCGGCCCAGCCGGCGCCAAACAGCAGCTCCAGAGCGAACGGCGCGACCGCAAACATGGCGATCGCCGCGATGGTTGCCAGCAGCAGAATGCGTTGTGTCCAGGCACGACAGTGCTCGGTGGCGTCGGGAGACGCGCTCATCCAGTGTCCGGACAGCGCTGGAAACAGCGCCTTGATCAGCGGCTGGAACAGACTCGCACCGGCGCGGGCGATCTTGTCGATGGCGGCGTAAATACCGACGGCGGCGTCGCTCGCAAACAGACCGAGGATGAAGATGCCACTGTTGCTGAAGGCATCGGTGATGTACTCCGCTGGAGCGAGTGCGCGCGCGTCTGCGAATGTCTG
Source organism: uncultured Woeseiaceae bacterium (assembly GCA_947258485.1). Classification (GTDB taxonomy): domain Bacteria; phylum Pseudomonadota; class Gammaproteobacteria; order Steroidobacterales; family Woeseiaceae; genus UBA1847. The sequence continues at coordinate 7,112 of CAMYIS010000001.1, forward strand.
GCGCAGCTCTGGCCACAGCCGGTACCGCGGAATGAAGAGACTCAGGCGCAGACGTCCGAACAGGAACGGCAGGGCTAACAGGCCGGACATCGCCGTCGCCGACGCCTGCAACAGTGCGGCAGTTGCGACGTCGCCGGGATCTTTGACAAAGACAAAAATGGCGACTGTTGCCAGCAGGCGGCCGCCGACGTTACACAACGTCGTCAGGTGCATGATCTCAAGGCCCTGAAACAACCAGGTCGGAAACAGCAGCGAGCCGAGCACGATCGGGAAGGTTGCATAATAGATCGGCGCCGCTGCGCCGATGTTCGGCACGGCCAGCGTAAGCACGAACAGCAGCAGAAACATCGCGGCGCACTGTACAGCTTTGATCAGTTGTGTCGCGGCATAAATTTCGCTGATGCGGCGGGCCCCGATGCCTGGCTGTGCGAGCCGTCGCGTCGCGAGCGTGTTGAAGCCGGCGTCGACGAACAGGACCATGAAGAAAACCACGGCATAGGCTATCGTCATCAGGCCGTACTGCGCCGCGCCGAGCACCCGAATCAGATACGGCAGCGTTAGGAGCGGAATCACGTAATTCGCGATTTGCAGTGCATACATCGCTGCGACGTTTTGCGTCAGCGACGAACGACGTGGCGCCCGCACCGCGGTGGCTGCGATCTGGCCGCTCACTGCCTGTCCTTTGCCGTCGAGTTGGCGCTGCCAAACGGCTTGATCAAGCTCATCAATTCCTGCCACTGAAGTTCGAACTCGGTGCAGCCGGCGCGGCGTTGCGAAACATAGGCACCTGCGAGCACCCAGAGCAGGCAAGCGAAACCGCTGCCGAGCCCCGCAAGAATCGCGTTCACCCGCGTACGCGGTTTCGATTTGTCATGTGGAGGTATCGCTCGGTCGAGCACCTGGAACAACGATATATCGCGGCTTTCGTCGATCTTGCCAAGCTCGCTGAAGCGCCCGAGCAGCATCACGATCGTCTCCCAGTAATGCACGTCCCGCTTGCGGCGCGCATGTTGGAGTAGCGCGTCGGGCACGTCGCCGAGACCGACGAACGGACCGTCAGCTACAGTGTTAGGCCCTGCCGAAGCATTTTGTAATGCCGCAAGCTCGGTACGAAGATTCGCCAACTCGCGCTCGATGAGCCGAAAGTCGGGATTGGACCGTGTCGCATAACTTGCCATGGTTTTCAGCTGAATTTCTCGCGCGGCGATTTGCGCCTGCAACTCGGCTGCCGACTGCACGATAGCCTCATCCTGTCCGGTCAGCCGCGTGAAGCCGGTGAGCTTTTCGATGCGCGCGAGTTCGACGTCGGCCGCGGCGAGTTCCTGTTGTGCGGTCTTTAGCGCTGTCTCATAAAACTCGGCGCGTCGGGCAGCCTGCTGGCGCGCCAGCGATTGCGAGAAGGCGTAAAACTGGTCGACAAACGTATTCGCGAGCATTGCTGCAATCTCACGGTCGGAGTCTTCCACCGAGATCGAGACGATGCCGTCTTTTGCTGCACGTATTTCGGTCGCCGCGTCGAGTACCTTACGCGCTTCACCGATTTCAGCCTCGTCATAATAGCGGCGCAGGTCTTGCGCCTCGATCACGGCATCAAGAATCGTGCGGCTGGTTAGTATGCCCACGAACAGGTCTGTCGGGTTCTTTAAGGTCAGGGCACTGTTGCCGAGCTGGCTCTCGCCGCCCAGCTGGTTCTGCATCGCCATCACCGTGTTCTCGTTATACTGCGGCGGCAGAATACGAGCTGTGGCTGTATAGATGGGATTGGCGATGAGGCTGTAGGCTATAGCGAGCAGCGCGCATGCGAACGGTAGTCCGATCAACATTCGCAAACGCCGAGCCAGCGTCAGCAGCAACGACAGTGCGCTGGGGCTGACGACGGTATGCACGTTGTTTTGCGGGGTGATCGCAGCCATCAGAACACCTCCAACAGATGAATGCCGGCGGCGCCCAGGCCAAACTGGTACAACACCTGCGTCCAGTCTTTTAAACGGCGCACGGCAGTCTGACGGTCGACCTTTTCCGGCACGATGATCGTGTCACCGGGACGCAGGTCGAGGCGGCGCGTCGCGAGCGAAAACGAGCCGTCGGGACGAATCACGTAAACGTTGCGGGCGTCTGCCGTTGGTAGCAGGCCGGCTCTTTCGACGTAGTCCCGCACGCGGTCGTCGGCGTGCAGAAAAGATCCCTGGCGGAAAACGGCGCCGACGACCTCGATCGTTGCAGGCATCGGCGGCACGTAAACCGTGTCGCCGTCATCCAGCGTCAGCGACGGCAGCTCCGTGGCTGCGTTGATATCGCCATCCAGCTCCAGCACGATACGTCCTGTCGGTTCGGCCGCACGTAATCGCCCGATAAGGCCCTGAATTGCAGCGGCCTCGGGCGATATTGCCAGCGACAGGTCGCCGGACAGAACGTTGCGCGAGCGGTCGATCAGGTGTCTCTGGTAATCCTGTTCCAGCTGGTCGATGGCTTCGCCAATGCGCCGTTCCTGTTGCCGGCGCACGGATTCCCGCATCAGTTCCAGTCCGAACAAGTACGCATCGCCGGTAAGGCCGCCGGCGCGCGAGATCACATCGTCGATGGTTTCGCCAGCGTCGACCGGGTAAATGCCGGCCTGTGCAACCTCACCTTCTATTTTCACGAAGCGTGGCTTTTGTGCGTTGCGCGTGCGGAAATCGTCGATTGCAAACACGGTAATCTTGTCGCCCGCTTGTAGCTCGAGGTCGTGCAGGGGATCACGCTCGAGGACAGCCTTGCCGAGATGGAACGGCAGCAGCCGTGTGCGCAGACTCGTCGCATCGATACGCTCGATGGCTGCGTACTCCCAGTTAATGTCTGGAAAATCCGGGTCGAATCTGGTTGCCTCAACCTCGTCAAGCAGATTCACTAACTGGCTCTTCTCATTGCGCGCAACCCAGTACTGCGGTGAGACCAGCGCTTCGCTCGAGGGCAGCAGATCCGAGACGCGCATGCCCGCGCGCCACTCGTGGCGCAGCGGCTGTGCGACCTGGCCGCGCAGCGTTACGGCGTTCGCAAAACGCGGCGAAACTGGCTGTATCAGCACGAGGTCACCGCTTTGCAGCGGCAGTTGCCGCGTCAGGTCAGAGAGCGGGTACTCCGCGACGAAGCGTTGGCCGTCGTCGCCAATTCGTTCCAGCACAACGCGATGCTGCGACGCAATAACGCTAGGTTCTCCGGCAAAGCCAATCAGGTCCCCCAACTGTTCGCCAGCGCGCAGCTGATATATGGCGGGGCGATTGACCGCGCCCGCGATTGCGACTTCGCCGCCCAGTGCCGGAATGTGCAATACGTCCTCCGGCATCAGCCGCAGTGCGTTGTCGTGACGGCCGTGCAGCAGGAAGTCGTAGAAATCGACGGTGGCTACACGCTTGCCAGAGCGCCACAGTTCGATCGCCCGCAGGTTACCGGCCTTATCCGGCCCGCCAGCGTGAAACAACACGTTGACAAGCGTTGACAACGCACTGACCGTGTAGCTGCCAGGCGCGCGTGCGAAGCCGGTGACGTAGAGGCGAATCGAGCGCAGTTGTCCCAGGCTTACGCTCAGCTCGAAACCGTGGAACGAGCGCCCGATAACTGCGCGCAGATGATCGCGCAGGTTTGCGAAGCGCAGCCCCGCCAGGGCAACCTCGCCAACCTTCGGAATGGTAATAGCCCCGCCACGGTCGATCGTTGCACGATAATCAATGTCGACCGATCCCCAGGCGCGTATGTAAATCTCGTCACCCGGACCGAGGACGAAGTCGCCCGGTACGCTTGCTCTTTCGACAGGCTCGTAGCCTCGCGATCCATCGGCGAACAATTCATCGCCGAAGGTCCTCAGTGGGCGTCCGAGAGTCTGTCGCACGAGAATTTCAAAATCACTCAGGTCAGCTCCGAGCAACGGCGCGGCCGGCACTGCAGCCGCTTCCGATGACTGCACCTCTCGCGGCTCTCGCTCGTCCAGCCTGAGCGTCGGGTAGGCCAGCACCGGACGCATGTTCCCGATGTTCGATGTCGTGTCGCCGGGTGCGCCAAGCGGCAGGTCGGTGCTCGTCGGTGCCGAACGCAAGGCAGAAAAAACATCGCCGGTATTGGCAGCGGCCACAGACCAGGCTGGCAGCCACAGCCAGGCGGCGGCCAGCAGCACTGCATAAATAGTGGGTTGTAAGGGGCGTCGCTCCATGACTCTTGTCCTGTGAATTTTCAGCTTGCGCAGTTTGCACGCGATAAACTGAAGAATATGTGATCAAATACGCAAAAATGATAATTCTTGCTTATGTTAAAAAAGCGCGTTTTGACTGCTGGACAGCTGAAAATCACTATTTTTTATAGAGTTGCAGTAGAAGACGAAAGTTGAGAAATGTGAAACAGCGCAAATCGGAAGCGTCGTTTTTCGTCTAAACTGCAAGAATCGATACAACTGAAACACAGAGGAGAGACAAGATGGCCGCGAGCGAAGAGGTTCTGGGTACCCAGGAAGCTGCAAGACTGCTGGGCGTGTCGGTACGCACCGTGCAGCTGTGGGTCGAGAACGGCACGCTGGACGCATGGAAAACGCCGGGCGGTCATCGACGCATTCTCCGCTCATCGGTCGAGGCTGCGCTGCGCGCCCGTGATCAGGTGAGGCAGCCGGATGAAAGCCATCGCCTGCGCGTTCTGGTTGTGGAAGACGACGCCGCGATGCAGAGTTATTACAGCGCTTTGTTCGAGATACTCAGGCCCGACGCGGACCTGACGATGGCCGCCGACGGTTTCGAAGGACTGGTCGAGCTTGGCAAGGTCGCGCCAGCGTTGATGCTGGTGGATGTCGATATGCCGGGCATGGATGGCATCACGATGTTGCGACGCATCGTGCAGAAAGAGATCGGTGGCGGTGCAACGATTGCCGTTGTGACCGGTTTGAACGAGCAACAACTTCTCGAGCGTGGCGGAGTTCCCGCTGGTATTTCCGTTTATGGCAAGCCCCTGAGCGTCGACCACCTCGGTGAGTTGCTCGCTAGCGTTGCACCCCCGGACCAACAGGCGGTGCTCCCGGCGGCCGGTGCGCGATGAACAAGGAGAGAATCCCGTCATCGCTGCGCGGTGACAGCGAGGCGAGGGTAAGCGATGGCTGTGCGGCGCATGCCAGACCCTTGTCCGTCCTGCTGGCGGACGATTACGAAGCCAACCGCATGATGCAGCAGGCCCAGGTCGAACAGCTCGGTTACCAGGTCGACGCCGTTGCCAACGGTGAGGAAGTACTGCGCGCGCTGCACGTACGCAATTACGATGTCGTACTTCTGGATATACGCATGCCGGTCATGGACGGGTTGGAGTGCGCCAGGCGCATACGCGCACGGACACGCGAATCACAGCCATTCATTGTCGCGGTCACGTCCGGCACGTCGTCACAGGAGCGGGCGCAAATCCAAAAAGCAGGCATCGATGCGTACATCGCCAAACCTGTCGAGCTCGGCGAGCTTGCCGGTGTGCTCTACGAAGTCTACGAACAGAAGCCCGGCGATCCTCGCGTGCTGGGCGACGACACAGCGGTCGAGCCGGTTGAGCTCGAACTCGGCCATCTGCACGACCGCCTCGGTAATGCGGCCGACCAGCTGCTGCGGCGCGTAATTCCCGCCTATCTCAGGGAGTTGCCGGACAGAGAGGCGCGAATGCGCACGGCGCTCGGCGCGCAGGATGCCGAAGCCGTCGCTCAGCTCTGTCATGGCCTGAAAGGAGCCAGCCGTGTTGTCGGCGCTACCGAACTGGCGGCAATTTGTGACCAAGTGGAGCAAGACGCCTACGCCGGGACGCTGCCCGATAGGATTGAGGCAGATCAGCTCCTGGATCTCGCCCGCCGCACCGCGCGCGAGCTGCGGAACAGGCTTGCTGTGCTCGAGGCGTGATGCGGTGCCGGTCCTGTCTCAGGACAAAGCCTGCCTCGCGGCAGCAGCACAGCAGCACCCGAGCGTAATTGATATAAAGTTATCAATTCGAAATCAATATACAGTTCATTTTTATCAATATGTGAACAAAATCACGGTATGAAGGACAGGAAAGGCCTATAGTTTATCCATAGTGATAAAACTGAAACAAAGGTCTTCTTATGCAGGTCCATGCCCCTGAAACCCGTAAAAACGAACTCCCCGGGCCGGAAGAGTTCGTACGCCTGATCGGCAGGCGCCCCTGGACGCATCGCTTACTTGCAGGCCTCGCGGTTCGCAATTGGTGGTTGAAGCTGACGCTACGCGCCGCAACGAAGCGCACGCTCGACATCGCGGGCGCCACGGCCGGCCTTGTGCTGCTGTTTCCATTGCTGTTGGCAACAGCGCTGGCGATCCGAATCGAGTCCCCCGGACCTGTATTGTTTCGGCAGGAGCGGGTTGGCAGACGTGGCCGTCCGTTCACGATGTTCAAGTTTCGCTCGATGCGCGTTTCCGCCGAGGCCGAAAAACAGGCGCTTAGTGGCGAGAACGAAAGTGCTGATGGCATTTTGTTCAAGATAAAGAGCGATCCGCGCATTACGCGCGTTGGGCGCCTGATTCGCCGCCTCTCTATTGATGAGTTGCCGCAGCTGATGAACGTACTGCGCGGCGATATGTCGATCGTCGGGCCGAGACCGGCAGTGCCGGCCGAGGTGGACCAATACGACCTCGAAGCGCGCAAAAGGCTGCAAGCCCAGCCGGGCCTCACTTGTCTTTGGCAGATCAGCGGACGTTCCGAACTCGCATTTTCCGAACAGGTCGATTTGGATCTTCGCTATCTGGGGGCGCGGTCGCTCGCAAAGGACATCGCTATTATCGCCAGAACCGTACCCGCGGTGCTTACCGGCAAAGGGGCCTACTGATGATCACAGAGAGCACGGTGCCAATCGCAGTTATTGGGTTTTCATCGGCAGCCTCGCCACTCGAACCGGCCTGGCCGTCGACGCATCGTGCTTTGTTGCCGGTCGCAGGCAAACCGCTGGTCGTACATCTGGTAGAGCAGCTCGCACGCGGAGGTATACGACACCTGCGCATTGTGGGTTCGATTCAGCAGTGGGCCGTCCGGCAGCGGCTTGGCGACGGAAGCGAGTGGGGCGCTACGGTCCGTTACTCGGATCTCCACGATGCCGACCTCAGGACGCAGACGCTGCTCGAGCACGGTCACTGCCTTTATTTTCATGGCGACAATCTTCATGTCGGCGACTTTTCTGCGTTCCAGGCCGCAGGCCGTGCGTACACGATCGACCCGGCGGCGCGAACCGAGCTGTCCGCCTACTGGAGGCTCGGACCCACGGGAGCGGCACGCTACAGCATCGCTGCCGCAACCGGCAGTTCGTATATACATGATCCGATGATGACGGTGCGCAGCTACCATGCTGCCAATCTCGACGCAGCTTTGTTCAGCAGCAGTTCCTTGCTGCTGCCGGGCCGCAATGTGCGGCCCGGCGTCGCGATCGACTGGGACAGCCAGCTGGCGCCCGACGTTTTCCTCGGCGAAAACATTGTCATCGGCAAACACTGCCGGCTCGACAGGCGCGTCCGGCTCGATGCGCGCTGTGTACTGGGCAACGGCGTCGTCATCGGGCGCGATTCGCATCTGCGCAATGTCTCGGTGTTGCCGAATACTTATATCGGCGCTGGCACGCGCCTCAGAGATGCCGTTGTGACACCGCAGGGCATCTTCGCGCTTGACGGAAAATTTTTGCCGACGCCCGACCATGCCGTGATCGGTCGGGCCAGAGGCAATCAAGAACATCGAACCGGGATACCGAGCGAGCGGCTCAGTGTGCTGGAAATGGACTCACGACTTACCGCATGAAGCGGGCACGGATGATCAGGAGGATCAAACAATGAAAGTAGCCATTGTGCATGACTGGTGCGTTGTCTATGGCGGCGCCGAACGCGTACTGGAACACATTATCGACTGCTATCCCGAAGCGGATATTTACACGCTGATTGACTTCGTTCCTGAAGATCAGCGCGGTTTCCTGCGCGGCAAGTTGCCGTACACGAGTTTCCTGCAAAAGATTCCATTCGTGAAGCACCTGTATCGAAAACTGTTGTTTTTGATGCCGTTCGCGATAGAGCAATTTGATCTCAGCAAGTACGACCTGGTCATCTCGAGCAGTTATTGCGTCGCCAAGGGTGCTCTCACCGGCCCGAACCAGGTGCACGTCAGCTACTGCCACTCGCCGATGCGCTATGCATGGGATCATTATCACGAGTATCTGCGGGAAGGAAAACTCGAGCGTGGTCCTCTATCCTGGCTTGCCCGTCGGCAGCTGCATAAGATTCGTAACTGGGACGTGCGCTCCAGCAATACTGTCGATCATTTCATCGCCAACTCGCAGTTTGTACAAGCGCGCATTCAGAAGTTTTACCGCCGCGACTCGAATCTCGTCTTTCCCCCGGTCGAGACTGGACTGTTTCAGCTCAGAGAGGAGAAAGAAGATTTTTACGTTGCAGCCGGACGCTTCGTGCCGTTCAAGCGACTCGACCTGGCTGTCGAAGCCTTCTCACAAATGCCAGACAAACGGCTGGTCATGATCGGCGATGGGCCGGAAATGGCAAAGCTTCGTTCGAAAGCGGGACCAAACATCGAGTTCATTGGTTTCCAGCCCCCGGAGGTTGTTCGCGACTATCTGTCGCGGGCGCAGGCTTTCATTTTTCCGTCCGAAGAGGATTTCGGCATTGTGCCAGTCGAAGCGCAGGCTTGCGGCACGCCGGTCATCGCGTTTGGCTCCGGAGGAGCGCTGGAGACGGTTGTCGGGCTCGGCATACCTGCCGGACCGGAGACCACCGCAACAGGTGTGTTCTTCGACGAACAAACGACCGACAGCCTCAAGGACGCTGTTGAGCGCTTTGAACTTGCGCGCGATCAGTTTAGGCCTCAGGCGATAAGTGAACATGCGGCGGCGTATGGGCCTCACGCGTTTAAGATGAATTTCCGCGAACAGGTTATTCTGGCATTGCATGGTCGCAGCTATAGGCCGGCGGGGCGGCTTGTCACGGGCAGTTTGCCGAAGCTCGCGGAGGCGGCGCAACCGGCATACGCGGCATAAGAAGATCAGGTCTTGGGACGCTGTCCGGTTGCCGGGTCCGCGATTGGAACCGTCAGCGTGAATGTCGAGCCTCCGCCGTCTCTGCTTTCGGAGGCGATGCTCCCGCTCATCAGATCCGCAAGTTCACGGCAGATCGCGAGTCCGAGGCCTGCGCCGTAATGCTCGCGCGTGTCGCGCCCGTCGCCCTGCACAAAGCGGTCGAACAGGATGGCCTGGATATCGGAGGGAATCCCGATCCCCGTGTCGCGGACCGTCAGGAACAGATTGCTAACGCCGTCAACGTCTGGCTGTAAACGGCACGACACGGAAACTTCGCCCTTGTCCGTGAACTTGATGGCGTTGCTGAGCAGATTATAGAGAATCTGGCGGATACGCGTCTGGTCGCCACAAAACGTCGAATCCAATGGCGGCGTATCCGCCACATGTAATGCCAGACCTTTTGAGCGTGCCGCCTCGCCAAAGAACTCGACCGCCTGTTTGACCAACTCGACCGGAGAGAATTCCGCAGCCCCCAGTTCCAGTCGGCCTGCCTCTATTTTCGACAGATCAAGGGCGTCGTTTAACAGATGTAGCAGGTGAGTACCGGATTCCAGGATATTCCGCGCACATTCTCCCTGACGCTCGTCGAGTTCTGTTTCGGCGAGCAGTTCGCTGTAGCCCAGCACGGCGGTCATCGGCGTGCGCAGCTCGTGACTCATTGTGGCGATGAAGTCCGATTTCGCGCGACTCTCAGCTTCGGCTCTTTGACGGGCCAGTCGCAGGTCCATCTC
>CAMYIS010000001.1:16950-24170 GCA_947258485.1 uncultured Woeseiaceae bacterium
TCGTCGACAACCAGGGCCGCCAACGACGCCAGCACCGCCGCGTCCGATTCTTTGAAATCGGGCCGGGGTTTATCATCGATAATGCATAGCGTGCCGAGTCGTGCGCCCGAACTCGTGATCAGGGGACAGCCGGCATAAAAGCGAATGTGGGGGGCTCCGGTGACCAGTGGATTTTCCGCGAACATCGGATGTGCAGCTGCGTTGTTAATGATCATCGGCTGGTCTGCATTGATGGCATGGGTGCAGAATGAAACCTCGCGCTCCGTTTCACAAACGTCGATGCCCAATTGCGACTTGAACCACTGACGCGACTCATCGACGAGTGAGACGAGGGCAATCGGTACATCGTAGTGCGCGGCAGCAATACCTGTGATGCGGTCAAATGGCGCTTCGGGTGCCGTGTCCAGAATTCGGTATTCCCGCAGCGCTCGTAATCGCTGTGTCTCTGAAATCGTTTTCCCCGACAAAGCAAACTCCTTGTGCATTTCTTGCGTTGAATTATGCGCCATTGTCGTCAGGCGCCGGCAGGTATCGTGCGATTGTCGTCCTTCATCGAGCGGCGCCGGCATTCGCGAGATTGTCGGGCTGCGTGGCTTCCGGCAGGATTACGGTGACGGTGGTGCCCAGTCCTCTTTTGCTGTCGACCTCCATGGCGCCGTCGTGCAGCTCGACAATCTCGCGCACCAGCGACATGCCGAGGCCAGTGCCGGGGATCGCACCTGACGGGTCGGCGCGATAGAACCGCTCGAACAAACGACTGACTTCAGTCTCGTCCATACCGATACCGGCGTCGGAGACCTGGATGGCCACTTCAGCGCGGCCGTTTCGAGCGCGACGCATTATTGTAAGCGCGATCTCGCCGCCGTTTGGCGAGTACTTGTAAGCATTGGACAGCACATTGGTCATTGCCTGAATCATTTTGTTGGCATCTGCCAGAATAATCGGGGCTTCTCCCGGCGTCAGCGAGACCTTAACATTGCGGCTGTCGCCTGGAATGTGCAGTGAGTCGACCGTTTGCTGTACCAGGTCGTGCAGGCTATGGCGTTCGTAGACAAAATCTTCGCCCTGGCCGGCTTCGATTCGCGCAATGTCTAAAAGCCCGTTGACGATATGCACGAGGAGCGTCGACTGGCGATGAATTGTTTCCGCGATTTCGCGGGTCATCGCCTGGTCATACTCGTCGGACAACAGCAGTTCCGCAAAGCCGCGCACGCTCGTCATCGGGGTACGCAACTCGTGGGCCGCGATGGAAAGAAACTCGCTCTTCATTCGATCGATCTCGCGCTCCCGCGTGACATCACGCATGAAAAGGACCCAGCCGCTGTGCTCATCGGTCGCGCTGTGCATGGGTCGCAGTGATCGCGTGAGCGTCCGCCGTCGTGGGCGCATAATCGTTATTTCGTCCGAGTCATCCTCTGCGAGATCAACGAAAGAAGTGAAAACCGATCCTTCATCCGACAGGGCGGAGAATATGTCGTCGAATTCATTGAGCTGCACGCCCTTCAGCCGCGTCCGCTGTATGCCGGTCATTTCCTCGAAAGACGGGTTGCAGTACGACAACAGGCCCCGAGCGTCGAATGCGGCAAAGCCTTGCGGGCTGAGCCTGAGGATTGTGTCGAGTTCGACGCTCAGGCGCTCGCGCTCCGCTTCCTTGTCCTTGCGTTCGGTGATGTCCTCGAGGATGCCCACGACACCGGTCGCCCGGCCGTCCTTGTCCGCTACCTCGATTGAAGCTTCCGACAGCCAGCGTTCGCTACCATCCTTTGCGCGGATGCGATGATCGCTGCGACGCGTTGCAGGGTGATCGCTCGCTGCGTCGTCGCCGCGATGGCCGATTTCTCTAGTTTCGACAATAAAGCTCTGCAACAACGAGGGTGTCATTTCGTCTGCATTGTGACCCGTCAAGCGCGAAATTCCGGCGTCTATGAACTCAAATCGATCGCTGCCGGTGTTTGCGTGATAGGCGACGGCGTCGGCAGCGGCGATGGCATCACGGTAAATTCGTTCGGTGCGTCTCACGGCTTCTCGTTGCTGCCCAAGACGTTCGTTGACTTCATGTAAATCGTTCAGCGCTATTTGCTGCGTCTGACCAATCATCAGCAGCTCCGCCATCGGATCGTGCGCCGGGTAATCGGCCAGCGACAATCCGGCGGCCTCGATCTCTGCAGCTGAGTCGAACCATGGCGAACCGAGATAAAACCATATGCCGTCCGGAACGCGCAGGAACTGGCCGCGAAGGCGCACTCCCGAGTCGCGTAATTCGAGCAAGAACGGCTGGTCGTATGCGTCACTAATGGTTTGAATAGTCAGCTGACCGTGCGGTCGCCGCAAAACCAGGCTTGTGGCCAGCGCCGTCCCGACCGCCAGTTCGGGCGCGATGCGGGCCATCGAGGTTCCCACCTGCACTACCTGCAATTGCTCGTCGATAGCGACGTGGAACGGGAAGACCTCATCGATGGCCGACCCCGGGATGCCGATTTCATTTGTGGCCGTTTCGCGCATTATCCGAAGCTCAATCAACCTTGTTCCAGCTGACGCGGAAAACACTGAAATCATGTCCGTCACCCCGGTCCTGGCGTAGTTCGACCCGGACAGGCGTGGCGAACATCTTGCCGAGACCGTAAAGCAGTCCTTCGACGAAGGGTTCCAGTCCGGGGGGGCGCTTGGTCCAATAGTGGAAATCGAGTTCCGTATCGCTGATCTCGTGACAAGCGAACTCGGGCGGCTGTAGATTCGGATAGATAAGCTCGACGCGAGTGTGCAAATGCGGCAGCTTTTGCAGGAATTCTCTGAGCGTTTTGCCCATTGCCCGCATCATCGGGCCGTAAGACTCGAGTGCCGTGTGCAGAATCCAGTGTTCACCAAAGGCTCTCAGGATATCCTCCTGCGGTGTATCGAGCGCGTTGCTGGCAGCCGCGACCAGGCGATAGGTCATTTCATCCGGATAGGGCTGGTTGCTGATAAATCCTTCGGCATCGACATCGGCGTCTGCTTTGATACGCTTCCACGTCTCTGGCCCGTGCGCGCCGCACACCATTTGTTCGATGGCCTTGTTAACTAATCCGTACATGGTTCATCCTTAGGTTTGCGACGAGCGAAATCGTGCGCACTTCTTCCGGTTGACAAAGGACCCGCACAATGTCGAATCCCCGAATTCTGATCGTTGACGATCATGCCGATCTGCGAAAACTCATTTCCCTCACACTCGGTAGCAAGGATTACGACCTTGTCGAGGCTGTGGATGGCCCGAGCGCGCTCGAGGCCTGCAAGCGCTGCGCACCCGATCTGATCCTCCTCGACCTCATGTTGCCCGGCGGCATGGATGGTATCGATATATGCCGGCAGGTGCGTCAGGATGCTGCGCTCGCGCACGCGAAGGTCGTGCTTCTGACGGCCGCCGATCAGCTTGCCCAGCGAGAGCGAGCGGTCGAAGTTGGCGTTGATCGTTACTTTCCGAAACCGTTCAGCCCGCTGCAGCTCCGTGAACTGGTAGAGTCGCTGCTCGCTGCAGACGACGCTGGCTAGGCCCTGGAAATTTTGGCCTCGGCCTGGACGAGTGGTGGATTTCGTGGTCATCACGGGCGCGCCTTGTTTCTGTCCGCCAGCATCGTGCGCAGGTGATCGACCACGCGGCGTGCCTCTGTCAATAGCCGTTGTGTCGAGGCGCCTATTTCCTCGCAATCCTGCCCCGCCAGCGTGTGTTCCAGTTCTTTCGCGGCCTGTGCCAGTGCCGGCGCGCAAAAGGTTGCCGCGCTGCCTTTTAGCCCATGTGCGAGCGATGCAAGCTCAGCTTCGTCGGGGCTCGAGAGCAAATTGACGAGTACGTTGCCCCGCTTCTCCAGCTCGTCGGCAAAGGTGGCCAGGGCGTCGCTGAGATCGCCACCGGGCAGACCCTTTTCGAGCTCAGCAATAGCGGTTTCGTCCACGGCCGGCAATGTCAGGCTTGATTCTGTCGTCATACTGATGCTCGTTGCTCGGGCTGTGTTCCGGCCACTGTTGTCGGCCCTGGGACCGGCCCGCAAATATCATGCAAACCAGCTTGCAATCTTACGGACCGAGTCAGGCTGAAACTGCGCGCTGTTTCGCAATTGTTCATTACAAGCCAGCAATTCAGGCGCTTGTGTTACCCACGGCAACGTCGCCGCGGTTGATTTGTTCGCGCAATGCGATGAAGTCGTCTGCATTGGCGATGAGCAGGTTCACCAGTTCCGGGTCAAAATGACTGCCGGCCCCCTCTTTGATCATACTGAGCGCCTCATCGTCTGACAGCGCGTCCCGGTAACAGCGTTTCATTGTCAGTGCGTCGAAGAAGTCGATCAGTGCCACCACCCGCCCGGAAATCGGAATTTCCGTGCCGCGCAAACCGCGCGGGTAACCGCTGCCGTCGAATTTCTCATGGTGATGCAACGCAATCTCCGCAGCCAGGTCGAACAGCGCCACGCCAGAGCCACTTAGTATTCGCGCGCCGTATTCGGGATGGCGCTTCATCTCGTCCCACTCTTGCTCCGACAGCTTGCCGGGCTTTTTCAGGATCGAGTCGGGTATGCCAATCTTGCCGACGTCGTGCATCGGCGCAGCGTAACGCAGCATCTCGCAGAAAGTAGCGTCGAGCCCGAGCAACCTGCCGAGATGCTCCGACAATACGCCGATTCGAACGATGTGCTCGCCCGTATCTCCGTCCTTGAATTCGGCAGCCTTCGCGAGGCTGAGTAGCGCCTGGTGGTGTGCTATTTCAAGCCGCTCAATCGCGCCGCCGAGAGAACGTACGGTCTTGTTAATATCCCTGCCGTAAAGTTCAAGTTGTGCGCGCAGCGCAACATTTTCAGCGGCGAGCTCGTCTTCGGCGCCGCTTGTATTCACGACGAATGCATTGGCGCTCATGATATAGCTCCCACAACGAGGTTTTGTGACGGACGCGTCAGTCGATCGACCCGCTCAATTAATTCCAGTGGGCTGAAGGGCTTCACGACATAGTCGTCAGCACCCGACGACGTCGCCGTCTTTCTGTTTTCTTCATCGGCGCGGGCGGTGAGCATGATCACATGCGTTCCAGCCAATTCCGTGTTGCTCTTGACCGCCAGGCAGACGTCGTGCCCGCTATATTTGCCGGGCATCATTACGTCGAGTAACAGTACGTGAGGTCGGAAATCGTGAATGACTTCGAGAGCTTCACTGGCATCAGCAGCCTCGGCGATTTCGTACTGGCCGGTGCCGAGCGTCAGCTTGACCAGGTTTCTCAAGTGAGGGCGGTCATCGACGATCAGGACCCGTTTGCGCGCGGTCGTGTCGAGGTCCGAGTGATCGTATAAGAGGTGCTCGACGCGCGCGGCCAGCTGGCTCGGTGAGAATGGTTTCGGCAGGAACGCATCCGCTCCAAACGCCTCACAGGCGCGGTGGCTTCCCGGGATCGACTGGCCACTCAGAATAAGTATCTTCGTGCGCTGGAACCGTGGGTCCGACTTGAGCTCCCAGCAAACACCGAAACCATCGGGGCTTCCGGGCATCATGAGATCCAGAACGACGAGATCCGGGCGTTCGATCCGTGCCTGGACGAGGGCAGACTCGCCATTCTCTGCGTGCCGGATGTGGAAGTTCGCCTCGCCAAGGGAGAGACTGACGAGCTGGCGAAGCTCCGGTTGGTCATCCACTACTAGTATCGTCTTCATTGCTTTACGTCCTTTGTGACATTCAATGCACACGCTTTGTCCGGCTTTCTTGCCCCGCAAAGCGAGCAAGGGCCGTCCGTCTTGTTGCCGGTATTGCAACTCGTGTTGATTTGACTATAGTCACCCGATTCAGTTATGATAATATTGATAAAAATGAAATTTATGATAAAAACACTCGGCCGTCAAGCCGCACCCAGCTATTTTGTGAACCATGTCACAAAATAATGTTTACACGACGCGTGAGGCCGCCGAACGGCTCGGCGTTTCTTTGCGGACCGTCCAGCTGTGGGTCGAAAGCGGTGCGCTGGCTGCATGGAAAACGATGGGCGGCCACCGCCGTATTTCGCGTGATTCGGTCGAGCGCGTCGTACGAGAACAGGAGCACGCATTGGATGCCGACACCGCCGCTCACCGTTTTCGTATCCTGGTAGTTGAGGACGAAGAGAGCCTGCGACAGCTCTATGAACTCAAGCTGGACAGCTGGGATTTACCGCTGGAAATCCTGACTACGGCAAACGGCTACGAGGCACTATTGATCATCGGAGACAAACGTCCCGATCTTCTTGTCGCGGATCTCAGCATGCCGGCAATGGACGGCTTTCGGATGATACGCACGTTGAAATCATCGGCAGAATTTCGCGATCTCGAAATCGTTGTCGTATCCGCGCTGGATGCGACCGAAATCGAGGACCGAGGCGGCCTGCCCGATGGTGTCAGGGTATTCCGCAAACCGATACCCTTTGCTGAACTGGAGTCGATCGTGCGTGGTTATTGTGGCCAGACGGCGGCGGGCCGCTGATTCCTGCTAGTGGGACAATATGATAAAAATAATAAAAATGATAGAAATATCGAACTGTACAATGGTTTCGGAACATTGCGGCCCCTGATCGAATAGTTGTTTGACCATTGCTCGGCATGCCTAATGTATGCCGTGAGGTATGAATGATTCGGCCGTATCACGACTCGAAGGTCTCAATACCTGCGATGATCGACAGGATGCACTGGAATTCGCGGTGGCAGCGTGTTGTCTGAAGCGCTCCATTCCCCTGCCGCGCTTCTTTGGGTTTATCGATCAGGAGCGACCCGACGAAACGGGGAGCAAGATGACCGGTTCCTTTGCAGTACCCCACAGGCGTGCTGTCAGACATCCAGCTTGACTTGATTACGGTCAATAATTACTTCTAAGCGTCGAGATCGCTAATACCCCAGTCCTATGGGCTCTAAGCCGACAGCATGTATGACCGCGTCGTAGACAGCGGAGGTTGTCCCATTGGCCGGAAGGTCGATCATGGAAATCAGCGGGTCATGCGCCAAGGTCGAAGAATCTATGGGACAAGGCGATCTCATAAGTTACTGAATTAAATGTTAAAAAGGGATATAGCCATACTGGCTTCGAACCAGGTGGTCGGGAGTTCGAATCTCTCCGGGCGCGCCATTTACCAAGGGCTTGAGCGCCGCCGGCATTTGCCGGCGGCCTTGAGTCACCAATAAGTCACCAGCTATTTACCCGACATTTGACGCAGCGACATTCGTCGCCCGGGGTCAGTTTGGTCA
>CAMYIS010000002.1 GCA_947258485.1 uncultured Woeseiaceae bacterium
CGCGACGGCTTCGCGCGCGGGCAGCGACTGCTCACCGCCGAGTCGAAACGCGAGAATTCGGCTTTGGTTGCTGTGGCGCAGGGCGGCACTGCCTTCACCGCCGAATAGCGCGAAGATCGTGCCCCAGCCGGCAGCGACGGCAACGTGCTGCTTATCGCCGACACTGTAGGTGACAGGCGCCGCGACGATGCCGGTCTGGCTTGGGAACTGCCAGAGGCGGTTGCCGTTATCCGCATCGTAGGCCGCAAAATCGCCGATAAGGCTGCCCTGGAACACGAGGTTGCCGGCCGTTGCCAGGACGCCGCCGTTCCAGGGTCCCGCGTGCTGATAGCGCCAGACTTCTTTCTGCGAGCGTGGGTCCCAGGCCACCAGCTGGCCGCGCACCATCTTGAGGATCTGGGCGACAGCGGCCGGGTCATCGGGCGTCTCGAGGGCTTCGAATTCGGCCCCGCTATTCCAGAAGCCTTCGGTGTATTCGAAATCCGGCTCGTCGGCATACGGCGCCGGCAGTTCCTGCGACGGCAGAAAAACCAGGTTCGACAAGGGGCTATAAGCCATCGGATGCCAGTTATGGGCGCCAAACCCGGACGGCATTACGAAGGCAGGGCCGTCGGTGTAGCGTGCCCCCGGCGCCTCGATAGGCCGGCCCGTTGCGTAGTCGATGCCGGTTGCCCAGGTAATCGCGATGTGCGGCCTGGCGGATATCAGTTCGCCGTTCCTGCGATCGAGCACGTAGAAGAAGCCGTTCTTGGGCGCCTGCATCAGCACCTTGCGCGCTTCCCCGTCGATTTCGAGATCTGCGAGGATCATGTGCTGCGTGGCCGTGTAGTCCCATGTTTCGCCGGGCGTCGTCTGGTAGTGCCAGACGTACTCGCCGGTAGCCGGTCGCAGTGCGACGATCGAAGACAGGAACAGGTTGTCGCCGCCTTCGGGGCTGCGGATCTTCTGATTCCAGGGCGAACCGTTGCCGACGCCGATGTACAGCAGGTCGAGTTCGGGGTCATAGGCCATGGAGTCCCATACCGTGCCACCACCTCCGTATTTCCACCACTCGCCGTTCCAGGTTGCGGCCGCCTCCTCGAGAATCTCACTTTCGAATCCGTCCTCGGGGTTCCCGGGCACCGTGTAAAAACGCCAGCGCATCTCGCCGCTGTTCGCATCGTACGCGCTGATATAACCGCGTACACCGTAGTCGGCGCCGCCGTTACCGATAAAAACCAGTCCGTTGACGACACGCGGCGCGCCGGTAATTGTGTACGGTGGTTGCCTGTCGATCGTGTCCGTGCGCCAGCGCTCTTTGCCCGTCGCAGCGTCGAGGGCGACCAGGTAGCCATCGAGCGTGCCGACGAACACGCTGTCTTGCCATACTGCGACGCCGCGGTTAACCACGTCGCAGCAAGCGTATTGCGCCCAGGATTTCGGCACTTTGGGGTCATAGCGCCAGAGTTCCTTGCCGGTCGCGGCATCCAGCGCGTACACGATGCTCCAGGAACCTGTCACGTACATGCGGCCGTCGACGACGATAGGCGTTGCTTCCATTCCGCGTTGGGTCGGTACATCGAAGTACCACGCAAGCCCGAGTTCGCCGACGTTGTCCCGATTGACCTGCTCGAGCGGGCTAAATCGCTGTTCGTCATAGGTGCGACCATGTGACAGCCAGTTGGCGGCGTCGCTGCCGGCGCTGACGAGCCGCTCATTGCCTACTTTGGTGACCGCAGGCCCGGCTGCAATTGCGGCCGTCTTGCCGCCTTTCGCATCGTCGGAGCGACTGCAGGCAACCGCGAGTGTGGCGCAGAGGATGAGCAATAGCGTGTTGGTTTTGAGCATGACTGCGTGAACCTCCTAGGGCAGACTCTCGAGCATCTTGTTTGCGGCTTGCCTGATCGACGGATCGCTGCCGATCTGCGTTGCCTTGGTGAGCGCCGTGCGCGCTTGCTGGATATTGCCGAGCTGGCTGTTGACGAATCCCAGCGTCAGCCAGATTCTCTGGTTGTTCGGGTCGAGCGCAATGCCTTCGTCGAGCCGGCGAAGGGCCTCCCCGGAGCGACCGAGGTAGTGCAACGTCAGGCCCAGGTTGTTGTGGACTTCCACGTTTTTGGAATCAAACGTGAGCAAGCGCTCATAGGCGTTCGCGGCTCTTTCGTATTGCCCGTTCGTAAAGAACTCATCGGCGCGCCGCGAGATTTCAGCGGGGTCCTGGATAGCCGAATCGCTGAAGGCTGACGTACTCAGCTGAGCGATGCCGGTTTCGTTGATGCCACTCTGCCAGTCGAGTGCGGGCGAGCTCATCGTCGCGGGATGTCCGCTGACCGGGTTCGCTTTTCGCAAATAGTAGTCACGCGTAGTGACGAAAATCACGAGCGCGAAAAGCACCTGGAACACCGCCATCGAAATCCAGAATTTGCGGTTTGAAATCATTTGGGATCGTCCGTTCTTGATTGCGTATTTGCAGAAAGCATACTCTGTTTTACGGCTGCTGGTTGCCCGCAGCCGCTTCGCTGAGCTGTGCTGCCAGTGCCTCCCATGTCGTTACGGGCATTTCGCAGTGTGTGCCGAGACAGCGATAGGCAACGGTCTCTCCGTCAATCGCTTTGCGGTCTGCCAATGCGCCGGGCAGGTCCCCCGCATCAGCGCCGATGCCAAACACGAGCCGCCGCGGTGCGTACAGCCTGGCCGCGGCATGCTGCCATCGCGCAATCTCGTCGCGGTCCCCGCGGATAACGATGATCTCCGGGTGATCGAGGTACTCCTCGAGTGAGTTCAGCAGGCTTACATGGCCGTGCGGATATTCACTGATAGCCCGCCAGCTTGCGCGCAGCGTTCTTTCGGCGGCATCGAGATAGCGCGTTTCGCCAAGCAGGAACCCCAGGCGCTGCAGTGCGAATGCCGCGATGCCATTGCCCGATGGCACAGCTTCGTCAGCCAATGGTTTCGGGCGATGGATCAGTGCTTCGTGATCGTCCGCGGTGAAATAGAACGCGCCGCCCTTACTATCCTCGAAGTGCGTGAGCATCAGCTCGGCAACTTGTACCGCAAACTCGAGATGCGCAGTATCCCAGTGCGCCTGCAGTAGTTCCAGCAGGGCATCTAGCAGGAACGCATGATCATCGAGGTACGCCGGAAAGCGAGCTTCGCCATCTTTATAACTGGCGAGCAGGCGGCCATCGACGAACATTGTCGTTTTCAGGAACTCTGTGGCGCGGATCGCGGCATCAACGAGATCCGGGCGATCGAGCGCGCGGCCGGCAATCGCGAGACCGCGAATCGCCAGGGCATTCCATGACGTGAGTTGTTTTTCGTCGCGGCCCGGCGCGACGCGTTTCAGGCGTTCGTGCAAAAGTGTCTTTTTCGCAGCGTCGATTGCCGACATTACGTCTTTTTCCTTGTGCCCGGTGGCGGTGGCGATGTCGCTGATCGATTCCCGCACCGTCAGGTGCCACTGACCCTCGAAGTTAGCATCCTGGTTCAAGCCGAAGCGTCGTGCGAAAACCTCGTAGTCATCGCCGAGCAGCTCCTGCACCTGTTCCGGGTTCCACAGATAGTAAATGCCTTCGTGACCCTCCGAATCCGCGTCCCGGGTGGCGAAAAAGCCGCCGTTGTCCGCCTGCATGTCGGCGAGCATCCATTGCGCTGTCGCATTCGCCACATCGGCAAACAGCGAGTCACCCGTCGCAAGTGCAGCCTGGGCGTACAGCGCGAGCAGCGGACCGTTGTCATACAGCATTTTTTCAAAATGCGGGATCTGCCAGTAGCGATCGACCGAGTAGCGACAAAAGCCGCCGCCCACGTGGTCGAACAGGCCGCCATTGGCCATGCGCGTCAGTGTCAACGTCGCCATGAACAGCGCTTCGATATCGGGTTCGGCGTTGTTCGCGCTTGCACGCCAGTGCCGTAACAGTCGATCGATCGTGGTCGGATGCGGAAACTTCGGCGCGGAACCAAAGCCGCCGTAGTCGCGATCGAAAGTCTGCTCGAAGGTGTTACGCGCGACGGCGAGCGGGGTGGCATCCAGCGCTGTGCCAGGTCCGGCCGGCGCTGGTTCCAGCTTCGTGAATACCTCCAGCAGTCTTGTACTCTGCGAGCGAACTTCATCGCGCTTGTCCTCGTAATAGCCGGCGACGTTTTTCAGCAGCTCACCGAACGCCGGCATGCCGTAGCGCGCTTCCTTCGGAAAATAGGTCCCGCCGAAGAACGGCCGCTGGTCTTCGCCGTCAAGAAACATCGTGAGCGGCCATCCGCCGCCGCGCTGTGTCAGCAGCTGATGTGCGGTTTGGTAGATCTTGTCGACGTCCGGGCGCTCTTCGCGATCGACCTTGACGTTGACGAACAGCTCGTTCATCAGCTTGGCCGTTGCCGCGTCCTCGAATGACTCGTGTGCCATGACGTGGCACCAGTGGCAGGCCGAATAACCGACCGACAGCAGGACGGGTTTGCCGGTTTCGCGCGCCACCTGGAACGCCTCATCGCCCCACGGATACCAGTCAACGGGATTGTCGGCGTGTTGTTGCAGGTAGGGACTCGTTTCCCGGGCAAGACGATTGGACATGGTTTCCTCGTGGCGATCGCCACTATGACGCGTTGCTGAAACTGACTATGATACCCGTCTTGTACCAATTCCGAGCGGGATTACATGCTGACCTACCCTGAGATCGACCCGGTAATTTTTTCGATAGGGTTTCTCAAAATTCGCTGGTATGGCCTGATGTATGTCATCGGCTTCCTGTTCGCATGGTGGCTCGCCCGGCGGCGATGCAAACGAAGCGATTCGCCGATCAACGCGGAGCAGGTGGATGACCTGATCTTCTACGGCATGCTCGGCGTCATCGTCGGCGGGCGCGTCGGTTACGCGCTGGTTTACGGCTGGAGCCAGCTCACGAGCGATCCTTTTTACCTGTTCAGGATTACAGAGGGCGGCATGTCGTTCCACGGCGGACTCGCCGGTGTGATGATCGCGGTGTGATGATCGCCATGTGGCTGTACGGCCGCAAGCTGGGCCACTCGATCTGGCGCATGACGGACTTCGTCGCACCGGTTGCGCCGCTCGGTCTCGGCTTTGGCCGCATCGGCAATTTCATCAATGGCGAACTCTGGGGCAAGCCGACCGATGTGCCCTGGGGATTCCTGGTCAATGGCCAGGTACTGCATCCTTCCCAGCTATACGAGGCCATCCTCGAGGGTTTCCTGCTGTTTGCAATTCTCTGGTTCTATACGGCGAAACCGCGACCTTACCTCGCTGCGTCGGGCCTGTTCCTGCTGCTGTACGGCGTGTTCCGCTTCATTATCGAGTTTTACAGAGTTCCTGACGCCCACCCGGGCTACCTGGCGCTGGGCTGGGTAACAATGGGCCAGGTCCTGAGCCTGCCGATGGTCGTAGCCGGCGCCGTTCTGCTGTTCATGGCCTACCGTTCCGACGTTGCGGCCGGGGAAAAGGCCTGACATGCAGCAATACCTCGACATGATGCGACTCGTTCGCGAAACGGGCACACAGAAGGAAGACCGCACGGGCACCGGAACCCTCAGTATTTTTGGCCACCAGATGCGCTTCGACCTCAGCAAGGGCTTTCCGCTGGTCACGACGAAGAAACTGCATCTGCGGTCGATTATTCATGAGCTGCTGTGGTTCCTAAGTGGCGACAGCAATATTGCTTACCTCAAGGAAAACGGCGTTTCGATCTGGGACGACTGGGCCGACGAAAACGGTGACCTTGGACCCGTTTACGGCGTGCAGTGGCGTAACTGGCCGACGCCGGATGGCGGCAGCATCGATCAGGTCGCGCAGGTCATGCAGCAGCTGCGTGAAACGCCTGACTCCCGTCGCATCATTCTGAGCGCCTGGAACGTTGCGGAAATCGAGAACATGGCGCTGCCGCCGTGCCATTGCCTGTTCCAGTTCTATGTCGCGGAAGGCAAACTTTCCTGCCAGTTGTACCAGCGTAGCTGTGACATATTCCTGGGAGTGCCGTTCAACATCGCATCCTACGCGTTGCTTACTCACATGCTCGCTCAGCAGGCCGATCTGGGTGTCGGTGACTTCGTATGGACCGGCGGAGACTGCCACCTGTATTCGAATCACCTCGAACAGGCGGATGAGCAGCTAAGGCGCAAGCCGCTGCCGTTGCCGCGTCTCGCTATCAAGCGTCGTCCGGAGACGATCTTCGATTACAGGTACGAGGACTTCGAGATTCTCAACTACGAATCGCATCCGCACATCAAGGCGGCGGTTGCGGTCTGATCGACGCATCATGATCAGCATCATTGTCGCGACGTCGATGAACAACGTGATCGGCGTACAGGGCGATCTTCCATGGAAGCTCTCGGACGACCTGAAGCGATTCAAGCAGCTGACGTTGGGGAAACCCATCGTCATGGGACGTTTGACCTGGGAATCTATCGGTCGGCCATTGCCGGGCCGGCAGAATATCGTGCTTACCCGACAGGTCGATTTCGCAGCCGATGGCTGCGACGTCGTGGCGTCACCCGCGGCCGCGCTGGCCGTTGCCGGCAACGCCGAGGAAATCATGATCATCGGCGGTGGCCAGGTCTACGAACTGTTCATGCCGAAAGCCAGCCGTCTTTACGTTACGCGCGTGCACGCCACGGTCGACGGCGATGCCTATTTTCCCGCGATCGACGAAGCCACCTGGCAACTCGTAGACCGCGAGCCCCACGAGGCAGATGACGTCAATCAATACGCGTTCGAGTTCAGGACCTATGAACGGCAAGGTCGTTCCTGACCGTATCTATTCGTGGCAGGCGTCTCTTCACCGCGTCTATTGCCGCTGAAATATCGACCTCATCAATGGAATTCGCGTCTTCCGTAAACTCTTCCAGCAGCGCTTTCTGAACCTCGCCGCGTTGCTGCGCCACGAGGTACGGAATGTCGGCGTGAAACATCACCATCGAGTAACGCGGAATGAATTGCTCCGGCAAGCGTTTCTCGAGTTCGAAAGCGAGCGCTTTGCGCAATGCGAACTTCGGGTCGCGTACGGTATCGCGCATCTCGATGTAGTTGTCCAACGCCATGTCGGCAATCGCATTGGCGTTCGCGAGTTGTTCGGCTTCGAATCGTGCAAATACGTTGGCCCAGTCATCGCCGTGTTCTGTGACAAGGCGGTCGAGCAGAACACAGTCTTCAAACGCGAGGTTCATGCCCTGCCCGTGGAACGGCACTATGGCATGCGCTGCGTCACCCAGCAGCAGGACGTTGCCGCGATCATGCCAATGCCGGCAGCGCACGGTACCCAGCGTGCCTAGCGGGTGATTCAACATGTCGTCACAGAGCTTCGGTATTAATGCGGCCGCGTCGGGAAAATGGGTCTCGAAGAACGCAATCACGGAAGCTTCATCGCTGAGGCTCTCGAAACTGTTGCCACCGACATTGGACAGGAACAGCGTTAGTGTGAAATCGCCGCCAGGATTCGGCAGCGCGATGAGCATGAACCCGCCACGCGGCCAGATGTGCAGCGCGTCCGAGGCCAGCTGGTACTCGCCGCCGGGTCCGGCCGGGATAGAGAGTTCCTTGTAGCCGTGCCGTAATAGCGACTCGATTCCGCCGAACGTGTCTGACCCGTCGAACGAGCGACGAATGCTGGAGCCTGCTCCATCCGCCGCGAACAGCGGGTCTGCTTCAACCTGGTACAGGCTGCCGTCGGTCTCGTCACGAACATGCACTGTTCGA
>CAMYIS010000003.1 GCA_947258485.1 uncultured Woeseiaceae bacterium
ATAAGTGGCCCTGAACCCGACCTCATTGCGCACGGCCACCGGCGCTTGGGAAAGATCGAGATGCGCCAGGAGGCGACGCCCGTTCGCGGAGACCCGGGATAGGTTTGCACGAGTCTGTTCCTCGATGGCCTGCTCGGTCAGAAGATCGGCTCTCTGAGTATGATCCAGCCAGGATTGCAGCGTTTGCTGCGGGCTGCCCGTGCGGACCACGAGCACGGTATCTGGCTGTTTT
This sequence comes from uncultured Woeseiaceae bacterium, assembly GCA_947258485.1. GTDB lineage: Bacteria > Pseudomonadota > Gammaproteobacteria > Steroidobacterales > Woeseiaceae > UBA1847. Next base: position 233 of record CAMYIS010000003.1, read on the forward strand.
GCTGCTGCATTGCCCGCCTCTGCCGCCTTTGTGCTGTTTTGCGCGGAGACGAGACCGCTCGGGACGCAGAGCAAGGTGGCGATTAAAAAGCAGGATGACAAGCCCCTGCGAGATATCGACTTACAGCGGTTCATTTGCCGTCGCATTTGCTACTCTCTTCGAGAATCCTTGACCCATTCAGCCAGTTCAATTTCGTTTAGGGCTGTTGCCCCAGAACCTCCAGCAATACTTCGCCGGCAGCACCAGAGGGTGGTCGCGTTCCGATAGCCGTGGCCAGTGTGATTGCCACATCTACCGTGTGAACCCGGCGCGAGACCCTCTGCGGCTCGATCCCGTTCCCAGCGAAAAGAATCGGCACGTAGGTGTCATACCGCCAGGGTGAACCGTGGACAACTGCCACAGACAGCCCGTCCAGATCGTTAATGAACCAGCCGGGATTGAACACCACATAGATGTTTCCCGAACGCGCGGCGTTGTAGTTGTTAAGGACCGCTCGCGTCAATCCGTTGTCGGGAACCGTCCCGCGTTCCAACGAAGTGCTCGGGATCGCATAAGACACTGAGATAAGGATGGTCGTAGCCCTCGATCATCTGGCCCCGGATGCCGAACTTGCTCTTGACCTGCGCAATGACCGGATCCTTGTCCCATTCATCCGGCGAGACGTAGTCGGCCGGGATACCGAGCTTGTTCAGATACCCGGGAGCCTCAGGTCCGCCATGATCGGCGGAGAGTACGATCAGCGTGTTCTCGAGCCCGATTTCCTGATCCACATAGGCGAAGAGATCCGCGAGCGTCCGGTCGAGTTGCAGGATGTTGTCCTCGGACTCGAGGCTCGAAGGGCCGAAGAAATGACCGATGTAGTCGGTCGCGGAGTAGCTGACACCAAGGTAGTCGGTGACATCGTCATCCCCAAGTCCTTCCTCTGCGATAAGAGTCTTCGCGAAGTCCGTCGTAATCTCGTCGCCCGCGGGGCTGATCGTGAGGAACGTCGAGAAATAGGGGTTCTCGGGTGTCGTGAACTCGTGGGGGAAGGTGCGGCCATAGCTGCCGAGCTCGGCTTCCCACTCCTGATCGTCCTGTTTTCCGAAGAGGTAGGTGTCGATCGGGTGCAACAACTTCCAGGCGGTATTTGCGTAACTTTCCGGGATCTTCCTGGCATTCCAGTCGACAATCCACCGGGGGTACTCGTCGTAGTAGTAGCTGCTAGTCACGAACTGGTTGGTAGCCTTGGAGAACCAGAAGGCCTTGCCGGTATGGCCCGCCATCGACACCGCTCCCCGATCCTTGACAGAAACGCCGAAGATCTTGGCTCTTCCGGCAGTGAGCGAGGCCAACTCGTCAGAGAAAGTAGTCGTCAGGATGGCCCGCGGCGAGCGGCCGTCGCTGGTGGCCGCCTTCTGCGTGGGGTCGATCTCGGTAGCAGCATCCACGTCCGCACCCTCGGTCAGAAGATGCTCGTCGCGATCCTCGATGTTGTAGGTCGTGACCCCGGTCTTGCGGTCGAACCCGGTCGCCAGGGTCACGTGGCCGACGATGGTCTCCGTGTTCGCATGACCATGGTGGGCGTTGTTGTAGTGGATGCCCTCCTCGAGCAGGTAACGCAGCCCGCCTTCGCCGAGCCGATCGGCGTAACGCGTCGGCAAGTCGCCCCGGAACTGATCAACAGTGATCTGGAGGACGAGCCTGGGCTTCTCGTGCGTGCGTGCAGGGTTCTCCATCTGGGCGTCATCGAGGGTTGCCGTGGCCTTGTCGCTGGCGGTCCCGCCGCACCCCGACGCCAAGGCAATCAGCCCTGTACTCAGCAAGGCTTGCAGGGTTCGTTGCCGAGTCGATCGACTCGTCATGATTGATCCTCTTCAAGTGATTCTAGAAAGGCCACGATCTCCTTGGCCGTCTCCTTGGGTCGAGTGACCAGCATCAGGTGTCCTGCTCCCTTCAATGACACCAGGGTAACCCTGTCTCCCAGATCCTTTCGGAGCAAGACCCCGTTTTCTGGCGGCGCTGCTTGATCGTGGGATCCCTGCAAAGCGAGATATCGGATCTTTCCGGCAGGTGCCCACCAGTCATCCAAGTCGGCGGTGGCCGCGGCCCTGAACTGAATGGCACCGGCTTCAGGATCTTTGCATCCTTCGGATCTCCCACCATGTATTTCATCGAAGCCAGGTACTCCTCGTCTGTGGCCGTGGGGCTGAAGACCACCTCGAGTGCTGCATCAGCTTCCGGAGTGGCCGCCACTTTCCCTCCCGCTGCCAGGAGAATCACGCTTCGGACCAATTCGGGATGATCGGCGGCAAGCATTCGAGCGACTCGATTGCCGAAAGCATGCCCGGTAACATGGACTGGCCCAACATCCAAGGCTTCAATGACCCCTGCGACATCGCCTGCCAGGTCGCGAAGGGTGACAGCATCTACAGCACTCTTGCTCGTGCCGGCTCCCTGCGGATTGATGCGAACAACTCGATAGCCTGCCTTGGACAAGGACTGGGCCAGGCCTTCCATATAACTGACATTGAGCCCTCCGCCGGGCAGCAGCACCACAACGTCACCTTGACCCTCGCTGAAATACTCGATCGTTGTATCGGCAAGCCTCACCGTTTCAGAGGCGTTATCAACCCTCGGTTTGTCTGCCGCATCGTCGGCGCACGCCGCCAGGAGCCCGCCACACAACAGAAGCACCAATAAACGTTTCATTTGTCCCTCCGCTGGCGCCGTCCACGTCTTCATCGCCTGTCATTTTGCTTTCTTAATTGGCGACGGCTCCCACTTGCCGTCGAGAATATCCTGTTCGGGCCAGTAAATGCGCAGGCCCAGCAGGAAGGGGCCATCCGGAGCGGGCAGCCAGTTCGATTCCTTGTCCGGGCCAGGCGACTCACGTTGCAGGTAGATCGTCACCGAGCCATCTTCATTTGGCGTAAAGCCCGGGGTGCGGTCGCCAATCGAATAACGATTGATCGGGTTGGCAACCATCAGCATGGCAGGTAACTTGTACATCGTCACCGACCAGAAGGCGTTCACCGGCGGCGGGGTTTCGAAATGGATGCCATAGTTGTACTTCGAAGCATCCAGAGGTTCGCCATCACTGTCTTTGGCTACGGTGTAGTTGTAGGCTTCCTCGGGGTTGTTGCCGTAAAGGCCGAGCATATTTGC
>CAMYIS010000004.1 GCA_947258485.1 uncultured Woeseiaceae bacterium
TGGGGCAGCTCATTGCCGGACCCTATTGTGGGCAACTGATGGCCGATATGGGTGCCGATGTCATCAAGGTGGAACCGCCGAACCAAGGTGACCCCATGCGAAACTGGGGGCGGGGCGATTACCCGTTGTGGTGGACCGTCTGCGCGCGTAACAAGCGTTGCGTGACGGCAAATCTTCGCGAGGCAGAGGGTCAGGACCTCGTGCGGCAGCTCATCGCCTCGGCGGATATGGTGCTCGAGAACTTTCGCCCTGGAACGATGGAGCGCTGGGGGCTGGGCTACGACGACCTCGTAACAATCAATCCCGGAATCATCATGATTCGCGTTTCGGGTTACGGCCAGACTGGACCTTACGCCAAACGCGCGGGGTATGCCTCGATCGGAGAGGCGATGGGCGGCATGCGCTATCTGTGTGGCGAACCGGATCGTCAGCCGAGTCGCGCGGGGCTGTCGATCGGCGACTCTTTGGCTGCGATCTTCGCGTGCAATGGCGCGCTCGCCGCATTACATCATCGCGATCGGACGGGCGAAGGGCAGGTCATCGACGCTTCAATCTTCGAGTCCGTTCTCAACGTCATGGAAGCAACAATTCCCGAATACGTCGTGAGTAATTACATTCGGGAACGTTCGGGGGCGACGTTGCCCAACGTGTCTCCATCGAACATTTACGATTGTTCGGATGGCATTTTTCTGATTGCAGCAAATCAGGACACCGTATTCGCGCGACTATGCGCGGCTATGGGACAACCGGAACTCGCCGAGGATGAGCGTTTTAGCAGTCACACGGCACGTGGCGCGAATATGGAGCTTCTCGACGGCATCATCAACGAGTGGACAAGCACTAAGACCATGGCTGAAATCGACGCGCTAATGCAGGAAGCCGGGGTTCCGGCCGGCAAGATATTCAGGGCGCCCGAGATGCTCGAAGATCCGCATTACCAGGCGCGTGAGGCGATTATCGATATGCCAACAGCGGAATGGCCAAACCTCAAGATGCAAAATGTATTTCCAAAGATGTCAAAGACCCAGGGCGAAGTTCGCTGGCCAGGCAATACGACGCTAGGCGCACACAACCAGGAAATCTACGGGGGCGAGCTCGGACTGAGCGATGAGAAGCTTGTTGACCTAAGAGAAAATTCAATTATTTGAACACTCTACGATCAGGGGAAAAAACATGACGTTTCGTCTAGGTGTAGACGTTGGCGGTACCTTTACCGACCTGTTGTTGGTCGATGAGTCGTCCGGCCACACTTTTATGGCCAAGGTACCATCGACGCCAGAAGATTCATCCATTGGCGTACTGAATGGCATCGACCGAATCTGCGATGAGTCGGATATCGATCCGACCAAAGTCATGCAGGTGACGACGAAGGGCTACCGGCAAACGTTGCAGGTTGCGCGCTCATTTTGCCCGGGCGGGCTGGGTGGCTGGGTCAGCTACGTGAAGGCACCGCTGTTGGCGCCCCTCGAGCTCACGATTGAAGCCGATGAGCGCATGGATGCCGAAGGCAACGCCGTCAGCGCTCTGGACAAGAAGGCGTTGCGCAGAGACTTAAAAGCGCTTGCCGACACCGGCGAAGTGGAAGCGTTGACAGTGTGCCTGTTGAACTCTTACATCAACGGCGCTCATGAGGTCGAAGTGCGCGAAGTCGCACAGCAATTTTTCGGCGACATTCCCATTTCGATCAGCAGCGAAGTGGTTCCGGAGATGCAGGAGTACGAGCGAACCGAGACGACGGTCGTAAATTCCTATGTAAGGCCCCAGGTGTCCAAGTACGTGACTAACCTGAAGAGCTCTCTCGAGGAACGACTCGGCGATGATGTCCATCTCGCAATTCTGCGTTCTGACGGTGGCCTTGCGTCGGCACGTGCAGCCGGAGAGTCTCCCGTCAATATGTTGATGTCGGGTCCGGCCGGCGGCGTCGCGGGCGCGATGTACTTCTGCAAACGCGGAGGCTTCGAAAACATCCTGACGTTCGACATGGGCGGCACGTCGACGGATGTTGCATTGATACAGCATGGCGAGGCACATATTCGTCGCGAGACCCGGGTTAGTGACATCACGGTTCGGGCCCCTTCTGTTGACGTACGGACAATCGGTGCGGGCGGCGGATCGATCGCGTTTGTACCCGAGCTGACCAAGGCGCTTCGCGTGGGCCCGGATTCGGCTGGCGCAGACCCGGGACCGGCGGCCTACATGAAGGGTGGCGAGCAACCCACCGTCTGTGACGCGAACGTCGTTCTCGGTTACCTTCCGTCCGATGTGAAGTTGGGTGGCGCGATGACCATTAACCGGGATGCGGCGGAAAAAGCCGTGCAGAAATTGGCTGACGCCATGGGTATCGACCTGATGACCGCCGCGGAAGGCATTATCAAGATCGTTAACGAGTCGATGCTCGGCGCGCTGCGCCTCGTCTCGGTTGAGCAGGGCTACGATCCGCGTGACTTTGCGCTCGTCGGATTCGGCGGAGCGGGTCCGCTGCATGCTAATGCACTGGGCACGCTGTCTGGCGCCTGGCCAGTGATCGTCCCGCCCGGGCCGGGTGTGTTATGTGCATATGGCGACGCGACGACTCAGGTCCAGGATGAGGCATCGCAGACCTTCGTCGCGCGCGTCGACCAGATCACCGCGGAACAGTTGATCGCCGAACTCCATGCGCTACGCGAGAAAGCGGCCGTCTCCTTCGAGGAGGACGGTATCGCCGCGGATCAGCAACAGGTCACCTACCAGGCCGATATTCGTTATGCGGGACAAGCGTTCCAATTGTCACTAAGTGTTACGGACGAAGAACTCAAGAGTAAGGGCCTTGCGGTTCTGACTGACGAGTTTGACCGACAGCATGAGCAGTTGTTTACGTTTGCGCATGGCAAGGATCATGAAATCGTAATGATTCGTGCAATTGTTAAAGCGAAGAGCAGTTTGACGGCCGATCTCAAAGAAGTTAGCGGGAAAGCGACCGATCCGAAAGATGCGGTCATTCACGCGACCAAATACTTCTACGAGCAGGAATGGCACGATGCGGCGATCTATGACCGCGGGAAACTCGGCATTGGAACGGTGATAACCGGGCCTGCGATCGTTTCGGAGATGGACTCAACCACGTTGATCCTTCCCGGGCATGCCGCCACTGTCGATAAAGTCGGCAATCTTCTGATAAATCCGGTTTAAGGGGAGTTCGTCATGCCAGCAAAGATCATTCAAGCAAACTCCACGCCGTTCAAAACGGTTGACGTTGATGCGGTCACGGTAGACATAATCGAGAACGCGCTGAGGAATGTCCGTGAGGAAATGGACGCGGTGCTGTTTCGCACCGCCATGAGCCCGGGTATTCGTGAACAGGGCGACTGTTTCCCGATGGTCGCAAACCGGGACGGCAAGATGGTCGTGGGCCAGTTCGGATCTTTTATCCACGGCTTCATGGAAGCCTACGACGGGCAACTCGAAGACGGTGACATCATCCTGACGAACGACCCGTACATGTGCAATGCGGCGGTGTCTCATTTGCCGGACTGGATAGTACTCGTACCGATCTTCAAGGACGGCCGTCATATGGCGTGGTCGGCAATGTTCGGACACATGTCAGACAACGGCGGCATGGTGCCCGGATCGATTCCGATCAAGGCGGAGACTATTTACCAGGAAGGTATTCGCATTCCGCCGACCAAGCTGTACAAGAAAGGCGTGCTGCAGGAAGACGTACTTGAGCTGATATTGCATAACGTCCGCACAACGGAGTGGAATCGTTTCGATCTCAACGCGCTTGTCGCTGCCTGCCGCACGGCTGCGAAGCGTTGCGTCGAGATTGCGGATCGTTTCGGCGATGACGTCTTCTTTACGACTATGCAAATTATGCTGGATCGTAACCTGGAAGCGATGCGCTCGATTATCAACATGATCGTGCCGGAGGAGCCCTCGTATTTCGAAGACTATGTTTGTGACGATGGCGTCGGCAAAGGACCGTACAAGATCGCCTGCAAAATGTGGCGCGAGGGTGACGTCGCGATCTTTGACTTCACAGGTACGGATCCGCAGGCCAAGAGCTCAATTAACTTTTACATGAACGAAGAGATGTTCAAGATGTTCTTCGGCTCGTTCACTATCAACCTGTTCGACCCGCACATCCTGTTCAACGACGGCTTTTACGAGCTCGTCGATGTTCGCATTCCGGAGGGTAGCCTCCTGAAACCGAAATTCCCTGCCGCGCTGTCAGGCCGAACGCACGCGCTCGGTCGTATATTCGATGTCATGGGCGGCGTCCTCGGTCAGGGCGCCCCGGATGCCATGAACGCGGCGGGATTCTCAGACAGTCCACATCTCTTCTATTCGGGGTACGACAAGAAGGGCGAATGGTTCCAGTTATTCCAGATCGGATTTGGCGGAATCCCAGGGCGCCCGGTTGGCGACGGCCCCGATGGGCACTCACTTTGGCCGGGCTTTACGAACGTGCCGAACGAGTTTATCGAAGCTTATTTCCCCTTGCGCATAGTCAAGTACGAGCCGATTGCCGACTCGGGAGGCGCGGGCCTGCACCGCGGTGGCAACGGATTGTCGGTTGCCTATGAGTTCCTCGTGGATGGTGAGATCGCTGTTCATGACGAACGCTGGCTGACGTATCCATGGGGTGTCCGTGGCGGCGAGCCGGGCATGCGCTCGACGAAGCGGCTTGTCAGGGCTGATGGCGGCGAAGAATGGCTACCCGCCAAGTGCGATGGCGTGAGCGTCAACGAAGGCGATGTGCTGTATTTCAATACCTGGGGCGGCGGCGGCTGGGGCGATGCACTCGAACGTGACCCGGCACACGTTGCGGCCGACGTGAGTCGGGGCCTGGTCAGTGTCGAGGGTGCCAAGCGCTATGGCGTCGTCATCGGCAGCGGCGGGGCAGTCGATGCCGCGGCGACAGACAAGCTGCGGGCGAAGATGCGTGAGGGCCGGGAAGACAGCGGCTTGTTCAGTTTCGGCGGAACTATCGAGGAGATCAAAGCACGCTCACTCGAGGAGACGCACCTACCTGCACCCGAGGCGCCGTGAGTCATTTACTGGCATCACTGAAATCCGAGTGGCGGCTGGCCCAGGGTGGTTCCGTCACCAGGGTGCCGCTTTACCACCAGCTCTATTCGGTGCTCAAGGGCGCGATCATGGATGGGACGATTGCCTACGACACTCAAATGCCGACCGAGCAACAGCTTTCGGCGACATTTGACGTATCGCGGATCACGGCCAAGCGTGCGATGGACGAACTCGCGGCAGAAAATCTGATTGCGCGTTTTCGCGGCAAGGGGTCGCACGTTACCTACCATTACAAGCCGCAGCCCGTGCGTGCTCCGTTGGTTGGTATGCTGGAGGACCTGATTGAGATGGGCAAGCACAGCATTATCCGTGTGATTTCCGTTGAGAAGGTCGTGGCCCCGGCCGAGATTCGGGAGCAACTCGGATTGAGCGATCAGGATACTGTCCACAAGGTCGTTCGCGTCCTGAGTAATGAAGGAGGTGAACCCTACGCGCACTACGTTAGCTGGACGGTCGGAGTTACCGGTGGCTTCACGAAACGGAATCTCGAAAGCAAAGCGCGGCTGGATGTATTGCGAGATTGCGGTTTCAGGCTCACCAAGGTTGATCAGGTGTTGAGCGCCAGGAACGCACCTCCGAAGATCGCGCATGAACTTCAAGTCGAGCCTGGTGAGGCGTTGTTGTCGGTTCGGAGGCACTCCTACGATGAAAATGGCACCGTCGTCGATGTTCTGGAGTGCTTGTACAACCCTAAGCGCTACCAGTTCGCGATGGAGCTGGGCGCCGATTTGAGCAAGCGCGAACGCTGAAAGGCCCCAATGTGGATACACTTTTGCCGATTATAATGACTTAATGTTAGGATTTTATAACTTTAGATGGGATCAACACCATGAAAACACCACACAGAACCGCTGTACTTATCGTCTCGTTGTCGTTCTTTCCGTTCGCGACGGCAAACGCTCAGCAAGGTGGAGCGGCTGCGATAGAAGAAGTCGTCGTGACGGCCCGAAAACGCTCTGAAAGCCTCCAGGACGTGCCGATCGCAATCACTGCATTTACTGAGCAGACGATTGAACGCGCCGGCGTCGAGCGGCCGGCCGATTTTATTTCGCTGATGCCGAACGTTACGATCGTTGACTCGGCAAATGTCGGTGATACGCAGGTCAGCCGACGGCATATTGAGCACGAATCCCAACAGCTTCAATGAAGAGCTAGTTGACGTCAGACAGATCGAGGTGCTGAAAGGTCCGCAGGGGGCACTGTACGGTCGCAACGCCGTTGCCGGCGCCATCCTCGTCACGACCAAAGAGCCCGGCGATGAATTCGCGGGTCAAGTCAAAGTGGGTGGTGGTAGCGACGGCCTGGCCAAAGGATCGGTGCGCATGAGTGGACCGCTCGGCGAAAGCGTGCGCGGCAGCCTTGCTGCCAGCTACCGCGAATTCGACGGCGTCTACTCGAACATTTTTGAGAACGCAGGTTCTGGCGTTGACTATCTCGAAGATACGACGCTGCGCGCCCGCTTGATGTTCGAGCCGAATGACAGACTGAGCTGGGACGTGCGCGCCGGTTACTCGAGCGTCAAAGGTGGAGCGATTAACTTCAATGCTGTATTCGCGATACCCGCGTTCAATGCGATAGGGTCGAATTTCTTTGCGGATGTGAACGCCCATAACTTCACTTTTGCCTTTAACGTTCCCGGTGAGAACGAGCAGGAAACGACCGAGTTCGCCGTAAAAGGCGACTACGCAACGGAAATGGGCGACTGGACATTCATCGCTTCGTTCAACGATTTGGACGAGTACCTTTTGTCCGATGGCACGAGCGCCACGTTTTACGGTTATGAATTGACACCGGCGTGTCAGGCTGATCGAGCAACGCTAAATAGCTTCACTCGATCGGATCTGTTTGGCGATCCCGTGTCACCGTTTCTCGTATTACCGCCACCGCCACCGCCCGAAAACGATTTCGCCGGAATCTACGGCCCATATACTCCGACATCATGCGACGGCTACCAGTACCAGGAACGCAATCAGAAGGATTCCAGTGTTGAGGTACGCTTCACGTCGCCGCAGGATCAGTCGGTACGCTGGATTGCCGGTCTGTATGCGACGGAAATCGACCGCGAAGTCGTCGTCGCGTACGGGGCCGATCAGGGTCTCGGCTTTTTGAGGCAGCCTTACATTGACCCGACCGGTCCGAACCCGACCGACCTGTTGTTCTGGGATGATTTTGAGACCAGCGTGATCGCCGCATTCGGCGAAATAGGCTTTGACATTGGCGAATCCAGTGAGCTGTCGATTGCGCTGCGTTGGGACCAGGAAGACCGCAAGGTTAATAACCTGGTACCGAATGTGAGCGCCTCAGGCCTGAACATCAATGCTCAGGGACCGATTAATCCGGCATTCGTCTCGAATCCGGGCGGCATTCCGGCTCGCAGCCGGACGTTCGACCAGCTGCAGCCCAAAGTGTCCTGGCGCTGGGCCGCGAGCGATGCGGTTAACCTGTATGCGAGCTGGGGTATCGGCTTTCGCAGCGGCGGCTTTAATTCCATCGGTAGCGAGGACTTGCTGAATTTTTGGTTTAACAGCGGATTTGGCGGTGCTGGCGAAGTTGTCCAGGCCGGCCTTACGATCAAGGACGAATACGACAAAGAAGTATCGAGTAGCTTCGAACTCGGTGTCAAAACCCAGTTGATGGACAATCGCTTGCGACTGAATGCTGCAGTTTTCAATACTGATGTCGAGGATAACCAGTTCTTTGAGTTCTTCGCGGGTCCATTCGGTCTTCTGCGCGTTGTGACGACGATCGATGAAACCACGATCCAGGGCTTCGAGGCGGACTTCAACTTCCTGGCAACCGAGAATTTCTCGGTGTTCGGCGGCTTAGGCTTCTTGGATTCGGAAATCGATAAAAACCTCAATCGACCCTTGTCCGTAGGCAACAATGTGCCGCAGGCACCGGAAGAAACCTTCAATCTCGGCGCGCAACTGGAAATTCCCATGGGTAACAATATGAACTTCTATGCGCGAGCAGATTTTCAGCATGTTGGAGAAATGTGGTTCCACACGTTGCAGGGTGAGTCGACTCCTACGATTTGGCAGGCGTTTGCAAACCTGGATTTTCTCGGCGATCGCTCGCAGGCAAACCTGGATTTTCTCGGCGATCGCTCGCAGGACTTTTCGAAGACCAAGCGTGACGCTTACGATACCCTCAACCTTCGCATAGGTTTAGAAGGCGAGAACTGGTCAGCGACCGCGTGGGGCCGCAATATTACCGACGAACAATATCTCGAGGAAGTTATACCGGCGGCTGAATTCGGCGGATCTTTTATTCATCCGGCCGCGAAGGCAACCTACGGGGTGGAATTCAGCTACAGCTTCTGACCTCATGAATGAGTGACGACCTCACAGAGAATTATCGCGGCGCTTTTGACGGCAGCCTTGGCTTCGGAAAAGCGCCCGCGCTAGTTCTCGTTGACTTTGTCGAAGCGTATTTCGACGAGCAAAGTCCTTTGTATGCAAATGTGGACGAAGCGCTGTCATCAGCATTGCGCATACGTGACGCTGCCCGGGCAGCCGGCATTCCCGTCTTCTACACCAACGTGGTCTACCAGCAGGGTGGCGGCGACGGTGGCGTTTTCTATCGCAAGGTTCCCGCGCTCGAAGCCTTCGTCGCGGGCAATCCGCTGGGAAACTGGCCGGAAGGCCTGCAGCCTGCAGAGGACGAGATCGTTATCTCCAAGCAGTACCCGAGCGCATTTTTCGGC
>CAMYIS010000005.1 GCA_947258485.1 uncultured Woeseiaceae bacterium
GGCATCGAGTTCGACTTCGGACTGGATAAAGGTCTGTATTTCATCGCGGCTCCAGGGTTCACCCTTGAACGCGCGCTTGATTCGCGCAACGAGTCCAGGAATTCCCGAGCCGCTCGTACTTGGCGGTTTATCGTTCATAATCTCCAAGTCTATCAGGTCTCTAGCGAGACGTTAGGTAGGGGTCGGTCATGCCGTTTGCCGTCAGGATGCGGGTCTCGAGGTCCTCCATTTCCGCGGCATCAGACGCCGTCTGGTGATCGTAGCCCAATAGGTGCAGCGTGCCGTGCACCAGCATATGCGCCCAACGCTCGTCGACGGGCTTGCCATGCTCTGCCGCTTCATCGCGCACCACCGCGGCGCAGACCACGACGTCGCCCAGTAACTGCGCGGCTTCCGCCGGCAGCCCTGAAAACGCCCCCGCAGGGAAAGACAGCACATTGGTCACCTTGTCCCGTTGCCGGTAGTCGCGATTCAGTAAGCGAATCTCGTCCCTCTCGACCAGGCGCACCGACATTTCAGCATTGGCGGCAAGCGTTCTCCCGGAGCCCGCGACGGCACGTGTTACCCAGGATTTTATTTGTCGTGCCGACGGAATGCCGGACTCTTTACATGCGATCTGGACGTCGACGACCAGCGAAGCCTGGGTAGTCACCAGGTCCGTCAGCCTTCCTGTTCACTGTCTTCGTAAGCTCTGACGATGCGCTGCACGAGCTGGTGACGAACCACATCTTTCGGCGTGAAGTAGGTGAACGCCACACCCTTGACGTCCTTGAGAACTTCGGTCGCATTCTTGAGGCCGGATTGCTGGCCGGACGGCAGATCAATCTGTGTAATGTCACCGGTAACGACCGCGTGTGAACCGAAACCGATGCGCGTCAGGAACATTTTCATTTGCTCGACACTCGTGTTCTGTGCCTCGTCGAGAATAACGAAAGACTCGTTCAGGGAACGTCCGCGCATGAAAGCCAGCGGAGCAATCTCGATAACGTTACGTTCGATCAGGCGAGTAACACGCTCGGCGCCGATCATGTCGTAGAGCGCGTCGTACATCGGACGCAGGTATGGATCGACTTTTTGCGACAAATCGCCCGGCAGGAATCCCAGGCGCTCGCCTGCTTCAACAGCTGGCCGAACGAGTACGATCCTGCGAACCTGCTCAGTCTCGAGCGCATCGATGGCACTCGCGACCGCAAGATAGGTTTTGCCCGTACCAGCAGGCCCGATGCCAAAAGCGAGATCATGCTGCTGAATGCTTTGCATATACGCCGTCTGGTTGACACCGCGCGGGCGAATCAGTTTGCGTCGCGTCTGAATAGTGAAGACTTCATTTTCAGCGTCTTCAGCTTCTGGCGCGACCGCATCCACATCATTCATAAAGGACTCCTGCAACATCATGTGTACACGCTCCGGATCCAGACGTTCGTTGTCGGTCATCTCGAATAGCGATATCAGCACGTCGCCGCCGACCTCGGCGGCTCCGGGACGGCCGGTTACCCGGAAACGGTTTCCACGGCTGGCAATTTCGACGCCCAGTCGACGTTCGATTTGTTTAAGGTGTTCATCAAACTGGCCGCACAGGTTGGCGAGGCGGCTATTGTCGGCGGGCTCGAGGACGACGTCCCGAGAAATCTGGACAGCATTCAAGATCTGTATTCAAAACCTCTTGGCAGTAAGCCGCCTGTCAGGGGGACAGGGGCGGTGCCATGCCTGGCGAAGAACATGACAGTGTATCTATCGGGACAATAGATCATTGGCTCACAGATTACCCTGAAGCACGCGCCTTGGGAAGTACCAGTCGGCCACGCAAAGAATTGGGCAGCGCTTCTGTAATCGTGACATCGACAAACTGCCCGATGCATGACGCGTCGGCGTCGAAATTCACCCAGCGATTGTTCTCTGTCCGGCCGGCGACCTGGCTCGAACTCTTTTTCGAGATCTTTTCGACCAGGATGCGTTGCGTCGTGCCCACCATCCGACGACTGATGTCCAAGGCCTGCTGATTGATGCGCGTTTGCAGAATTTTGAGCCGCTGCTTTTTCACATCCATTGGCGTGTCATCGACAAGACTGGCTGCCGGCGTTCCGGGACGCGCGCTGTAGATAAAACTGAATGACTGGTCGAAGCCGATATCGGCAATCAGGTCCATTAACGCTTCGAAGTCCCTGTCTGTTTCGCCCGGGAATCCGACGATGAAGTCAGATGACAGGGAAATGTCAGGACGAGCCTCGCGCAGTTTCCGAATCTTCTGCTTGTATTCCAGAACAGTGTGTCCGCGTTTCATCGCGGCGAGCACCCGATCAGAACCGTGCTGCACGGGCAGGTGCAGGTAACTCGCAAGCTTCGGCACTTCGGCGTATGCCTGGATCAGGCTGTCTGTGAATTCCACCGGGTGTGATGTCGTGAATCGAATTCTCTCGATGCCTTCGACGGCCGCGACGTAATAAATCAGCGTTGCAAGATCGGCGATTTCTCCGTCGTGCATCGGGCCGCGATAGGCGTTGACGTTCTGGCCAAGCAGGTTGACTTCGCACACACCCTGCTCTGCAAGGCTCGCTACTTCAGCGATTACATCATCGAAAGGCCGGCTGATTTCTTCGCCGCGCGTGTATGGCACAACGCAAAAACTGCAGTACTTGCTGCAACCTTCCATGACAGAGACGAACGCGGTGGGACCTTCAGCACGTGGTTCAGGCAAGCAATCGAATTTCTCGATCTCGGGAAAAGAAATATCGACGACCGAACTTCCTGTCTCTGCCGCACCGTCAATCATCTCGGGCAGGCGATGCAAGGTCTGCGGCCCGAATACAACATCGACGAACGGCGCGCGCTTCGTAATGCCTTCGCCTTCCTGGCTCGCCACACAACCGCCCACACCGATCTTGATTCCGGGTTTCTTTTCTTTCAGAGCGCGCCAGCGGCCCAGCTCCGAAAACACTTTCTCCTGCGCCTTTTCCCGAATTGAACAGGTATTCACGAGCAACAGGTCCGCATTGTCGGGCGTGTCCGTCAATTCGTAGCCATGTGACTCGCGCAATACGTCCGCCATCTTGTCCGAGTCATACTCGTTCATCTGGCAACCCATGGTCTTGATGTACAGCTTCACTGAATAAAACCCATGCTCTCGAATTTTACGAGTATACGATGCGCCGCCGGTTTCTCAGCCTCGGCCGCCGTTGGATCGAGGTAAAGATCTTTTAGTTCACGGCCGTGCGGCTCCTTGAACGCATCCATTGCTTCTGTTTCCCGCTGTGAATTAGCGGCACAGGCTGCTTTTCGGCCTGCCCCACGTGGATTACAGAGGCGCGCGATCCTACACCACCGGTACCGAACAGTCACGGCCCACAGGCGGCCGGAGCGCAAGTATTTGTCCGTACAGCGCCAGCCGGCGGGGGACTTTATGATCGGGGGTGGTATTCTCCAAGCCAGGAGCGGTGGCCAGCCATGAACCTCATCGAATTCGCAGTGCCCACAGCGGCGGCATTCCCGGGAATGACCGTCCGCGAGCTATTCACTGAGTGCGTGAAAGCGAATTCGGCGGTGTCACCGGCAGGGCGTCTATCCGCCATATTCTCGGCGAAGTCTGTATTCCCGAAGCCATGATCGAACACGCCAGGCTGCTGGGTGACACGATTACGGCGCTGAAGTTTCCGCCGATCAGGGAAAAGGAGCTGCTCGATATGACCATCGATGAGTTCATCGTCAAGGACATCCCGACAATAACGCCGGCGTCACCGATGGTGAAGGCCCTGGCGGTGATGCAAAGCTATAGCACAAGCTACCTGTTCGTGATCGACGACGAGCACAATTACCACGGCACACTGAGCACCGTGTCTCTGGCGCGCCGCTTCCTCGATCGGAATTCGCCATAGACGTGGAACTGCACATCGATATCACCTCAATGTGGGTGGCCACGGCCATCCTCGTCCTCGCATACGCGATGATCTTCAGCGAACGCCTGCATCGGACCTACGCCGCACTGGCGGGCGCTGTCACCATGATCGTCGTCGGCGGCTGGATGGGCTTCTACACCCAGGAAGAGGCGCTGACCGCTATAGACGCCAACACCATCGTATTGCTGATGAGCATGATGCTGCTGGTTGCACTGCTGCGCACAACGGGCATGTTCGAATACATGGCAATTCGTCTCGCGAAAGCGTCCGGCGGCAGCCCGGTTCGGCTGATGCTTTACCTGGGAATAGCCGTCAGCGTGCTGAGCATGATCCTCGACAATGTCACCACGGTGATCATATTCGCCCCACTCACCATTCTCGTCACACGGCTACTCAACCTGAACCCGGCGCCGTTTCTGATTGGGCAGGCCATGCTGTCGAACATTGGCGGTGCAGCGACGCTCGTCGGCGACCCACCGAATATCATGATCGGTAGCGCGGCTAACATAGACTTCCTCACATTTCTGATCAACATGGGGCCACTGGCAACAGCGCCGTGGGTCGCGACCCTGCTGCTATTGTTGTTCTTCTTTCGCAAGGCGCTGCGGTCTCGTGGCGGTGAACAGGACCTCGTCGATCTCGACGAAAGCAAGGCCATTCAGGATCCTGCCCTGGTCAATCGCATGTTGGTGGTGATGGGCCTGGTCGTGATTCTGTTCTTCGCGCACCACAAGCTGCACTAAGCTCGTCGACGAGGTGGACTGGTCTATCCTGCTGTTCTTCGCCTCACTGTTTGTAATCGTCGGCGGCGTCGAGGCAACCGGTTTGCTCGACCTCATCGGCGGCGAACTGGCGATAATGGCACGAGACCCGAGCATGTTGCTTGTGACCGCGCTGGGACTCATGTGGATCGCCGCCATTCTCAGCGCGCTGATTGACAACATTCCGTTTACGGTGACCATGATTCCGATTATTGGCGCCTTGTCTGCCGAAGGCATCGACACCGGACCGCTGTGGTGGGCACTGGCGATCGGTGTGGCGCTCGGCGGCAATGGCACCCATATAGGTGCGACAGCGAATATCGTCGTCGTTGCACAGGCCGAGCGCAGCGGCGTGCCCGAGGCCAGGATCACCCCGTTGCAGTGGCTGAAAGTCGGGCTGCCCGTTATGTTTTCGGGCTTGATCGTCGCAAGCCTTGCGTTTGCCCTGCTCTACTGACGAATCAGAACGGAATATCGTCGTCGAAGTCGTCGGGACCCGGCTGAGGTGGCGCACTGCCGCCACTGCCCTGGCTGCGGCCGCCTTTGCCGCCGCCCTTACTGCCGCCGCCGAAGCTGCCGCCGCTGTCGCCGCGGCTACCCAGCATTTGCATCTCGTCGGCGATGATCTCGGTCGTATAGCGATCATTGCCGTCCTGGCCCTGCCACTTGCGCGTCCTGAGCTTGCCTTCGATATATACTTGCGAACCCTTGCGCAGGTACTCGGCCGCGATTTCCGCCAGGCGATTGAACATCGCCACCCGATGCCACTCGGTGCGGTCCTTCTGTTCACCGGTCTGCTTGTCTTTCCACGACTCGTTGGTAGCGACCGTAAAGTTCGTAACGGCCGAGCCACTTGGCATATAGCGCGTCTCGGGATCCTGTCCGAGGTTGTGACCCGCCGCCACGGCGGCGAGGGGGGACTATTGTAGAGCCTGAGGGGGTAAAAGCTACCCCGATTTCTTGATGCAAGGCCCGAATTATGCCGATTCCCGCCGCAGGCGCCCGAAGCCCTGCAGTGCCAGCCAGATACCGGCCAGCAGCGCGCAGACGAAGAACACATCAGCGGGCCGGCCCTGGCCCAGGAACCGGCCGCCGATCAGGCCGCCGGAGAAAGCGCCGAGGAACTGTGCGCTTGAGAATACACCGAGCGATGCCCCGCGCACGTCGTCATCAGCGAGCTTCGATAATCGTGCCGGCAGGCCGGCCTCGAGGAAGTTAAAGCCGGCGAAATACAAAACCAGCGCCAGGAACACGGGCGCCACGGAGAAACCGAGAAACGTCAGCGCCAGCTGTGCGCCGAGAACCAGGGTCACGGCGATGCCGATGAGCTGGCTGCGTCCCTCGTGTTCGTCCTTGATAATCATCGGCACGGCGATGAGCAGCGAGAACAGAAGCGCAGCCACATACATTTTCCAATGGTCGGTCAAGGCCATGTCAAGCCGGTCATTCAGCAGAAACGGCAGCGCGACGAACGTGGCGGTCATGATTGTATGCAGCAAGAAGACGTAAAAATCGATGCGCAGCAGATCCGGTCGGAACGCCGGAACCAGGCTCCAGCTCGCGCGCTGCACCGGGCGCGGGATTTCAGGCAATAAGCCGAGCAACAGGCCTGCAACAATGGCGAGCACAGCGGCGATCCAGAACAGCGAATTGACGCCGAAATGTGCGGCGATCAGAGGCCCCGCCACCATCGCAACCATAAACGAGATGCCGATACCGATGCCGAATACGGCCATGGACCGGGTCCGGACTTCCGCGCGCGTGGCATCGGTGATGAGTGCGGTCAGCGTCGCCGATATGGCGCCGGCGCCCTGCAAAAGGCGACCCGCAATGACGCCATAAATCGAATCGCTGAGCGCAGCGAGCGCGCTGCCGGCCGCGAATATCGCGAGGCCAAGCAGAATAACCGGGATGCGCCCGATACGATCCGAGAGCGCGCCCAGCGGTATCTGGAACCCGGCCTGGGTCAGGCCGTAGGCACCAACCGCGAGCCCGATCAGCAGCGGCGTGGCCTGCTGCAGGTCGGCCGCATACAGCGACAGCACCGGCAACAGCGCGAACAGGCCGAACATGCGGATCATCGAGATCAGCGCAACCACGGCCACAGAGCGGCGCTCGGATGCAAGCATCGGGATAATCGTGGCAGGGCTTTCTGAGCTCAATCGTGGACTTCCTTTGCGCCGCGGATGCGCGGCGGCGTATATTAACAGGTTGTTTCCCGATCCCTGAATCCCTGTTATGAAGTCGATTATTGGTCACATAAATATTGGCGGCGCCAGGACGCACAACCTGCGCGACATCGACCTCAGCCTGCCGCGAGAAAAACTGATCGTGCTCACAGGGCTGTCCGGATCAGGCAAGTCCTCGCTGGCATTCGACACGATCTACGCCGAGGGTCAGCGTCGCTACGTCGAGTCCCTGTCCGCTTATGCGCGCCAGTTCCTGTCGATGATGGAAAAACCCGATGTCGATCACATCGATGGACTGTCGCCGGCGATCTCGATCGAACAGAAATCAACATCTCACAATCCGCGCTCGACAGTCGGCACAGTCACCGAGATTTACGACTACCTGCGCCTGTTGTTTGCGCGTGCCGGCACGCCTCGCTGCCCGGACCATGACATCACGCTGGAGGCGCAGACCGTCAGCCAGATGGTGGATCACGTGCTGGAGTTGCCCGAAGGCTCGCGGCTGATGCTGCTCGCGCCCGTGGTTGTCGACCGCAAGGGCGAGCACGTACAGCTCATGGCCGACCTGCAGGCACAGGGGTTTATCCGTGCGCGCATCGACGGGGAGATCTATGAACTCGACCAGCCGCCCACACTCGATCTCCGCAAGAAGCACAACATTGACGCGATCGTCGATCGTTTCAAAGTAAAGGACGATATTCGCCTGCGCCTCGCCGAGTCATTTGAAACGGCGCTGCGACTCGCTGACGGGGTTGCGCGTATCGCGTGGATGAACGATACGGACGCCGAAGAAATAATTTTCTCCGACCGGTTTGCCTGCAATATCTGCGGCTACAGCCTCACAGAACTCGAGCCACGCCTGTTTTCGTTTAACAACCCGAGCGGAGCCTGTCCGGGCTGCGACGGTCTCGGCGTCAAACAGTTCTTCGACGCCGACCGCGTGGTCGTAAATCCTGGCCTTTCGCTCGCAGGGGGTGCAATCCGTGGCTGGGATCGCAAAACGACTTATTACTACCAGATGATCCAGAGCCTGGCGTCGCACTACGATTTCGATATCGAAACGCCATTCAACGAGCTCTCGCAGAAGTTACAGGACATCGTCCTGCATGGCAGCGGCAAGGAAAAGATCGAGTTCTTCTATGCCAACTCGCGCGGCATGCAGATCAAGAAACTGCATCGCTTCGAAGGCGTGCTTCCCAACCTGGAGCGCCGCTACCGGGAAACCGAATCCAGTGCCGTCCGCGAAGAGCTCTCGAAGTTCCTGAATAGCCAGGACTGCCCGGATTGCGAAGGTACCCGGCTGAACCGCGCCGCCCGACACGTCTTTGTCGCGGAGGGCGCGGAACAGTTGCCGACAAGATCGTTAAGGAAATCAGCGAACGTGTCGGCTTCCTGTCTGACGTCGGCCTCGACTACCTTTCGCTCGACCGCAGCGCGGAAACCCTGTCGGGTGGTGAAGCGCAGCGTATTCGCCTGGCAAGCCAGATTGGCTCAGGGCTGGTCGGCGTCATGTACATCCTCGATGAGCCCTCCATCGGCCTGCATCAGCGCGATAACCAGCGCCTGCTCGGCACACTGACTCACCTGCGCGATATCGGAAATACGGTCATCGTCGTGGAGCACGACGAGGAAGCGATACTCTCTGCCGACCACGTTGTGGATCTCGGTCCCGGTGCCGGCGTGCACGGCGGCCAGGTTGTCGCCCAGGGTACGCCCCAGCAAATAAAGGACGAGCCTCGCTCGCTCACCGGCCAGTACCTCTCGGGCAAGCGTGCGATTGCCATGCCGGAGGTCCGCACACCGGCGAACCCGGATCGCCAGATCGTGATCGTCGGCGCCACCGGCAATAACCTGAAAAACGTCGAAGCCTCTATCCCGGTTGGCCTCATGACCTGCATCACCGGTGTTTCCGGGTCCGGCAAATCGACGCTTATCAACGACACCTTGTACAAGGCCGTTGCCGAAGAACTCAATCGGGCCAGCCGCAATCCGGCGCCACACGACGCAATCAAGGGTCTGAACCAGATCGATCGCGTCATCGATATCAGCCAGAGTCCTATCGGCCGCACGCCGCGCTCCAATCCGGCGACCTACAGCGGGCTGTTCACGCCGATTCGCGAGTTGTTCGCAGGCACCCAGGAGGCCCGTTCGCGTGGCTACATGCCGGGGCGCTTCAGCTTTAACGTCAAGGGAGGCCGATGCGAAGCCTGCCAGGGTGACGGGGTTATAAAAGTGGAAATGCACTTTCTTCCGGACGTCTACGTGCCCTGCGATGTCTGCCGTGGAAAACGATACAACCGCGAAACGCTGGAGATTCGCTTCAAGGGCAAGAACATCCACGAAGTGCTGGAAATGACGGTTGAGGATGCGCTGGCGTTTTTCAAGAATGTGCCCGTCGTCGCGAGGAAACTGCAGACCTTGATGGATGTCGGCCTGACCTATATCCGGCTCGGCCAGAATGCTACGACCTTGTCCGGCGGTGAAGCGCAGCGGGTCAAACTCGCGAAGGAACTGTCCAAGAGGGACACGGGTAACACGCTCTATATACTCGACGAGCCGACGACGGGCCTGCACTTTCACGACATCGAACAACTGCTGGGTGTGCTCCACCGTTTGCGTGACCATGGCAATACGGTCGTCGTCATCGAACACAATCTCGATGTCATCAAGACGGCCGACTGGATAATTGACCTGGGCCCCGAGGGCGGCGATAACGGCGGCCGGATTATTGCAGCGGGAACGCCCGAGAAGGTCGCATCAACAAAGGGCTCTTTTACTGGCGAATTTCTCAAACCTCTCGTCAAACGCGCGCGCAAATCTCGCCGCGGCGCCGCTGTCAGTGCGTAGGTAAAGCGACGGTTCGATCAGCTCCAGTTCCATCAGCAGGTAGCTGCCATCCGGCCCTCGCACCCAGTCGCCTCGACCATAGGTGGGGAGCGGTTCGATCGAAGCGAACAATTCATGTGCGCTATCGAGCAACGCTTTGGGCGGCTGTACTGCCTTGATATCGGCACCGTGCTCCTCCTGGACGCGAAAATCGCCGTTTTTCGGTGTCTTCAGAATCGCATGGCTGTACTCGCCGTTGAAGAAGAACAGCGAATATTCTCCCTCCGACTGTATGGCCTCGATGAATGGCTGAACAAAAAAAGCGCGCCCGGAATAAACCTGCCGCAGCATTTGCAGGACATCGTCATCAACAGGGTCTGCCAGCACGAACGTGTCCTTGGCATTGGCGCCCACGGTCGGCTTGATCACCACCTTCCGGGTCTCGTGTTCAGCGAAAAAACCGGCCGGATTTACCGACTCAAAATCTTCGTACCAGGTACTCGGAACGATAGCACCGCCGCGCAGCTCGATATCTCGCAGGTAGGTCTTTTCCATCGTCCAGTGAACCAGGGAAAGATCATTGATGAGCAGGGCCTGCGACGATTCGATACTTACGAGAACGTCGAGGAACTGCGGCAGGTAGTCCGGATAATCCCATGGAGTGCAGATATACACAGCATCAAACTTGTCCCAATCTACGCTTGATCGCCAAGGGACTGTCTCGACCTGCCAGCCAAGCGCGGCCATTGGTTCGATGCTCAAATGAAAATCGGTAACGAAATCTCCCATATCCTCCATGGTCAAATAGGCGACCCTCTTCAATCCGCAAAACTCCCGTTGTTCAGAAACCGGATCGTCAGATCTATCGGACGGCGCATTCGCATCATGAAAGCGTGTGAGTGTTCGACAACGACAAAGTCGGCCATTCCATCGAGCTTGGTGTCTTCAACGGAGACTCTCCCGTCATCAGGATTCTCGAGCACCGACGATGTTATTGGATCAATTGTGCGATTACCGGCGATTACGCCGAGCTCGAATGTGGCCGGACCCAGTTTTAGCGGCACGCTGTCCTCTCCTTTGCCCAACTGCAGTCCTGCGGGACCGTTCAGCCAGTCAAATCCCGGAACCTCGCGGAGTTCGTCGACCGCAGCGCTGCCCTGGTTGGGCGGGCCAAGCATGACTACGCGGCCCAGGTCGGAAATTGGGTGCATGCTCAGGTATTGGCGCAGCAATATGCCACCAAGGGAATGCGTTACAAAGTGTATTTGCCCGACGCTGCTTTTGGCACGGCACGCGTTCAGTCCTTCCGGAATGACGTTCTCTGCCAGCTCCTCAACCGTGTTGTCACGCGACGCATAGTCGATGTTCGCGGTCTCGAATCCTGCATCGGTCAAAGCGCGTTGCATTGGGTTCATTGACACCGCGGTTCGAGCGAGCCCGTGCAGCAAAACGACACAATCGGCGGCCACGGCCGGGCCGCTCGCCAGCAGCAGTACGCAAACGATTCCCGTGCGTAGCATCATGACTCAGGACGCGGAAACAAAGCCCTGGTCACGGAGCTGCTTGTCATGCCACCGACTGAGCAGCAACAGGCCAAGCACAGCCCCGAACAGGGCCCATCCCATGTCGGACTGGGTATCCCACACGTATCCTTGCGTTCCAAGAAACGCCTCGGCCGCTTCGTCAGACAACAATGCAACCCACCACTCGATGAGTTCGTAAAACGCGCTGAAAGCGAGACAGAAACAAACAATGTAAAAATTTCGCCACGCCGCCGAATTAAATACGACATTCCGGATCATCAGCTCACGCGCAATCATCACCGGAATGAAGCCCTGTGCAAAATGCCCGATCTTGTCATAGTTGTTTCTCGATCCGTCGAACGTCTCGCGCAACCAGTCACCAATCGGAACCTCGGCGTAGGTGTAATGGCCACCGACCATCAGGATAATGCAGTGTATAAGGATCAACACGTAGACCAGCGTCGTTAATGGAAAACACTTGCGCGTCAACCACAGAATGATACCCCCGGCGACCGCTGGAAAGACTTCCAGACACCAGGTCACGTAATCTTTGGGCCCGATCCCTGACCAGATCAACACACCGAGGAAGATGGCGATCCAGAGTAATCGCAAACGTGACACGTTTATTTTCCCTCGCCTTCAGCTCTCAGTGCATCGCTGTTTCTGAATCGCCAGTAACCCTGGCTGCTGAAGCACTGCCATACCCACGGCAGCCAGCGCAGCAGCGCAAAGCTCAGCCAGAGAGCCCAGGCCAGTATCAGCGCTTTGTAAATCCACAGCGGCACCGAAAATACTGACGCCACAGGCAGCGCCGAGTCGCTGCTGTCGGCAAACCAGCTCAGGACGTCTCCATAGGAATTATGCCCGGCCACATGCATATCGGGTGTGCCGAGGAGACCCTGTGGCAGGGCCGTGACGATGCTCAGCAGCGCAACGACCGAAAGTCCGCCTATCGCAAGCTGAATCAGGTTGAAACGCCACCAGTTAACGTCGGTTTGCCACTTTTCGCGTACGCCGCAGGCGAGCAGCCAGACGACGACTATGCCCAGCACAGGCCAGCTGAAGGTGCTAAAGCCCAGGCCCAGCAACAACCAGTGACCGCTATTGAGTGGCGAAAGTCCAACACGACCGAGAATGAGCGCGAACAGGACCAGCACGGCCAGTTCGGACCAGTACAGCACCGCGGGGCCCAGCTGCGGCCCGCGCGTGCCGAGCAACCAGCGGTCGCGTGGCTTGGTCAGTGACAGTTCGATATTGCTGGCCGGCGCTCCGATGTCGACCGCCGGTGTCAATGTGCGCAGGCCCATTTCGCCGCCGCGCCGCCAGTCGACCTGGATCGTGTGCTCGCCGGGCAGGATCGGCAAGGTCAGCTCGCCGCTTTCGGCGCGCAGGGACTGCGACCGGCCGTCGATTTGTACCGACGTCACTTCAGCGCCATCGGGCAGGCGCAGCACGTGCTGAGCACCGCGCGTACTGCGATAGCCAAGTCGGAGCGTCGTATCGCTGGACCGGCTGCCGTGGGTGACCGCCAGGTTGACGGAATCGAATGCCAGGGTCGAACCTTCGGATGCCTCGGGTCGCGTCGCAATCAACGTCAATTGCTCGCCGCCCCGGGGATTGAATTCGGCGACACGAATATCGCTGACATCACCTCCGGTATCGCTTTCAGGCACGCCTTCGAACTCGGCGTTCCAGATATTGCCGACCGCGAAGCGCCATACCGGCAGATTCGATGTCCAGCTGATCGATTGTTGCTGTGCATCCATTGACACCAGGACACGATTTTCCTCGACCGTAAATTCACCGCTGACAATTTTCTCGCCATCGATCAGCGGCACGTCCAGCGTCAACGCGCCTTGCGTCGGCGCCACGCGATAGACGGTTGTCCTTACACGCCAGTCCAGGTCGAGCTCAACGGTTCGTTCGATTCGTGCAAATGCCGGAAAGCGACCGCTTTCCCAGCGAACGGTGTCAGAGCCACCGGCATCGGTCTGCAGGCGGGTCAGCTGCAGTGATCCTGAAAGGAGCCGGCGGTCCTTGACGCCGGCGACAAACCAGCCGTCACTGTCAACAGTAATCACGCGTGGCGGCGACGGAAATGCAACTTCAAGGCTGTCTGCGGCCGGAACGGGACCACGCAGTGTCACCGAGTGGCGTCCGGCTCCGACATACAGCCACAGGGAATTATCGGCGCCGCGAAGGACGCGCGCATTTGCTGCGCCGTCGACCAAGACCACCTGCGGCTGCCAGCCGTCCGCAGAGCCTGGCAGTGGCATGGCGATATCTTCCATCGCATGAATTCCCAGGCGCATGTTGATGGCATCGGCACCGACGTCTACGTCAGCAGATACGATTTCCGCGCAGCGCGGCACGCAGTCCGGCGGTTCGGTCAGGCGCTGCTCCAGCTGCTTCAACAGATTCGCGCCCGGCATTTGCGCCTCGGCAGTCGGACTGAGCACCATCGTCATGCCAAGCATTCCAACAGCGAGCACACCGACAGCCGGGTTCCGTCCCAACCTGAGCCCGCCGGGCAATGCCCAGCGCTTGTTCAGAATTTCGGCGGCCAGTGCTGCCGCAAACAGTAGTAGCAATGCAACTTCTATGACGCGCAATGTGCTGACCAGCCAACGCGGTAACACAACGAGACGCATGGTCTGCTCTGCATCGACCGGGCCGCTCCAGCTAAGCGAATAGGTATTCCACTGCCACGAAGGAATGCCGGGTCCGGCCTGTACGATTGCATTCGGCGCGTAGCGTACAAAATCTATCGCTTTCGAGCCCGTCACCAGTATCTCGTCCAGCGTGTCGCCTTCGGCCCTGAAACGTTCAGCTTTAAGCTCGCTGGCCCTGCGTTCCCGCACAGGCATCGGCTGATCGGCAGGCGCGGATGCGGGTGTGGCCTCATAGTCGTACAACTGGTACTGGTTGTACTGCGGCTCGAGCTGCGGATAGATCGCAATGCGCAGCTGGTTCGCGACAAAAGGCACCAACGCAATGATCAATGCCACGGCGCTGAGCAACTGGTAGCCGGAAACGATCTGACGCAATCGGCCCGCCGGTGCGACACGCATCAGCGCAATGGCGATCAGCAGGTTCACCCATAGCCAGCTTGGCGCATACGGCTCGTGAAAACTGAGCACGAGCGCCAACAGCGCAACAACTCCGGACCCGCGGCCCAACAGGCGCCACACGGCGATTGTGATAATCAGCACCAGGAAGAAATCGAGCAACTGCCACTGGCTCAGCCAGCTCCCGCGGGCATTATCAACACCAGGTGCAGCCACCAGCTTGTTACCCGGCGGCAAATTCAGCGTGGCCTGAACATCGGTGAAACGAGTGTCCCAGCCCGTAGCGGGCATCGACCCTCGCGCGTCCGTCCGTCCCAGGGCGGCGAGGCTGACGTTAGTCTGCCGCAGCTCGACACCGGTCTGGCCTTCCTCCCGACCCTTCGTGACAAGCAGGTCCCGCGCATTTTCAGTCGCGCTCAGCAAGGCATACGGTGGCCCCATATCAAGCCGCCAATCTGCGCGCATGCGCCCACCGACGCTGTCTTTGACTACGAAGCCGTCGCCGTCGAAATCCAGCCAGATGGTTCGTTCAAGAGACAGCTCATTCGTCGCCGACACGACTCCACGACTGCGTTCCGTGATGGCAAACGTGGCCCCCGGATCGACACGAAAGGCCGGAAAATTCTGCCAGTTCCCGGGTACTTGCACTTGCCGTGGATCGACCGGAGGCAGCCCTTCGGCTGCCGTCACGCGCAGTCGGTCATTGGACTGGTAGCTCCATATTTCAGACGCCGGCAGGTTCTTGCCCGCGCCCTGCCGCACGATGCTGTTCAGGGCGCCGGGACCGCGAGCATTCAGGTAGATCGTCCAGCGCCCCGGCCGAACCTGGAACCGCAGGTTGCCGTCTGCTTCGAGCCTGGCGGGCAGCGGACTGTGAATATTCAATGGCACGAAACCATCCGGCAGAATCGGGCCAAACAGCTCCTCGCGCACGCTACCCGATACGTCGATCTGCAGTTGCGTAATGAGCCGCGTTGGCACGTCATCCACAACGAGACGGTGAACTTCGGCACGAACGGAATCGACAACGCGTGTATCGCGTTTTCGCTCGCCCAGGAATACGCCATTGCGATCCACGTCGGGCCGGTCGACCTTGCGGCCATCGACGTTAAGCGCGACGAGCCCGCTTTCGGGCGGCAAACGCAGCACACCCGGACGCTCATCCCACTCGAAGCGGCCTGCAACGAGATAGGTGCCCGGCGCGAGCCGCACACTCGGGACATTATTCCGCGCAATGACTTCAACCGACCGGTCATTGACTGTAACGGCGTCGGGCCAGTAGTCCACTCCGCCGGGCAATGAGAGCCACTGTTCGCGTGCGTAAACGGTCCACTGCTGCGTGAACTCTGCGCCTGACGACACGACCGACAGCTGCAGCTGCCCGGGCCATGCACAGACAAAATCCTGGCGCTCGGCGGCATTACGATCGAAATAGAAAGGACAGTCGCGATATTCCTTGTCCTTCAGAACCCATTGCTGCCAGCCCTGTAAGTCTTCCGGCACATAGTCCTGGGCCATCGTGACAGCCGTCACGACTAAGAGGGGCAATACAAACAGCCTAAGCATCGATGGCATGACGTTTTTCTCCGGCGCAGCTGTAGTTATCACTATACGCCAACGTAAGGCATGCGGGATTGGGGTTAGCGATCAATAATGGGGTGGCCTTTCGTCTGCGGAACCGGCGGCCGGTATAGCGTCAGACAACGAACGGATTCTGGCTATCAGAGATTTGCAAAGCTCGTCCAGCTGCATGATCTTTGCCTGTTGCCCGGTCACCACATCATTGAGTTCGTTCAGCAGCTGGTCCTGGTGCGCCATCCTGCTCTCAAGATCGATGAAACGTTCCTCGCTCATGCACTTCCCCTGTTTGCTTTTTGTGTTTCGGGCTAGGATACACGCCTAACTCGTTCAGGACCTGTCATGTCACTACTTCGTTTCGACGGAATCGGACTGGAATTCGGTGAGCAGGTCATCCTGCGCGACGCCGATTTCTCGATCGAGCCTGGTGAACGAATATGCCTGCTCGGTCGTAATGGGGCCGGCAAGTCAACGACGTTGAAGCTCATCATGGGAACGCTCGAAGCAGATCGTGGTGAGATCACGGCAAGATCAGACCTCATCGTCAGTCAACTGGAGCAGACCTTGCCCGAAGCAATGGACATGCCGGTGATTGATGTCATTCGCTCAGGGCTCATCCAGATTGAACGTCTGCTTGTCGAATACGAGACCCGATCGAAACTCGAGCTCGACAGACACGGCCTGCGTGAGCTCGAAGCGCTGCACGCAAAGATCGACACGCACGACGGCTGGCACCTGGAACAGCGCGTCGAAACAACGATGACCGAATTGAATCTGCCGGCCGACAAGTCAATGCATGAACTCTCGGGTGGCTGGCGACGCCGCGTGGCACTTGCAAAGGCACTGGTACAGAAACCCGACCTGTTGCTGCTCGATGAGCCGACGAATCATCTCGATATTGCGACGATCAAGTGGCTGGAGGATCGCATTTACGGCTATCCCGGCGCCGTTCTGTTTATAACTCACGATCGCGCTTTCCTGCAGCGCCTCGCAACACGAATCGTCGAGATAGACCGGGGCAAGCTGACGAGCTGGCCCGGCGATTACAACAACTTCCTGAGTCGCAAAGAGAAAGTGCTCGAGGACGAGGCTGTAGCCGAAGCCCGATTCGACAAGAAACTCGAACAGGAAGAAGTGTGGATACGACAAGGAATCAAGGCGCGGCGCACGCGCAACGAAGGCCGGGTCCGAATGCTGCAAAAGATGCGCGCGGAACGAGAGGGTCGCATCGCGAAGGAAAGTACGGCGCGCATCCATATCGAGGAGGCGGAACAATCGGGGCG
>CAMYIS010000006.1 GCA_947258485.1 uncultured Woeseiaceae bacterium
TGCCGAGATTGGAAAAGCGCACGCATTACATTGCGACGCTGGCGAACGTAGCGACGCTTCTGGGCCTTCTGGG
This sequence comes from uncultured Woeseiaceae bacterium, assembly GCA_947258485.1. Taxonomy (GTDB): domain Bacteria; phylum Pseudomonadota; class Gammaproteobacteria; order Steroidobacterales; family Woeseiaceae; genus UBA1847. The sequence continues at coordinate 74 of CAMYIS010000006.1, forward strand.
CACGATTATCGGCCTGATCAACGCCTTTACCGCCGTATCGAACGCAAATCCGGCAGACAAGGCAGACATGCTGTCCGCCAGTATCTCCGTTGCGATGAATACGACGGCCTTTGGATTGATGGCCGCCATTCCGTTGCTGCTCGTGCACGCCTTGCTGCAGACGAAGACAAACGGTCTCGTCGACAGTCTTGAGATGGCAAGCGTCAAATTCCTCAATGCCGTGACCGAGCGTCAACTGAAGACAGCCGGAGCGTAAGACATGATTCGTAGCCGCAGACGAGGCGGTAGTCATTATCGTAATGATGCGACCGAACTCAACATTACGGCATTCATGAACCTGATGGTCATTCTGGTTCCGTTCCTGCTGATTACCGCGGTGTTCTCACGATTGGCGATTCTCGAATTGAATCTGCCAGGCTCCTCTACTGAGCCCGTGGACCCGCAGGAACAGGTCTTTCAACTGGAAGTCATTGTACGCAAAGGCAAGATCGAGGTTGGCGATCGTAACCAGGGGCTGCTCGGTGTTTACCCGAACGGCGACGATGGTTACGACTACGACGCACTGAGGGCCAAGCTCTCCGAGCTCAAGAAAAGGTATCCGAAGAAATCGGACGCATCGATCCTTCTCGAGCAGGATATCCCGTATGACACCCTGGTCCAGGTTATGGACACGGTGCGGGTGGCGGAGAATATCGAGGATGACGCGATAGTTCGCTCCGACCTTTTCCCCGACATCTCGATCGGTGATGCGCCGGTTACGACTGGGGGTGGATAGCTAATGGTCAAGTCAGCCCGCGCCAAGCGAATGGAGAAGCACCACAAGCGCCACAGAGGTGCCGGTGCGCTGAATCTCGTATCACTCATGGATATTTTTACGATCCTTGTGTTCTTTCTGCTCGTCAACTCATCCGACGTGGAGACGCTGCCGAACGCGAAGGACCTGCAGTTGCCGGAATCGATTGCCGAAGACAAGGCCAAGGAGACCGTAGTCATCCTGATTGGCGAGACGGACATCATCGTGCAGGGCACGCCGGTGGCGAAGGTCGCAAATGTCATGGCGACCAAAGGCAACGATATACCGGCACTGCGCAAAGCGCTGTTGTCGCAGAATGATCGAGTCCTGCGCCGGGCGGCGCAAGCCGAAGTCGCTGGACGAGAAGTGACGATCATGGGGGACAAAGACATCCCCTACCGTTTGTTGAAAAAAGTAATGGCGACTTGCACGAAATCAGATTACGGACGGATTTCGCTGGCGGTGCTGCAGAAGAGTTCAGACAAGCTGGACAACATTCAGGCGGCGCGCTAGGGCGCAGGGACGACGGACAGGAGTCGACGGGCCGGGGCCAGGAACGCAAGTTCCGGCGATTGCTGGGCATCATATTCCTGATTTGTGCCGTACTCGGGCTCGTGTGGCCGTTCATTCCTGTTCCGGAACCGGATCCGTACGACGTTGAGGAGATCCCACCGCGGATCGCACAGCTGCTGCTCGAAGAGAAACCACTTCCGCCACCGCCACCGCCGCCGAAGGAAGAGGAGCCGGAGCCCGAAGAAGTAGAACCTGAGCAGGTCGTCGAAGCTGAGCCTGAGCCTGAGCCGGAACCGGAGCCCGAACCGCAGCCTGATCGCGAAGAGGTTGCCCGTGAGCAGGCGCAAGCTGCGTTGATGCCGTTTGCCGAAGACCTTGCCGACCTGGTTGACAAGGACCTCGTGGAGCAGATGGCCGACGACCGTCCTCTGACGGCATCGGTGGGCGAGGCTGTGCGCAATGAACGCTCGATGATCACATCCAAGGCGGGCGTCGCGTCACGTGGTATCAATACCGCGAGCATGAGCCGCAATACGGGGGGTACGAGTATTGCAGGGCGGTCAACGACCAAGGTCGCGAGCCCGGTCGCCGGAATCGGCAAGAGCGGCGCCGCCGCTTCGCGTGTCGGCTCGAGCGGCAAAGCGTCGCGCTCTCGCGAAGAAATCGAGCTCGTATTCGATAAGAACAAGGGTGCGATCTTCGCTCTGTACAATCGCGCGCTGCGAATGGACCCTTCACTCGAAGGCAAGCTGGTCCTCAAACTGACTATTGCTCCGAACGGACAGGTCACGATGTGTGAGGTGGTCTCCAGTGAGCTCGGAGATCCCGATCTCGAGCGCAAACTGGTGCAGCGTGTGAAGCTCTTCCGCTTCGAGGCCAGAGACGTCGAAGCAATTACGACGACGAAGCCAATCGACTTCTTCCCGGCGTAAACGACGCTGGTTCCGACAAGCCCCGCGGCGCCAATCGCGGGGCATATCCCGGTCACTCGAACAGCGCTCCCGTCGAGCGGGATCGGGGTGCGCAAACTCGCCCGGTGAGACACGCCCCGTTCCCGGCGCCGGAAAACCAGGTCGATACTCATCGTGCCGTCCAGCCCGGTCCATCGAGTAGGGTAGACTGTCAGTGTTGCCTACTCGAAAAATACGCTCTGCGAGGACCGATATGAATCAAGCTTTGTTGCGTCTTGTTACCTGTATTTTCTTGCTGCTGCACGCGACGGCATCACCGGCAGAGATTTCGATTGATGAACTCATACGTGACGCCAGGATCGTCGAAGGCCAAATTGCCGTACGCGATCTGCCGCACTGGAGCGGGGCCAAAAAGCTAATGGTCACGCGGCTGGGCGATGAGGTCGATGCCCTCAGGCTGCTTCTGCCGGACGCGGAATTTGTTGTCGTGAATTCGGAGGCTGAGGCCATTGGGAAGGCGGCCGATGTCGATGCCATCATCGGCTCGTGCAGTGAACGACTGCTCGCGGCTGCGAAAAGTGCGGTCTGGGTTCAGATTTTTTCGTCCGGAGCCGAACGTTGCGTTGATGTTCCGGCCATAGCCAGCGGCCAGGTCGTACTGACGAATATGCAGAAGATGTCGGCCCCGGTAATCGGCGAGCATGCTGTTGCCATGATGCTCGCCCTGGCGCGGCGCCTTCCCGTGTATGCGAAGGGCATGAGTCAGGGCGCCTGGATGAGGAGTTCCGAGGCGTCGGCCTCAATGGTCCCGGTTTCAGGAAAAACGTTGCTCGTAATCGGCCTGGGCGGAATCGGCACTGAGGTGGCAGAACGTGCTGCCGCGCTCGGCATGCGCGTGATCGGAACCCGCAACAGCAGCCGGGAGGGTCCGTCCTACGTAGAATACGTTGGATTGTCTGACGAGCTTCTTGATCTCGTGGAACAGGCAGACGTTATTGTGAATGCTCTGCCGCTGACCGACTCCACCCGAAACCTGCTCGACACTGAATTTTTTGCTGCTACCAGAAAGGGTGCTCTGTTCGTTAATGTCGGTCGCGGCGGCACCGTGGATACGGATGCCCTGACCGACGCGATCCGAAAAGGACAAATTGGTGGGGCCGGTCTCGACGTGACTGAACCGGAACCACTCCCGGCAGATCATGCCTTGTGGCAGCTCGACAATGTCATCATAACTCCCCATGTCGCATCCCGCGGCGGCGAACGAGACCGACACTTCGTCCTGCTCAAAGAGAATCTCAGGCGCTATGCCGCAGGCGAGCGACTGCTGAACGTCGTGGACCCCGAACGAGGCTACTAGCGAGACTGCCGTGTCGGAAATCGATCATGCAAAGAACCGCCGAGTCGCCATCGACGGCGCAAGCCGGCGTCGCCTGTACCTGTTTCGGCATGGCGCGGTCGACTACATCGACGAAAACGGCAACTGGGTGGCCGATCCGGATTCGGTTAATCTCAATACGCGGGGCAGAGCACAAGCGGCGGGAATGGCCGAATTGTTTGCCGGCATCCACGTTGATAAAGCACTCTGCACCGGCCTTCCACGAACGCAGCAAACCGGCAAGACGATCATGGGTGATCGCGAGATTGAGCTGGAAGTGTTCGCAGAGCTTGAAGAAATCCGGCCGCTAAAGGGAGAGACGGCGGGTGGCTACGATATATATACGGATATCGCTTTCTCTCACTGGCGGGCACCGCAAGAGGATTCGAGATTCCTGCGCGGAGAGCGTTACCGCGATTTCTATGCGCGCGTCAGCACCGCGATGGAGTCTCTGCTTGTTGATGAATCGTGGCACAACCTGGCGGTTTTCGCTCATGGCGGCACCAATGCTGCGGTCCTCGGATGGGCAACCGGGGTAGGGCTGGAAGCGTTCGGCCTGCTCGATCAGTCGATGTGTTGTCTGAATATTATCGATTTCGATTTTGATGAAAAAAGCCGGCTGGTTCGCAAAACCGTGCGCGCGATGAATATCACGGCCGACGATCCTGTAATGCGCAATCGGCATGCCAGCGACATGGAGATGCTCGCACGGCGCATTCAGAAATGGCAGCGATAAAAACCGCATCGAGACCATCCGAAGGATTCCCGCCGATTGCCGGTTCCGGTGCTCGCATTCTCATACTGGGTAGCTTGCCCGGTCAACGCTCCATTGCTGAGCAGCAGTACTACGCGCATCCGCAGAACGTGTTCTGGCCGATAATGCGAGAGCTGTTTGGCATCAGGGGCGACTATGCCGATCGTTGTGGGCAGCTGGTTGAAAACCGGATTGCGCTTTGGGATGTGCTGCAAAGTTCGGTACGTCCGGGCAGCATGGATGCGAACATCCGGCTGGACGGTGCGTGCGCGAACGACTTCGAAGGATTTCTTGCCGCGTATTCCGGAATTCGTCTGATCGCCTTCAACGGCCGGAAAGCCGAAGCGCTTTTTGCGAAATTCGTGAATATCGAAGCGAAAGCCGATTCAATTCAGCGAGTCGGCTTGCCGTCGACGAGTCCGGCTTATGCGGCAATGTCATTCTCGGCTAAGCTGGCGTTGTGGCGGCAGGCGATCGGCCTGGCCGCAGAGTAGTCAATTTCGAGGAGAAGGTGATGATTGGATATGTGACCCTGGGCACCAATCGATACGATGAGGCCGCAAATTTCTACGACGAGCTGCTCGCCATTATTGGCGCAAGCCGCATGATGGAAAGTGACACGTTCATAGCCTGGGCGACAGGTTCAAATTCGCCCGCCATCTCAATTCTCAGGCCCTATGATGGCAAGGATGCGACCGTAGGCAACGGTGTAATGGTCGCCCTTGCTGCGGGCTCGCCCGATATCGTAAACGCACTTCACGCAAAAGCGATAGAGTTGGGTGGCGCCGATGAAGGCGCGCCGGGGTCCCGCGGCAACAATTTCTATGCGGGCTATTTCCGCGATCTGGATGGCAACAAGCTGAATGCATTTTGCATGACAAAGGATTAATCAATAATGAACAACGATCTGATACTGCAGCCAATGCTCGGGGTAATGACCCTCACGGCGATCGTCTGGTTCGTAATGTACGCCAGGCGAATTCCGGCGATGAAGAAAGCACGCGTACCGGTGCAGACCTACACGACGCCCGAGAAAGCAGTGGAGCTGCTCCCTGAAGCCGTCAATAACCCGGCGAATAACCTGAAAAACCTGTTTGAGTTACCGGTATTGTTCTATGGGCTGTGCCTTTTTCTGTACGTAACAGACAGCGTGGACATGGGCTACGTCATTGCGGCATGGCTGTTTTTCGTATTTCGAGTCGTGCACAGCTTTGTCCACTGCACTTCCAACATCGTGATGTTGCGTTTCTATCTGTATGCGGCAGGTGCGCTGGTACTCTGGTTCATGCTGGGTCGAGCGCTTGTAGCTAGTCTGAGCAATTAGCGCGTGGCGTAGGCTATAGAGCGCTGTCCCCGGTTTCGCCGGTTCGAATGCGCCAAACCTGTTCCAGGTTCGTCACGAAGATCTTGCCGTCACCGACTTTGCCGGTTTTTGCCGCATCCACGACAGTCTCAACGACACGTTCAACCATGTCGTCGGAAACGGCGACTTCGATCTTGGCTTTTGGAAGAAAATCAACAACATACTCGGCCCCGCGGTACAACTCGGTATGGCCCCGCTGGCGTCCGAAACCCTTGACCTCGCTCACGGTCATGCCTTGAATGCCGACTTCGCTCAGGGCATTGCGAACGTCATCGAGCCGAAAGGGTTTTACAATAGCCGTAACAAGCTTCATTCGTAGGTTCTCCAGGACAGGCGGGCCGGTTTGCGTATGCTAGCAACAGGCGTTCCCCATGTGTACAAATAAACAGGATGAACAGGCAGCGCGCTATGACCGGAACAACAAGGCTGTTTAAGGA
>CAMYIS010000007.1 GCA_947258485.1 uncultured Woeseiaceae bacterium
ATGCTCGCGGCGCGACCGGATACCCGAATCTGACCGACGACGACTGGCTGTGGGGTAACAGTGAAGCGGCGCTGACCGCGACGCTCAAGAACGGCCGCGGCGGTGTGATGCCGGTGCTCGCGCCCGCATTGGGTGGCGATGCGGGTATCGACAACATGGTCAAATACGTCCAGAGCCTGAGCGGCATCGTAGAGCCGGACGACAGTGCCATGAGCGCGCAACCGATGTTCCTGGCTTTATGCAGTGCTTGCCACAACGCTGACGGTACGGGCAACCAGATTTTCGGCGCACCGAACCTGACCGACGACATCTGGCTTTACGGTTCGTCGGACGATGCAATACGGACGACCATAGTCCAGGGACGTAACGGCATGATGCCCGCACACGGTGAACTGCTCGGAGACAACCGCACCAAGATCCTGGCGGCGTACATCTACAGCTTGTCGAACTAGAGTCCTGCCACGAATGATCGACGAAGAGTACCGTGGCGCGAAACAATGGAGCCGTGACAAGCAGGCGGTCTTCACGGTCATCTGGATTTCGTTTCTGAGTGCCGCTATCGCCACCATGGTGTTCTTCGCTGTCTTCGATCCTGTCGAACTCAGCGGATACCTCGACGAAGAGCTCGATATCGGTCGCGACGCCGGTTACGCGATTGGCTTTTTCTTTTTCTGGGCGCTGTGCGCTTTTTGCTCCGGCGTCACCGCTTTCCTCGTACGCACGGCCCCCAAACGCGACGCCAAACACCGAAGGCAATGAGCAATTCTCAAAGCGCCTCTATGTATGAGAGCGCGAAAAAAATCTACCCGCGCGAAATCGGTGGGCGCTTCGACAAGCTCAGTAAAGTTGCGACTATTACCTTGCTCGGCCTCTTTTACGCCGTACCGTGGCTGCTCTGGGATGGACGCCAGGCCGTGCTGTTTGATTTGCCGGAGCGCAAATTCTACCTGCTCGGACTAACGCTCTGGCCGCAGGACTTCCCCTACCTCGCGCTGCTCTTGATCATCGCTGCATTGTCGCTGTTCTTTTTTACGGCACTGGCCGGCCGTCTTTGGTGCGGTTTCGCCTGTCCCCAGACCGTCTGGACAGAAGCTTTCATCTGGATGGAGCAGCTTACAGAGGGCACGCGTTCGCAACGCATGAAGCTCGACAAGGCACCCTGGTCATTGGCCAAGTTCCGCAAGAAAGCGTCCAAGCAATTCCTCTGGATTACGTTCTCGATGTGGACCGGGTTCACGTTCGTTGCTTACTTCACGCCAATCCGGGAGCTTGGCGCCGATATCCTCGCGCTCAACCTCGGCGGCTGGACCTTGTTCTGGGGCCTGTTCTACGGCTTGGCGACCTATGGCAACGCGGGCTACATGCGCGAACAGGTTTGCAAGTACATGTGTCCCTATGCGCGTTTCCAAAGCGCGATGTTCGACAAAGACACGCTGATCATTTCCTACGACGAGAAGCGTGGCGAGCCGCGCGGTAGCCGTAGCCGCTCCGTCGATCCCAAAGAAGCCGGGCTCGGCGACTGCATTGACTGCCAGCTCTGCGTGCAGGTATGTCCAACCGGTATCGATATCCGCGAAGGATTACAGTACGAGTGCATTGCCTGCGCCGCATGTATCGACGCCTGCGATTCCATCATGGATAAGATGAAATATCCTCGCGGCCTGGTTCGCTACACAACGGAACACAACCTGCACAACGACAAGACCCGGGTACTGCGGCCGCGGATGTTCGTATACGGGACGCTGCTTGTGATCCTCAGCGGCGCATTGGTCACCTCGATGGCGATGCGCACTCCGGTCATTCTCGACGTCATCAGGGACAGAAACACATTGTACCGTGAGTTGCCGAACGATCTCATCGAGAACATCTACACCCTCAAGATCATCAACCAGGGCAACGGCGCGCGCCGCTTCGTTCTTAGCGTCAGTGGCATTGAGGGCATTACGCTCGATGGTGTTCCGGACGAACTACGGGTCGATGGCGGTGGCGTTCTGTCATTGCCGGTTCGTGCCAGGGCACACCGCGACAAGGCCTACGGCGTCAGCGAAATCGAGTTCAATATAGAGGCCGTAGATGACGCGTCGCTGGTAATGGGCGAAGATAGCCGTTTCATTGGTCCCACGCCCTGAAGTCATCGATGATTCGTGAAGACACCCAACCCTGGTACCGGCAGTTCTGGCCCTGGTTCATCATTGCCCTGCCGGCTTGCGCGGTCGTGGCGGGCCTGACGACCGTCTGGATATCGATGCAGACGACCGACTCGCTCGTCATTGCCTCTGACGACGGCATGCAGATCGTTGCAGAACGTCGCATCAATGCGGAGCAACTCGCCACGGAACTGAATCTCGCGGCACTGATTGAAGTGAATCTCGACACCGGTGCCGTGCAAGCGGCAATGCGTTCCGGCGATTTACAGTCTGTGCCCGCTGCCCTCGAACTCGAACTGTCACACCCGGCGTTTGCCGATCGCGATCAACTCATTACGCTGCACCGCGCGCTGCCCGATGCGGCCGGTAACCCGGTCTGGTCCGGTCATTTTGTCAACATCCCGGGCGGACGGTGGTACGTGACATTGAAGTCGGGCGACGACTGGCGTCTTGCAGGTGTTTGGCAGGGCGACTCCCGCATGACACTCCGGCCCGCCGAAACACGCCGTGACGACGGGCGCTAGAGGACAAGACACCGGCACCTGCTTTCACTGCGCGCTGCCCGTTCCGTCTGACTGCTTTCTCATAGTCGATATCGAGGGCGACCAGCGCCCGGTGTGTTGCCCCGGCTGCAAAGCGGTCGCGGAACTCATTCGCGACTCAGGCATGAGCCGCTACTACACCCTGCGCGACGCGCCCGATCCGGGCGTCGGTCGCCCGCCTGCAGAAACCGCCGAGTGGCAGGTATTCGACAGCGAAGAAATGCTGGCCGCATTCGCTGATCAAAACCGTGATCATGCCGAATCCACGATCTATGTTGGCGGCATGTACTGTGCCGCCTGCAGCTGGCTCATCGAGACGACGCTCAGGAAACTGCCGGGTATCGAGTCGGTTGACGTCAGCCCGGTTACACACCGCCTGCGGGTGCGCTGGCGCCTGGCCGATGCGCAATTCTCCGCCATCCTGGCAGCACTAGCCCGGCTCGGTTACCAGCCGCAGCCGCTGGCGCCGGAAAACGCCACCCGTCCCGAACTCGTCGAACAACGCATGGCGCTGAAGCGCCTGTTGGTAGCCTCACTCGGCATGATGCAGGTCATGATGTTCGCTGTCGGGCTCTATGCCGGCGAATTTCCCCCTTCTTCGCCGCCGCGTGGCGCGGGGTAGTGGCGAAAAAGCCCGGCATGGACCTGCCCGTATCGATAGCGGTTGGCAGCGCTTATGCCGCATCGGTTTACGCCACGTTTACGAACGGCGAGGCAGTCTGGTTCGATTCGGTGACGATGTTCGTCTTTTTCCTGACGCTCGGCCGCTTTCTCGAAATGCGGGCGCGGCACCGTTCCATCGACCGCAGCGCCGCGCTATCCGCAAAGCTCCCGAATACAGCTACGCGCATCGAGGCTGACGACATATCCGTTGTGCCCGTCAGCCAGCTAATCGCCGGTGACCGCGTGCTGATACGCGCCGGTGACGCTATACCGGCGGACGGCATAATCGAAAGCGGAAGCACGAGCGTCGATGAAGCTCTGCTGACAGGCGAAGCCCGGCCGCAGCTCAAATCCGAAGGTGATCTCATCGCCGCGGGCAGCATCAATCTCGATGGACTGATCGAGATGCACGTAACCAGGACTGGCGGCGACACAACGCTTGGAACAATCAGCCGACTCAGCGAGCGTGCCCGTTACACACGGCCGGCTTTCGTTACAATCGCCGACCGTGTTGCCAGCTACATCGTCATCGCATTGCTGGGCGTTGCAACCATCGTCGCCGCTTACTGGTATTTCGTGGAACCGGAGCGCGCGTTCGTCATCACTCTATCGGTGCTCGTCGTCACCTGTCCGTGCGCCCTGGCGCTGGCGACGCCGGCTGCTTTTGCCGCGGCCGGCAGTCGCCTGTCGCAACTGCGCCTGCTGGTGACCAATGGCAATGCCATTGAAGCGCTGTCCCGCGCCACGACCGTCATGTTCGACAAGACCGGCACGTTGACACGCGGAATGCCGGAAATCACGTCAGTGATGGTGCTTGATCCGTCCATGACCGAGTACGACTGTCGCCTCGTCGCCGCAGCGCTCGAGACGGCGTCTGTGCATCCGCTCGCGAAAGCTTTTTCAATGAGCGCATCGCTGCCAAAAGTGTCCCGGCAGCACGTGGAGGTCGGCCAGGGTGTCAGCGGGACAATCGATGGACGTCGCTGGCGCATCGGAAGTGCGAAGTATGCGGGGAGCGGCGCTGCCATCGAGGGCGATTCGGCGAACACGACCGGGACAAGTGTATTCCTCGCTGTCGATGGGACGCTCGTTGCCTGGTTCGACGTTCAGGACGAGCTCCGGCCCGATGTCGCGACGACACTTGCGGCCCTCGATCGCCTGGGACTCCGAACGGCGCTCTTGAGTGGCGACAACAAGAACGCCGTCGAGGTTCTGGCGACGCGTCTTGGCATCGAGGATTTCTTTTTCGAGTGCACGCCGCAGCAAAAACTGGAGATCATCGAAGCGGCGCAACGTGATGGCGAGCGTGTCGTGATGGTGGGTGACGGCATCAACGATGCACCCGTTCTTGCAGGTGCCGACACCTCTATCGCGCCGGCGCACGGCGCGCTGCTCGCACAGACCAGTGCCGATGTCATCATGCTGGGCGATTCCTTGCTTCCGGTGACAACCGCCGTTCGAATGTCGGGCAAGACCATGCGTATCGTTCGCCAGAATCTTGCGTGGGCGATCGTATACAATGCGCTTGCGCTGCCGCTGGCCGCGGCCGGATTCGTACCGCCCTGGCTTGCCGCGATCGGCATGAGCGCCAGTTCGCTTATAGTCGTTCTCAACGCACTGCGTCTCAGTCGATTCAGCTAGAGAGTCCAATGTCCATCCTCTACATCCTGATTCCGCTCGCACTCCTGCTGCTGGGTGGCGCCGTATGGGCGTTTTTCTGGGCCGTCGGCAGCGGCCAGTTTGACGATCTTGATACGCCGGCCGTACGCATCGTCATGGACGACGACAAGAAACCGGACGACGGCGACTCTTCATGAACGAGGCCCTGCCCCTGCTCGCGGCGGCGCTCGTCACGGGCCTGTTGGGCAGCGCGCATTGCTTCGGCATGTGCGCCGGCATATCCGGCCTGTTCGCGGTCAACGCAAGCGTGGCATCGCTGAAATCACAGGTTCCCATGGCCATTGCCTACAATGCAGGACGCGTTCTGAGCTACGCGCTTCTCGGCATTATGGTCGCATCGTTGGGACAGACTCTCGTAAAGGCGATTCCGGACATTGCGGCGCCCGTGCGCCTCGCCAGTGGGCTGCTAATTGTCATCGTCGGCCTGCAGGTCGCTTTCAATTGGCGCTTTCTGGCGCCGCTCGAGAAAGCCGGAGCAAAGATCTGGCAGCGTATCGCACCGGCCGCCAAAGGGTTGCTGCCCGTCACCAGCGTACCGAAAGCACTTGGCCTTGGATTGCTGTGGGGCTGGTTGCCCTGCGGGCTGGTTTACAGTGTGCTGCTGCTCGCGGCCACCACGGCCAACGCTGTTTACGGCGGCCTGGTCATGCTGGCGTTCGGCCTCGGCACCAGCCCCGCGATGATCATGACAGGCCTTAGTGCGTCGAAACTCTCCCAGTTCATGAGCCGCAAGCGACTGGGAGCGGGATTGTTGATCGTACTGCTTGGCCTGTTGACGCTCGCAATGCCGATCATGAAAATTTCTGCCGGCCCGGACGACAGAACCCACGGTCAGCATTCAATGTGAACGTTCCGCTTCCAGCCGCCGTTCCACCCAGTCCAGCGATGATTCGGCATACAGTACGCAGCCAAGGTTATTGATAAACGGGTTACCCTGATCACGGCGTTCTAGCTTGGCATCCATTCCGAAGAAAAACGGGTGCGGCACCAGGAGGATATCGCAGTCCAGGTCCGCGATGATCCCGGCACTGGCAATGAGTTTGTCGGCCACGCCGCTGTCCGTAAAGCGGAATCCTTCGGCCGACACGGCGCTCAGGCTGTCGGCATAGACAACGTCATAACACTGCCCAAGTGCGCAGGATTGCCACGTCCACGTGATGCTCCCTGGCGTATGTCCGGGCGTATAAACCGCCTTTACGTCCAGCGATCCGACAGAAACGACGCCGCCATCCTCGACGGCGACGACCTCTCGCACCGGCGGAAAGTGCCCCTCGTCGGAACCTGCAATGTACTGCGGGTCATCGTCGGCAAGGACGCCCACGGCAAGCGGACCGCTGCCGGCGATGCTCGTGAATACGTTGGCGCCACTGAGACGCTGCAAGGCAGAAATTCCGCCGACGTGATCGTAATGCACGTGCGACACAAGAATCGCCTTGATGTCGCGGGGATCGAATCCGAGAGCACGGATGTTCGCGTCAATCAGCGCTGCCGATTGTGGCAATCCACCGTCGACCAGGATCAGTCCGTCATCGGATTCGATGAGTACCGACGACAAGCCGTCGGTGCCAACGTACCAGGTATTGCCGTGAACCCGGAACGGATCCTGCGGCTGATTCCAACTGTCGCACGGATCGCAGACGATCGCCGCATCAGGCTCCAGCGCCCGTTCTCCGCAGGCTGACAGAAGCAGTGCCGCAAATACGGCGCCGTGTCGAAAACCTGTCATACCAATGCCCTGTAAAACAGTCGTAAGGAAACTATCAACAGAAAAACGCCGAAAAGCATACTGAGGCGTTTTTGCGAAAGACCGTGTGCGATTCTTGCGCCAATCGGGGCGGCCAGCGCCGTGGCCGGCGCGATGCAGGCGAAGCCGATCAGGCTGACATAGCCGAGGTTGCCGGGCGGTATACGGACGTCGCCCCAACCCGCAACGATAAAGCCGGCTGTTGCCGGCAGGCTGATGACCAGCCCGAACAATGCGGCAGTTCCGACGGCACGGTGTATCGGCTCATTGAACAGTGTCAGCGTCATGACTGAAAACGTCCCGCCGCCGATGCCCATCATGCTGGAAAAACAACCGATCGCGGTCGGTATCACGGGTACCCAGGGCGCGCGTGGCACGCCTTCGGTCAGGTTACGCGTCTCTGGCAGGAATACCATCTTGGTCGCAACCAGCAAAGCAAGCGTCGCAAAGACCATGGCGAGGACACGGCTGTGTACCTGGGACGCAATCCAGGCGCCGAGCAAGGCGCCGAACAGAACGAATATGGCCCAGCGTTTTACGATCTCGACGTCGACCGATTTTCGTTGATGATGCGCACGGGCCGATGAAATCGATGTCGGAACGATCGTCGCGAGCGACGTTGCTATGGCAACGTGCATGCGAATTGCCGCATCCACACCGAGAAAACCCAGCGCAGCCTCCAGCACGGGCACGATGACAATACCGCCGCCGATGCCGAACAGGCCCGCCAGAACTCCGGCGAAACACCCGGTGACCAGCATCGTAACGCCGAGCATGAGCCACTGTTCCATCCGAGCCGGCTATCCGTCAGGCGCCAAGCGCCGCGGCGTGATGACTGAGGTGGTCCTCGATGAAAGTCGAGATGAAGTAATAGCCGTGGTCATAACCTTCGTGTACTCGCAATTCGACGGACAGGCCGCTCTCGGCAGCAGCGGCCGCGAATAACTCGGGCTTGAGCTGTTCGGCGAGGTAGGGGTCATCGGCGCCCTGGTCAATAAGAATCTTTCCGAAAACGGATGCATCGCTGATGTTGCGCGCAACTTCACAAGCATCATAAAGATGCCACGTCGAAATGTCGCTGCCGAGATAATAGCCGAGCGCTTTCCGGCCCCACGGGCTGTGCAGTGTCGTGCTTATCGGCGCAAACGCCGACAGCGATCGATACTGGCCCGGGTTTCGAAGGCCGATCGTCAGCGCCCCGTGGCCTACTGGCCCGGGTTTCGAAGGCCGATCGTCAGCGCCCCGTGGCCGCCCATCGAGTGCCCGGTCAAACCGTGGCGCTCGCGGTCGCCCGGGAAGTTATCGAAAATGGCGCGGGGTAACTCTTTGGTCACGTAGTCATACATATGATAGTGACGCGACCAGGGCTCCTCTGTCGCATTCAGGTAGAAACCGGCCGCCAGGCCAAAATCGTAATCGCCATCGGGATCGTCGGGAACGCCGGCGCCGCGCGGACTCGTGTCGGGGGAAACCAGCATCAGGCCCAGCTGCGCGGCCACGCGTTGCGCCCCGCTTTTCACCATGAAGTTTTCTTCGGTGCAGGTCAGGCCCGACAAGAACGTCAGAACCGGGACCTTGCCTTTCGCCGCTTGCGGCGGCACGAATACCGAAAACTGCATGTCGCAGTTGTTGGATGCCGATGTGTGCCGGTAAAAGCCGATACGGCCACCGAAACACCCCGTTTCGCTCAAGGTTTCGATCGTCATGGAGACCGATTATGGCCTAACGCTTCTGGAATACCAGCGTTGCGTTGGTGCCGCCAAAACCGAAACTGTTGGACATCGCGGTCTTGATACCGGCGTTGTCCACGCACGTCGTCACGATCGGTGTGCCTTCAACGACAGGATCGGGATCGTTAACGTTGATCGACGGCGCTATGAAGTCGTTTTCGAGCATGAGCAGGCAGTGAATGGCTTCCTGCACACCGGTCGCCCCCAGCGAGTGTCCGCACATCGACTTTGTGGATGCGTAACGTGGCATGTCGGCGCCGAACATGGTCTGCATGGCTTCGACCTCTTTCACATCTCCGACAGGGGTGCTTGTACCATGCGTGTTGATGTAATCGATCGGCCCCTCAACCGTCGAGCGCGCGAGATCCATGCACCGCAACGCACCTTCGCCGGACGGCGCGACCATGTCGTAGCCGTCCGACGTCGCACCGTAGCCCACGAGTTCCGCGTAGATTTTTGCACCGCGGGCTTTGGCGTGCTCCAGCTCTTCCACAACCACCATGCCCGCGCCGGCCGCGATCACGAATCCGTCGCGCGTTGCGTCGTAAGGGCGCGATGCGCTCGCCGGGTCATCGTTGTACTTCGACGACAGCGCTCCCATCGCGTCAAACAAACAGGCCAGTGACCAGTGCTCTTCCTCGCCGCCACCGGCAAATACCAGGTCCTGCTTGCCGAGCTGAATCTGCTCGGCCGCCGCGCCGATGCAATGCGCGCTGGTCGCGCAGGCCGACGTAATGGAGTAGTTGACACCTTGAATTTTAAACGGCGTTGCCAGGCAGGCGGATACAGAGCTGCCCATGGTGCGCGGCACGCGGTACGGGCCTACTTTGCGAACGCCGCGGGCGCGAAGTATGTCGGCGCTCTCCACGATATTGTTGCTGGACGCGCCGCCCGATGACGCGATCAGCCCCGTACGCACGTTGGAAATGTCGGATTCCTCAAGACCCGCATCGTCGATCGACTGCTGCATCGCAATGTAGGCATACGCGGCAGCATCGCCCATGAAACGACGAACCTTGCGATCGATATGCTCGGCAATGTCGATGTGACAACTGCCCGAGACCTGGCTGCGCAGACCCATTTCCTTGTAGCTCTCATTGGCAACGATGCCCGAGCGCCCGTTGCGCAATGAGTCAATAATGTCTGCCTTGGAGTTGCCGATACACGAAACTGCACCGAGCCCGGTGATTACTGCACGCCGCATAGAGAGATCCTAGAAGTCTTCAGTTGAGGTGAACAGGCCGACCCGCAGGTCTTCGGCCGTATAAATCTCGCGGCCGTCGACGGAAACGGAACCATCGGCGATCGCCATGTTGAGCCTGCGGGAGATGACGCGCTTGATATCGATCTGAAAAGTAACCAGCTTCGCCGTCGGCAGGATTTGCCCCGTGAATTTTACTTTGCCGACGCCGAGCGCACGGCCACGGCCCTGGAGACCCTGCCAGACCAGGTGAAACCCGACGAGCTGCCATAACGCGTCGAGCCCGAGGCAGCCGGGCATAACCGGGTCATCCTCGAAATGGCATTGGAAAAACCACAGGTCCGGCTTGATATCGAGCTCCGCCCGGATCTCGCCCTTGCCATACTTGCCGCCGTCATCATTGATCAAGGCGATACGATCGATCATGAGCATGTTCGGCAGCGGCAGCCTGCCGTTAGTCGGTCCGAACAGCTCGCCATGGCCGCTTTTCAGCAGTTCTTCATAGTTGTAGGAATTCTGCCGTGATGGCGTCTTTTCCGCAGTGGAACTGTCAGTCATACGCCCTCCGGCGCCTTTTTTTGTTGTAACCCCTGATTTTACTCCTACCGGCCATGCTCCAGTTTTGAAATTGCGCCATTTGGCGCCCTGCGAGACCCTAGGACTTGTCGTAATCGAGCACGATCGCATCGCTCTGCGGCCGCGATTGGCACGCCAGGACGAAACCCGCTTCGAGTTCCCACGGCTCGAGACCGTAGTTGGTCTCCATGTCGACTTTACCTTCGCGCAAATGCGTTCGACAGGTTGCGCAAACACCGCCTTTGCAGGAGTAGGGTAATTCCAGTCCGTTCTCTGCTGCCGCGTCGACGATGCTCTCGCCGTGGCGCGGCATGTCGAACGATTTCTTGTGGCCGTCCATGATGACCGTGACCGCGGCCAGGTCCTTCGAAACTTCCGACTCCGTCGGCGCCGTGCGTACCTTGGCGCGAGGCGCTCCGAAACGCTCCGCGTGCACTGCGTCAGGCGCCATTCCCCGGCCAATCAAGGATTCGGTCACTGTCATAATCATGGAATCCGGTCCGCACACATAAGCTTCGTCCGGGCTATCGCCGGTGCAAAAATGCTCATACAGCTCCGCGACTTTGTCGGCGTCGAGGCGTCCGGCGGCAATGCCGAATTCCTGCTCTTCCTGGCTGAAGACGAAATGCAGCTGCAGCCGATCCGGAAAGCGGTTCTTCAGCGCATACAGATCTTCAATGAACATCGTCGTGCCCTGCTGACGATTTCCGTAGAACAGCGCAAAGCGGCTGCCGGGCTCGTTGATCAAGACCGATTTTGCGATCGACAATATCGGCGTTATACCGCTGCCCGCAGCAAACCCCAGGTAAAATTTGCTGTTGTCCTTATCGAGATTGACGTGGAACTGGCCGTTAGGCGGCATCACGTCAAGTTCATCACCGACACTGAGTTCGCTCGCGGCGAATTCCGAAAATTGCCCGCCGGGTTGCACACGAATTCCGATTTCAATCGGCCAATGCCCCTGTTCAGAGCAAATACTGTAAGTGCGCCGCAAGCGTTTGCCGTCACGCTCGATCTGAATCGGCAGGTGCTGTCCGGGCAGGAATTCGAACGCCGGCTGCAGGTCCGCGGGGACATCGAGCGCGATGCGTACCGAGTCCCGCGTTTCCTGTTGCTTCGCGGCGACCTTGAGCGAATGAAATTGCCTCATTCCGATACGCTCATATGCACTTTTCCACGCAGCGATACGAGGCTTTACATGCGGTCGAACCAAACTCACTGACCAGTTCGGTGCTTTCCGATTCGCAGCGAGGACAGGGAATACAGCGCTTGCCGTGCAGCAATGCGCGTTTGCTGCCGCCCCGCTCGGGCGGTGCAATGCCGTACTCGCGCAGTTTTTCGCGACCGACATCGCTGATCCAGTCAGTCGTCCACGGCGGCGAAAGAACGCGTTTTACCGTCACATTGGCGATGCCACGGTCTTCCAGCGCTGCGATCACACTGGACTCGATGACCTCGGTCGCCGGACACCCCGAATACGTGGGCGCCAGTGAAACCACAACGCCGGTGCCGCATTCCACGTCGCGCACGATCCCCAGGTCCATGATAGTCAGAACCGGAATCTCGGGATCGGGCACGTCGGCCAGCCACTCGAGAATCGTGTCACGGTTGACGGCAGGCTCTACCACGTCGCACCCGGATAAGTGCGCGGCAGGCTCTGCATCTCGGCGACCAGGTAACCGAAGTACTCGGTGTGTTTGCCCTGCTTGCCTCCGCTTGCCATGTGCTGTTCCTGCGGAACAGAGAGCGTGGCCTCCTCGACAATCGCGCTGACATCTTTCTGCCACTCGACGGCCATCTCGCCAAGGTCCGGACCGTCAAATAAAGTAAGCACGGCTTCATCGAGCGCATCGGCCGCAAACATCTCGCCGGTGTAGCGCCACAACTCATCAAGTGACTGCTGCGCCTTCCGGTGACTCTCATCGGTGCCGTCACCGAGCCTCACCAGCCATTGAGCGCAGTGCCGCAGATGGTAGCGGACCTCTTTCTCAGCGCGCGCCGCAATTTCCGCGAGGCGCTTGTCGCTGCAACGCGTCAACGCTTCGAGCAACGACAGGTAGTACACATCGAACAGCAGCTGCCGAACGATCGTGTCGCCGAAATGCCCGTTGGGCTGCTCGACCAGCAGCAGGTTCCGGAATTCTTGCTCTGGCCTGAAATACGCGAAATCGTCTTCGCCCCGCCCGGCTCCTTCGAGCTCACCAGCGTAGCTGTAAAACATGCGCGCCTGGCCAATGTAGTCGAGCGCAAAATTGGCGTTCGCGAGTTCTTCCTCGAGTTCAGGGTACGCCGCGACAAGCTCGAGCATGCGCTGCCCGAGTACCGCGACGATGCGGTCGGAGCGCACGACCCAGAGACTCACGCCTTCGCTGCGCCGCGTGTAAGTGTCGCGAGCGTGATCGAGCGCCATCTGGTCATCGGCCGCATGCACGCTGCCGGCGTGCCGGTGGCTGAGTCCTCCGCGAGTGCGGATAAAAACTTCGTAAAGTGGCCAAACCTGTTCTGACATGGTCTTTTCCTCAGGCCGCTGCCTGCGCTGCCCGTTTATCAGCATAGGCCCGCGCTGCTTCGCGAACCCAGGCACCGTCCTCGTGGGCATTGCGGCGCTTCGCCATGCGCTGGGAATTGCATGGCCCGTTCCCGGCAATGACATCGAAGAATTCCTGCCAGTCGATCTCCGAGAACTCGTAGTGGCCCGTTTCTTCGTTGAACGTCAATTTGTCGTCGGGGACATTCAGGCCGAGGAAGTCGGCTTGCCGAACGGTAATGTCGACGAACTTCTGACGCAGTTCATCGTTACTGAATCGTTTGATCTTCCAGGCCATCGACTGCGCAGAGTGTGTGGAGTTGGAATCGTTGGGACCGAACATCATCAGCGACGGCCACCAGAAGCGGTTCAATGCATCCTGCGCCATTGCCTTTTGCTCTCCAGTGCCGCGACACAGTGTCAGCATAATTTCGAAACCCTGGCGCTGGTGAAAACTCTCTTCCTTACAGACGCGGACCATGGCCCGTGCGTAAGGACCATAGGAACAACGGCACAACGGGATCTGGTTCATGATGGCCGCGCCGTCAACCAGCCAGCCGATGGCGCCGATATCGGCCCAGCTCAGCGTTGGGTAATTGAAGATGCTCGAGTATTTCGCTTTGCCCGACAATAAATCAGCCACCATCTGGTCGCGCGATACGCCCAGCGTTTCAGCCGCGCTGTAAAGGTAAAGGCCGTGCCCGGCTTCGTCCTGGACCTTGGCCAGCAGGATGGCCTTGCGTTTCAGCGACGGCGCCCGGGTCAACCAGTTGCCCTCGGGTTGCATACCGATAATCTCGGAATGCGCGTGCTGCGAGATCTGCCGGACAAGCGTGCGTCGATACGCCTCCGGCATCCAGTCTTTGGCTTCGATCTTTTCTTCGGCGTCAATACGTGCCTGAAACGCCGCGAGCTGCTCGGCCGTTTCCTGATCCTTGTTCCCGGCATCGTTTTTTCCTGCCTGATCCAGGCCCTGCGTGTACATAGAATTTACTCCTGACAGATCCGTACCAATGTGACACGGTTTTTTCTATTTTTCAATGTCATCTGTATCATTTCAGTCGTCAAGCACCGGCTCATCACGGCTGACGCAGCGTCCGCGAAACAGCGCAACCGCCTCGCCAGCCTGGTTGTCGACTCTTACCGTGTAATAACCGCTCCTGCGTCCGCGATAGTCCTCGGTGGCAAAGGCGAGCAGCGAGTCGCCGAGCATGGCCGGACGCAGGAACTCGATGCTGGCGGATCCCGCGACAGTCACCCGGTTGTAGGCATTGCAGGCAAAAGCGAATGCAGTGTCGGCCAACGCGAACAGCAACCCGCATTCCCAACGCTTTCGATGCACTGTCGCTCGCCCACATTTTTTCGGCGCATCGCCTCGCCATTGCCAACTCATTCATGGGCTGCATACTCCGTGTCTGTCGACGGTACGAGGCCGCCGAATCGCTGCAAAAAAGAAGGGCCCGGGGGGGGCAAGGGACCGTCCGCCGTTTCGATTCTGTCGTTAAGGTAAGCATCGGCGCCGGCGTACACCCTGCGATACAGGTTGCGACACAGCTGGTACGCGGCGGCGCCGTGCCAGTTCGCCGGCAACAGTTCGGCTGGCAGCCAGGGGTCACGCAACAGGACTTTACGGTATTCCTGGATCAACAGGGTTCTCACAATAAATGCTGACTTTTCTGACAGTTGCGACAGCTTTGATTTTC
Source organism: uncultured Woeseiaceae bacterium (assembly GCA_947258485.1). GTDB lineage: Bacteria > Pseudomonadota > Gammaproteobacteria > Steroidobacterales > Woeseiaceae > UBA1847. The sequence continues at coordinate 14,514 of CAMYIS010000007.1, forward strand.
CGGACAGCGCCTTCATCAGGGGCCGGAAGCCCTGCACGAACGCCTGATAGCGCGCATCGATATCGTCGAGACTCCAGCAACTTCGCGTGAGTTCACGCATGGCGGCCTCGCTCCTGATCGTGGTTCCGCGCATTACAACCAGCTTGTCCACGACGCCGAGGCGACGAATTGTCACATCGAGTTCAGCCAGATCGGGCAATGGATGCGCCAGCACGTTGGCCGACATCGGTCCGAAACCCAGCCAGCCGCATTCCTTGCGCACCTGTTCCCTCGTTTCCGTATCGAGTGTCGACAGCAGCAGCAGGCACCACTCTCCATTCCAGTCGCTCGCGGGCGTTCCGTAAATCCGGTGAGTGGCCTGTTCGAAACGTTCACGCCCCTGATCGGTAAGGCTGTAGTAGGAGCGGCGTCCGATCTGATCCGACCGGAGCCAACCGTCTTTGACGAGCCGGAACACCGACGTACGGACCAGGCGCTCATTTATGCCGAAGTTCGCCATGACCTTGATCAGGCTGCCCAACCATACCGTGCCGCCACGCGGCGCGATGGCATCACCGAAAACCGTAGTAATCAGAGACCCTGACCGCAAAGTCGGACGCGAGCGGAATTCGTTGACCAGGTTTAGACAGGCGTCTTCGGCGCTCATGTGGCTTCACTTGCTTTCAGTCTGCCCGACCGTACAATCCGATACAGAATAATTCAAATTCTCATTTGAATTGTATCTTTCTTCAGGCTGGAGACCGACGATGAAACTCGGCAATCTCGTGAAAGATCAATGGGTCGAAGGTGACGGCGACGGGACCGTACTGACCAGCGCGGTCAGCGGCGAACCGGTCGCCGCGATCACCAGTGACGGCCTCGATTTTGCCGGGATGCTCGAATATGCGCGGAATGTCGGCGGCGGGAATTTGCGGCGCTACACGTTTCATGAACGCGGCGAAATGCTGAAAGCGCTCGCGCAATACCTCATGGAACACAAGAAGGAGTTCTAT
>CAMYIS010000008.1 GCA_947258485.1 uncultured Woeseiaceae bacterium
TCCCGATGACGCCGGTGTGCAGCGCGTTGAACGCGCCACAGGGCGCTTCTTCCGCCATTTCACGTTGCCGGAAACGGCCGATGCGGAAGGCATCACCGCGAAATGCGCTAACGGCATCCTGGAGGTTTCGATTCCGAAGATGCCCGAGGTCCAGGCTCGACGCATCAACGTCGAAGCCGCCTGATCGGCAGCGCCCGCTTTGTGCCCGGGCGCGACGCGTTGCCGTGCCCGGGCATCTGCTAAATAGCGCCTGCCTGAAACGGCGCCCGACGTGCCGAATTGTCGGAACTTTCGCCCGCGCAGCGGTGTCGACCGCAGAGTGCTTATAATGCTCACCGTCAAGGCATTCACCGGCGATTCAGCAGCAAAGCCCTAACCTGAACATTTATCGGAGCATCCATTGAGGCGACTTATGATGAGGACAACAACACTCTGGTCCGGCCTGCTACTTGCCGCCATGGCGCTGGCGACAGCCAGTGCCGCGCTACCGGAAACTGTCGGCGGTCGGCCCGTAGTCAGCCTCGCCCCTGTGAACCGCAGCAATCCGTTCGGCGACGACGCTTTTCGCCGCTTTTTCGGAATACCCGATGCGCCAGGTGGCACGCGGGAAGTTGCCAGTGCCGGATCCGGCGTCATTGTCGATGCTGAACGTGGCTACATTTTGACCAACCACCACGTGGTCGCTGACGCCGACACCATTCAGATTTCCCTGATTGACGGGAAAGTACTTGACGCGGAGATAGTTGGCTCCGATCCGGCGACCGATATCGCCGTCATCAAGGTCGAAGCAAACGGCCTGACCGACATGCCGATCGGCAATTCGGAGGATGCGCGCGTTGGCGATTTCGTCATTGCCATCGGTAACCCGTTCGGGCTGGGACACACGGTTACGTCGGGGATTATCAGCGCGCTTGGTCGAACGGGCATCAGCCGCGATGGCTACGAAGATTTCATCCAGACGGATGCGTCGATCAATCCCGGTAATTCCGGCGGTGCGTTGGTCAACATGAGGGGCGAACTCATCGGCATCAACTCGGCGATTATCAGTCGCTCCGGCGGCAATGTTGGCATCGGCTTTGCGGTGCCCACGGGAATTGCCGAATCGATCATGGGGCAGATCCTGGACTTCGGTGAGATCCGCCGCGGATTGTTGGGTGTCGGAATACAGACGATTGACTCTGAGATGGCAAAGGCACTGGAAGCCACCGTTGATAGCGGCGCATTGATCACGAACATCGTGCCAAAATCGGCAGCGGAAGAAGCGGGTCTCCAGGTCGGCGACATCATCGTCGAAGTGAACCAGAAGAAGGTCGACGGCGCGTCAGAACTGCGCAACACGATCGGCCTGCTGCGCTCGGGCGACGAAGTCTCTATCAAGTATGTTCGCGATAAGAAGACGCGCTCGACAAAAGCCCTTCTGGGTCAGGCAGAAGCCCAGCAGCTCACCGGCGCCGACATTCACCCGGGACTTAGCGGTGCCGTGTTTGCCGCTGCGTCAACGACCAGCGAAAGCGGTGTTGAGGTCGCGGAAGTTGCCCAGGGCAGCCCTGCAGCGCAACGCGGCCTGCGGCCCGGTGACATAATTACAGCGGTGAATCGCACCCTGGTTCGCAATCTGCAGGATCTGGCGGCGATTGCACAGGACAACCGCATCCTGTTCCTGCTCGTGCAGCGAGGGGACCGGTCGTTGATGCTGCAGATTCGATAGGCTCGGCTCTGACAACGCCTCTCGAGGGCCCGTGACCACAGTCACGGGCCCTCTTTTTTGTGCCGCCACTGTGACATAGGTATGTTGCGAAACCCTCTTGGTATCAGTAAGGTTTACGCACTACTTGATGCTATTTCTCAAATGAGGCCAGTCCCCTGCCGAAAAGCCATCCTTTCGTTGCCATTCGTCTCAGTATTACAGCCCTGCTGATTCTTACCGGGACACTCTCTCTGCAGCCGGCGTCGGCAGCCGGATCGACGCAGATTGAAAAACAACGACAACTTTTCATTGCGGTACTTGAAGCCGTGGAACGAGGTGACTGGAGCGCTGTCGATAATCTCCCGCCCGCCGACAGCCAGCTTTTGCAAGACTATGTTCTTTGGCCCGACTTGCGCGCAACGTATTGGCGGGCAACTATCAAAACGGCGCCGGCCGCGGACATCGCTGCGTTCCTGAAGCAGTACGGCACGCTTCGCCCGGCGCGGGAATTGCGCTATCGCCATGCACTGCATCTTGCCCGCAGTGGAGACCTCGCAGGCTACCAGCGAATCTACGAGCAGTTCTACCAGGGCCAGGAAATTGCCAAACTGGATTGCTTTTCACTGCAAGCCGAGCTCGAAGCCGGGCGCACGGCGCGCGTGGACGGTCGCGCAACAGACCTTTGGCTGGTTGGCAAGAGCCAGGTGAGCGAATGCGATCCGGTCTTTGAGTACCTCGACCAGAATAAGATGCTCGGGCCGGTCGAGTATCGTAAGCGCTACAAACTCGCTGTAGACAACCGCGAGTTTCAGCTTGCGCGCTGGCTTGCAAAGAACATCGATCAGCAACATGTCGAAGACGCAGCCTCCTGGATAAGGGCACAATCGAACCCCGAGAATTTCCTGAACAGCTACAAGCAACTTGCGGACAACGAAACGGCTCGCAAACAGCTTGTCTATGCGGCAGAACGATTGACCTATCGCGACCCTGAATTGGCGCTCGCGACATGGCGCCGGGTTTCGCAACGGATCTCTTTCTCCGCGGAGCAACGGCTTCGTACCGCACGTCACATCGCTCTGTGGACCGCGCGCGACAATTTGCCCGGTGCCTACGAGCTATTGCTTGACCTTCCGGATGCGGCTGCCGACGGGGAAGTTTCGCGTTGGCGTGCGCGCACAAGCCTGCGCAACGCCGAATGGATCAAGCTGCTACTCGATATCGCGGCGATGTCACCGGAGCTGCGCGAGTCTGAGGAGTGGCGGTACTGGCGCGCCGTGGCGCTGCAACGTTCCGGCCAGGTGCTCGCCGCGGAAGCTGCATTCCAGGAGCTGAGCGAGGAACGCAGCTATTACGGATTTCTTGCGGCGGATGAACTTGGCCACGAGTACGCGCTCGATCACTCGCAGTTACTGGCCGACGAGGATGCCATCGCTGCAATTGAAGCGCGTCCGGCTATCGTCCGGGCCCGGGAGCTTTTTCGGGTCGGGCAAGACAGCCGCGGTCGTTCCGAATGGGATGCCGCGGTTCGCTCTTTTTCGGCCGAGGATAAATTGCAGGCAGCAATCCTGGCCGATCGTTGGGGCTGGCATTCGCGCGCCATCTCGACGGCCGCAAGCCTGGGCGAATACGACGACTTGTCAATCCGTTACCCGTTGCCGTATCAGCAGTTGTTCGAACAATCTTCATCCAAAGCCAGCATTTCACCGACCTGGGCGTATGGCATCGCGCGAAGCGAAAGCCTTTTCATGCCCGATGTCCGTTCGAAAGCGGGAGCCATCGGGCTGATGCAGGTGATGCCGGCAACCGGTCGTGAGGTTGCCAGGGGAATTCGTCTTCCTTATTCGGGACTCAACACGCTCACCAACCCGGAGAGCAATATTCGACTGGGCACGAGCTACCTCGGTCAGATGGCCCAGCGTTTTGGCGGCAACCCGGTACTTGCGACGGCGGCTTACAATGCCGGACCTCACCGCGTTGATCGGTGGCTGCCTGAATCAGGAGCAATCGACGCGCGCGTCTGGATTGAAAACATCCCCTTCAATGAAACCCGCAAGTACGTCAAACGGGTACTATCCGCACAGGCAATTTTTCACTGGCGCATGACCGGCCAGCTGCGTCGCCTGTCCGATGAACTGTCGCTGGTAAGAGCTGCCGGCGAGCCGCAGCGCCTAGCGTCCCGCTAACGCTACAAGGCGTGCTTCCCGCTCGGCTGTCTCAAGGCGCGACAGCTCTGTTGCCTTGGCGTAAAAGCACTGCAGATCCTGCTCACACAGGGCGAGCACCGAACGAAACGACGGCAGCCAGCCCTCATACAAGGTCATGGACACGATTCGCGCGTTGTTCAACTCACCCTCTGACCAGCTGGATGGGTCTCGGCCGGCGAGTGCCAGCGTCGCGCCCATGTCTGCAGCCAGCTGCTCGAACCGCGCCGTTTTCAGGCGCCGCATTTCATCCTCTGCAATTGCTGCTGCGAACGTCAAGCGCAGATCATCGCGGGCAGCCGCTACAAGTGCCATGAGATCCTGGCGCAATTGCCGCCGTTGCCTGTAGACCTCGACATCTTCGGGCCGTCCGTTCGACTTTAGCCAACGCTCGAGACCGAATTCCTCAACCGCAGTGGCAAACGACTCGTTGAATCCCGAGTCGCCCTTGATGTAGAGCACCTGGTGCGCAAGCTCGTGGAACAGGACGCCTACGAGCTGAATGTCGTCCCAGCCCATCATCGAACTCAGCACCGGGTCATTAAAATTCCCCAGCGTCGAGTAGGCCGACACGCCTCCAACTGCAACATCGTAGCCGTCTCGGGCAAGCCGTTCGGACTCCCGGATCGCAGCGTCTTTCGAAAAGTAGCCTCGATAACTGACGCATCCGGCAACGGGAAAACACCATTGCTTTGCTTCGAGGGAAAATTCGGGCGCGGCAAACACGTTCCAGACAACGAAATCGCGTTCGATATCGGCGTAGCTTCGGTAGCTCTTGTTGTCCGGCAATGCGAGTTCGTCGATTGAGAATTGACGTGCCGCCTGCACGAGCCGTAGGCGATCTTTGAGCTCTTCAGACGTGTTGTCGTCACTGATAACATCGGCAATCGGTTCGCGCTTGCGCGTGAGTTCCCATTGCCCTGCCGCCGCCTGCATGTAGTAGCAGCCCGAGCTGGCTGCGCTCAGTGCCACCAGTAGTAGAAATTTTGTCGATCGCAGGATGCAGTCGCGTTGTCGCATTCCGGTACTCTGCGGGTCGCCACACCCGAACGTCAACACCGATTGTCGGGTACTATTGCGCGATGCAGGTGTACCTCGTCGGTGGCGCTGTTCGGGACGAACAGCTTAGCATTCCGCACAATGAGCGGGACTGGTGCGTCGTGGGCGCTACTCCCGACGAGCTCCTGGCGCAGGGTTACCGGCAGGTCGGGAAGGACTTTCCGGTGTTTCTGCATCCGGATTCCGGCGAGGAATACGCACTCGCCCGAACGGAGCGCAAGACGGCACCGGGTTATCACGGCTTTGCATTCAACTGCTCGCCGGACGTATCAATCGAAGACGACCTGCTGCGCCGCGACCTTACGATAAACGCATGATCGATCCTTACGGTGGCATCAACGACATACAACAACGCGTGCTGCGGCACGTATCCGATGCGTTTGCCGAAGACCCCGTACGGATTCTTCGCGTTGCAAAATTTGCGGCCAGGTTCAATCACCTGGGCTTCACGATTGCGCCCGAGACGTTGCAGTTGATGCGGCAGATGGTTATCGACGGAGAAGTCGACGCACTCGTGCCGGATCGGGTCTGGCAGGAAACCGAGGCGGCACTTGTAGGTCGCAGTGTCCGAACTTACATCGAAGTGCTGCGCGACTGCGGTGCTTTGAAAGTCCTGCTGCCTGAGGTCGATGTACTGTTCGGCGTGCCGCAACCGAAAAAGTGGCATCCGGAAATTGATACTGGTGTCCATGTTCTTATGGTGCTCGACCAGGCAGAAGCGCTCAGCGCAGACCTCGAAGTGCGCTTCGCCGCGTTGATGCACGACCTTGGCAAGGGCAATACGCCCAGCTATAGATTGCCGAGCCACCCCGGCCACGAGGGTCGCGGCTGCAAACTGATTCGCAGAATTGCGGAACGGCTCCCTGTACCGAATGCCTGTCGGGACCTCGCACTGCTCGCCTCCGAGTTTCACACTCACTGTCATCGTGCGCTCGAGTTGCGTGCGAAGACGATACTCAAGGTTCTGGAAGGTACCGACGCGTTCAGGCGCCCAGGGCGTTTTGAAAAGTTTCTGATCACGTGCGAGGCCGATGCGCGTGGGCGCGGTGGCCTCGAAGATCGACTCTACCCGCAGGCCGATTACCTTCGAGGTGCGCTGGCAGCTGCGGCCGCAGTCGATGCAGGAGTTATTGCCAAAGACAGTGAAGCATCGAAAATACCGGCCGCCATTCGTCGGGCGCGCGAAATCGCGCTGCAGGATTATCGTCGCTCAGCTGCCGCCGTAGAAATACAGAAACACTGAGAAAAACGTCACTGTCCCGTAGAGTTCGGAATCATCGAGGCCGAGCGAAAATTCGACATCGGCGTTGTCACCAAGCGGGTTCAGGAATCGAATCGTCGCAGAGCGAGTCGTACCGCCATCGACCTCGCCCTTCCAGGTACCGACGTCGAACTGCCAGTGTCGCTGGCCGGTTTTCAGCCCGAGCGTTGCGTACGCCCGGTAGTCAACCAGGCTATTGATCAGGCTCAGGCGCGAGAAC
>CAMYIS010000009.1:0-6280 GCA_947258485.1 uncultured Woeseiaceae bacterium
ATGACCACTGCACCGGAACAGGCGCATACGGACGCGTGCCTTCCCAAAGGGGTACCGCGGGCGCTATCGTTTCGAAATCGAGGTAGAAACGCGGATACGGTAAGATTTCCAGCTCCTTACGGGCGCCCTCGAGAATCTCAGGCTCGCCGCTGCACGTGACGCGGTGAATGCGTAGCTGCGTGTCGGCCGAGATGCTCTCAACATCAACATCACGAATATCCCGGTAACCGAGCGCCACGTAGTCGCCGAGCTTCGCTTTGCTACCACCGAGACCGGCAATCGGATATTCGGCGTCCGTCGGCCAGCAGTACTTGATGAACTGGCATTCATAGGGCTTGGTGCAATGCGTGCCGACGTGAATTTCCGGCATCGGACCCGTGACCGCGTCACGTGCGCTGCTGATGAGTACATCGACAGTCGGCTCGACAGCGCGAACCTCATCAGTAAGGTCAACCTCGGCGAGCAGCCCGTTGTAGTTCTCCTCGCCCCGATAAACGAACCGGTTGTTGATATGCGCCAGCGATATTGAGGTGACGGTCAAACCGACATGGCGCATGACCCAGTCCTGTATCGCACAGTCGAGCACGTGATAGTCCTTGACCGAGGTCGAGGCTTTGACCTCGATCGCACGCCATCCACCGTCGTCGGGAATCAGCAGATCGACGCGCACTAATACACCGTCATGCTGAAACGTCGCTTCGAAGATCGGAAAATCAGGACCGCTATCGATGAGCGCCTGGGTCTGCCGCACCATCAGGTTCATTTTGCGATTAAACGGAATCTCGACTGAATCCGCCGTGCCGTAAAGTTGCTGCGAAATCTCCCCTACCTGGTGCCCCGTCGCAAACAACGACTCGGTTCGGGCCGAAACCTCGCCGAATTCCGGATGATGCTTCTCAAGATGCAGTTTCTTCGGGCACTGCCAGGCAGAGATGATGCGAGACTTGGAGAGGTAGGGTTTTCTCGGCGCCATATCAGGAATATTACACTGCCATGTTCAACAGTATTCTAAAGATACGTCTATCGCGTTGTTTCTGACTAGAGAAAGCCTTTGGGCGCCTTGTACCTAGCGAGCCAACGACAGAATTCTTTCTGCGGCAGCGCTTCTGAAAAGTAATACCCCTGGAAAACATCGCACTTGAATTCAGTCAGCAGCTTTATTTCGGCGGTGCTCTGTACGCCCTCGGCAACGACCTTTAGCCCGAATCGATGCGCCAGCCAAATGATGGCTTCGACCAGGTGACGATCCCGGTCAGATTCGAGCATGTTGGCTATGAAAGATCGATCTATTTTCAGCTCGGTTGCAGGAATGGTCCTGAAATAGGAAAGCGATGAATATCCCGTGCCGAAATCATCAATCGAAATACCGATGCCGGCCAGACGCAATTGTCTGAGGCGCTCAAAGTTGGAATCTGAATCTGCTACCAGCGCGCCTTCAGTAATCTCAACCGTAAGGTCACGCTCGCTGTTGCCCCAAATGGAGAATATCTTGGCCACCATGTCGAGCGTTTCCTGTTGCTGCATCGAAGTGGCTTCCAGGTTGACGGATAGCCCGAGCTGTTTACCGATACCCGGCCATTCGGCTGCCTGAAGCAGGCTCGTCGTGAACACGAATCCGGTGAGTTCATGCATGAGCCCCATTTCTGATGCGAGCGATACGATGATTTTCGGCGAGACCTGACCATGCTTCTCGCTGGGCCAACGCAGCAATGCCTCGGCGCCGCAGGGTCGGCGACTGGCCATGTCGAACTTGGGCTGGTAGTAGATCTCCAGAGCCTTGTCCGCGATCGCTTCCGCGAGGTCTTCCTTAAGATGCCATTGGTCGATCAAAGATTGGGCCAATGCCGGCGAATACGGCACGTAGGGGCTGCCAGTCTTTTTGGCAGAGTCCAATGCAATTCCCGCTTTGTGAATGAGGCTAGCCGCGTCGCCGCCTTCTTGCGGAAAGCTGACGACTCCTATTCGCACGACCGAATGGAACACAACATCCGACTTGCCATTGGCAGCGGAATGCAAGCGAATAATCTTTTCGGCGGCGAGCGCTATGTGACCTTTCTTGTGCACACCCGGAAGCAGAATGCAAAAAACATCGTCGCCGATACGACACAGCCGATCCTGTGTTCTACAAAACGACTGCAACGATTCTGCAATGTTGAGAAGTACCTTGCGGCTGGCCGCAGCGCCCGATCTGACGAATATTTGTCCTGTATCACCCACGTCCACCATCAACAACGAAAATGGCGTGTCGTTGCCTTTCATCAGGCGTTCGAGCTCCTGCTCCAGCGCCAGGGTGTCCGTCTTATTCAGGTCGCGAGCTTGCAAGGGAATTCACAGAAAATATTCGTCGACTTTGATGTCATACTCACCGGGCTTAACGCCGCGCAGAATCCACAAGTTCAGAGTCTCGCTGGGATCATCGGGTTCATCGTCAAGGTCAACAACTCTGAAATCGTCCAGCGGTCGCTTGTTGGCATCGAGAATAATCGCTACCTCCGGTCGCAGGCGACTGGCCCGATGTTCCTTCAATACAACGGCAATTTCTCCCGTGTTGAGTTCAACCAACAAGTGCCTTGAATTCGCGCATCGCGTCGTATGAGGACATCGCTTTGGCATAGGATCTGTCACTCGACATTGCGGCATAAGAGTCGACAATCCCACCGATTCTCCCGAAAACTGGAATCTGGCTGCCCGTAAGTCCTTTCGGGTAACCGGAACCATCAAATCGCTCGTGATGAGTAGCGACCATCTCCGCAACCCGGCTATCCAGGGCTTCCGCGTGGCTGATGATCTCCAGTCCCAAATTCACATGGTTCCGCACGTGCATGCGCTCAACGTCGGTCAGAGGGCCGCGTTTCTTTAGCAATTGTGCTGGTAGTTTTGTCTTACCTACGTCAAGCAGCAATCCGCCGAGCCCCAGTGCCCTCAGCGAATCCCTGTCGAGGCCAAGGTGTCGTCCGAAGACCAGCGCCCACATGGCCGTCGAGAGCGAATGCGCATGCGTGTAATCATCGGTTTTTTGCATTCTAACCAGCAACGCCATTGCGGTACTGTTACGAAGAACACTGTCAACCATACCGTCAACGATAATCTCGAGATCCGGTACACGAATAGTCGCGCCGCGCCGAATGTCATCAAGGACGGATATCAGTTTCTGCAGTACACCGGTGTGCAGGGTTCTCGCAACGACCAATTCATCGGCAACACTGACTGAATCCTGGTAGTAATTGCCGGCGTCGGGCGAATCGGCGTGCTCGCGCTGTCGCCGCCCGAACAGGAGCTGCAGGAATCGTCGCCAGAAGCTGCGTTTACGCTTCGATCCCGAACGGGATAATTTCGATTTGCCACGCAATTTGATAATTTGCGTATCGTTTACCGAAATCTCGGACTGCTCGAAATCGATCTCCACAAAATCGCAATACTGTCGCAATTCATCGATTTCGCTTTTGCTGCGTATGCAAAACCCCTGGAACAAGAACGGAGTTTCGACCCACGGGCGATCCAGCTTAGATACAAACATGCCGATACGCAGCCCGTCGACATCAATTTGTCGTGTGTGAATGCTCATACCGGAAAGACCATAGTAATCGGCTAGAAAATGTCGCGAGTATCCACGAATCGTAGCAGCCGTCGCCGAAATGCGACGAGACACCAGTCACACTGCGATCAAGAGTCTATGTGCTGGCCAGGGAAGCCAGAGATGCTATTATCCGCGCTGCACTTAACCCACGGAGCAAAGCCTTGAGAGCACTACTCGCATTCACGTTACTCACGCTGGCCGGTGGCGCGCTGGCAGCCAATGAAATTGATACCAAAGTCGAGGCTGCATTGGCCGCCGAAGCTCGTCCGCAAGCGGACCGCGACCGTGACCGGAATCGCAGACCGCTGGAGACGCTGAATTTTTTCGGCCTCAAGGACAATATGCGTGTTCTGGAACTAATACCGGGCGGCGGCTGGTACACACGAGTACTTGCACCGGTGCTTGCCGAAAACGGAAAGCTTTACGTGGCACTCGGCACCGGTCGAGTCAAGGCGAGTGTCCTGATGGAGCCTGGCTTCGAGAAAGTAGTACTACTGGAAACCGCCGATAACCTCCACCGGCCTGAAGGCAGCCGATTCTATACTCTTGACGATTTCGACCTCGGGGTTTCGGACCTGGACATGGTCGTGACGTTTCGAAACCTGCATAACTTCGACCCGGCCGCCAGGGCCCGGGTGAACAGCCAGGTATTCAAAGCGTTAAAGAGTGGCGGCCTGTACGGTGTTGTAGACCACACGATGCGTCACATGGAGCCGCCCAATTACGAGAACCGGAGACGCATTGACCCGGTGCTTGTGATCAAAGAGATGTTGGACGAGGGATTCGAATTTGTCGACTACTCCGACCTCCACTACCGTGCCGATGACGAACTCGAGTACGAAGTCGGGCGGAGATCCGTCAGCGGCAACACGGACCGGTTTACTATGTTGTTCCGGAAGCCTTGAGAGCCAGGCTTGAATTACGACAGAATTCCACGAATTCGTCGGCTGGAACCGGCCTGCAAATGACATAGCCCTGCGCATACTCGCAGCCGAATTCCTGCAATTCGTCGAGCATCGCCGCACTTTCAACACCTTCGGCGACGACACTGAGCCCGAAGCTTTCGGCAATACGAATCGAGTGCTCGACAATTTTGTGATCGCCCGGATCCGACAGCATATTCATGACGAATGTGCGATCGATTTTGAGTTCGTCGGCAGGAATTTTTTTCAGGTACTCGAGCGATGAGTAACCGGTGCCGAAATCGTCAATCGAGACACGGCAGCCAAGGTCGCGAATCCGCGTCAGTACCTCGTGGCTGATTTCGGGATCTGCCATCAGCGCGTTTTCGGTCACTTCCATGGTCAGTGCCTGTGGCCGTACATCCCAGATACCAGTAGCACTCTGCAACGCATCGATGATGTCAAAATTCTGAATGATGCTTGGCGTGACATTTACTGCGATATTCAATTCGGGCAGTACTTCCTGCCATTCACTTAACTGGCGACAGGCGCGCTGAATGGCGAAATGCGTCAGGTCGACGATCTGCCCGGTTGACTCCGCGAGGTTGATGAAAACGTCAGGTGATATCGGACCAATTTCGGGTTCTTGCCAGCGCATCAGGGCTTCTGCACCGACAACTTCACGGGTTCGTATTGAGATCTTCGGTTGATAATGAAGTTCGAGATCGCCCGCTTCAATTGCACTACCGAGGCGGCCTTCGAGGCCCCAGTCCTCGAAAAGCTGCTCTGCAGATTTCGTTTCATAAAAGCAGACGGATGTGCTTTGGCGCCGCGCGTCCAGCGATGCAATTTCTGCCAGGCGCATTAATTCATGCGCCTCATTGCCCTGCGCCGGGCATAGAACTACGCCAATCGTCAATTTCAGATTCATATTTTCGACATGCTTTGACACCGTCTCGCTCGCAACACGCTTGATCTTCTGGGCCGCGAGGCTCACGTGACCGCTGTTCCGCAGGCCGCCCAATAGCACCGCGAATTTGCGCTCCCCGAGCCGCTCGATGGCGTCGCCGTCACGAGCTATGGCCCGAAGCTGGGCATGAAAATCATCCAGGACCGCGTTGGCTGGAAGGTGGCCTATCGATGCGCAAAGGCGCTCAATGTCCCGTACATGGACAAGCATCACGGCAAGATTCTGATTCTTTCGCACCGCAAGCGCGATGCGGCGGCTTGCCCGCGAGAACCCATTGCCCTGCAGGAACGGTAGCTGAATTGAAGTCGTGCTCATCAGCAGTTCTCAGTTGAGGTAGAACTCGGACGGGTCGATGCCGTAAGACCCTGGCGGCAATCCGCACTCGATCCAAAGCGAATGATTTCCCTGCGGTGCAACCTTCTCCTCGTTGAGATCAATTACCTGGAATTGGTCGAGCAGTTGCTTGTCGGCATCCATAATTATCATTACTTCCGGACGCAGGCGCCGAATGCGATTCTGTTTCGTCACGACTGCAACCTGGCCCGTGTTCAGTTCAATCAGCGTGCCCGTCGGAAATACGCCGATGGCACGAGTAAACTGTTCGACGATTTCGGCCTGGAACTCGACATCCGCAAGCACGCGCAGTTTACGCAGCGCGTCGTAAGACGATATGAGATCAGCGTAGGGCCGCGTCGTGATCATTGCATCGTAGGCATCGACGATTCCTGCGATGCGGCCGAAAACCGGAATGTCACTGCCTTTTAAGCCGCACGGGTAGCCGGTGCCGTTATAGCGCTCGTGATGATGCGCCACCATCTCAAGTACGCGAGT
>CAMYIS010000009.1:6290-11146 GCA_947258485.1 uncultured Woeseiaceae bacterium
GAGGAGCTCGATCGGCAGCTGAGTCTTACCAACGTCCAGCAGCATCGCACCCAACGCGATGACGTCGAGATCCTCGCGGTGCAGCCCGATCTGGCGACCCAGTATCATGGCCCAGACCGAGGATGCGATTGAATGGTGATACAGGTAATCGTCCAATTTCTGCATTCGCATCAGGCAGGCCAGGGCAGCCGGGTTTCGTAATGCGCTGTCGACCATCGGCGTAACCGCTTTTTCGAGACTCGCAAGGTCAAGGTCGCCAGAATCTTTGAGTTCCTCCATCACATTCTGCACGGTCACTACGGCATGCTTGTGAACGTCGGATGCTCTATGCGTTTCTTCTTTGAGGCTGGCCGTGTTTCTGTAAAGGATATTGCTCTGCGAAAAGTCTTCGCCACTGTCCTGTGTCTTCCGGAATTTGAAAAGCGCGCGAAAGCTGAAGCGTTTCTTGGCCGGCTTTTTTCCATTGGTCGCTGAAATTGCTGCCGGTTCTGAGGCAGCTGAATCCGCTGGGTCGAGTGGCAGAGATTCGCGGCTGATGTAGACATGATCGCAATGCGCTTTCAATTCGCTGATTTCGTCGTCATCACGAATATAGAAACCCTGGAACATGAACGGCGTGTCCAGCCATGGCCGATCAAGCTGAGCGACGTACATGCCGATCTCCAGCTGTTCAACAGGTAGCATTTGGGTCAATTGCACGCGCGGCTTCCTTTTGAGTCTTGCGCGATAATTATTGCCCGTAGAGCCCGCTGATTGAGTGAAGTAGCGCACAATTTGACATAAATTCAATGACCTGTGTTTTGTGGCTTACGCCGGCGCTCTCGTTGTCGACTTGCGGCGGAGGCATGGGGCATTGCGATGTATACGTTCGGCCGTAGGCGAATTTACCTAACGCGCTGGCCATGGCCGGATGCCATACTTTGACTCCCAGAAACGTTTCCTACCGTGAGGCGCTTTATGGACATGCAAACGGCGAAAGCAGAAAACCTCGACCTCTTTGTCAACGCGCAGCTACAGTTCGAGCGCGCCCTCACCTGGATCGACGACCTCAAAGCCGGGATCGTCGACTACCTGATCAATCCGAATCGCACGATACATGTGCGTTTCCCGATCCACATGGATGACGGGTCAATTCAGACGTTTCACGGGTTTCGTGTCCTGCACAATCATGTGCGCGGACCCGGCAAGGGTGGAATTCGCTATCACCCCGATGTAACCGAAGCCGAAGTCTCAGCACTCGCTGCATTCATGACATGGAAGACCGCTGTGGTCGACCTGCCCTTCGGCGGCGGAAAAGGCGGCGTCGTATGTAACCCGAAAGAGCTGAGCCGAGGTGAACTGAGGCGAATAACGCGACGCTTCGTTACCGAGCTTGGCGATGCAATTGGCCCCCACACGGACATTCCTGCTCCGGATGTCTATACAAATCAGCAGACCATGGCATGGATCTATGACACTTTTGACATGTTGCATCCCGGGGAAAACAACCTCGCCGTTGTCACGGGCAAGCCGCTGGATATTGGCGGCTCAGTTGGCCGCAACGAAGCAACGGCAAAAGGCAGCCTGTACGCGACCCAACAATTGTTGAAGCGTGGCGTCGTTGCCAAGCTGCCCGCGGTTCAAGGTGCCCGTGTGGCTGTACAGGGATACGGCAACGCGGGCTCGATTGCGGCTCGCCTGTTCTTTGAAGACGGCGCCCGCATTGTCGCTGTCAGCGACTCACAAGGTGGCATCAGCCTGGACAGCGGGCTGGACCCGAACAAAGTAATGGCCCACAAGAAGGAACACGGCAGCGTTGTTGGATTCCCGGGATCCAAAGATATCAGCAACCAGGAACTGCTTGCCTCTGATTGCGACATTCTTATTCCGGCTGCTCTCGAATGCCAGATCACGGCGGATAATGCGGATAAGGTCAAAGCCAATCTCATTGTAGAGGCTGCCAACGGTCCGTTGACGATGGCGGCGGACGAAATCCTGCGCGCGAAAGACATCCTCGTATTGCCAGACATTGTTGCCAATAGCGGCGGGGTCGTCGTCAGCTACTTCGAATGGGTGCAGAACCTCGAATATCAGCAGTGGGATCTCCCAAAAGTCGAAAAACGCCTTAGGATGCGCATGAATCGCGCCGTCGATGAAACAGTCGATGGTTGGACCGCTCTCGACAAAAGGTATAAAAGCGGATTCAACGGCACCCACTCCCGGCCGACTTTGCGCGATGCGGCGCTGGTAACGGCAGTGAAGAGGATTGCCAGCGTGGTCCTGCAGCGCGATATCTGGCCCTAACATCTAAGAAATGCGCGCGACGTAGCCTCAGGCTCCTGTAACAAGTTGTCTCAATTGGGCTGCTTGAGCTTTTTTCGGCGATGTCCTGCATTTTTCCGCAGTATAATCAGGGCATGAAAAAGACCGTTCTTGTTACCGTTGCCTCCGTAAGCCTGCTGCTGGCAGCTGCTTGCTCCGAGGCGCCGAAATCGGCGCCGTCAGCGCAGGCACGGGCTGGCAACGAGGTTCGCGTCATTGCCGAAGTGCTGCAATTCGAGCGCGAGCGCACGCGTGTCGAGGCAGTTGGCACGTCGCGCGCAAGACTCTCTGCCGAACTGTACGCACCCACGTCGGGTGAAGTGGTTTCCGTCAATTTCGAGCCAGGCCAGGCCGTGAAAGCCGGCGACGTGCTGCTTGAACTCGACAGCCGCGAGGAAAAGCTGGCGGTTCGCGTCGCCGAACTTCGCCTGGAAGACGCAGACAGGCTTTACGATCGATACACGCGTTCAGCCGATAGCGGCGCCGTGCTGCCGACGGCACTCGACGCCGCACGCACAGCAGCAGAAACGGCGCGTGTTGAGCTCGACCGGGCCCGAATAGCGCTGGCCGACCGTACGATAGAAGCCGTGTTCGACGGCTACGTCGGCAGCACCGACGTGGACCCCGGCGATCGCGTTAACACAGATACGCTTATCACTACGCTCGACGACCGCAGCTCACTGTTCGTCAGCTTCGACATTCCCGAGGCATTCATCGGTGAGCTGGCCGTCGGCAATGAAGTTCAACTCGAGACCTGGAGCGGCAAGGTACCCGTCGTCGCCGGCGAGATTGTTGACATTGGCAGCCGCATTGACCCCCAAAGCCGCACGTTCGTCGCTCGCGCCCGAGTCAGGAATGACAATGACGCGCTTCGTCCGGGCATGAGCTTTCGCGTCAGGATAGACGTACAGGGTGAGCTTTACGGCGTCGTCAGTGAGACGGGCGTGCAGTGGGGCGCAGACGGTGCCTATGTCTGGGCCATCATGAACGGCGCAGCCGTCAAGGTTCCCGTGCAAATAGTGCAGCGGCGAGAAGGCCGGGTGCTGGTTGATGGCCCCCTCGCCGAAGGTAATATCATCGTTGTCGAGGGCACGCAGCGCATGCGTGACGGAATAGCCGTTAGCTACGATGTGCAGCGCCTGGCAGGCAAGCCCGACATGGAACCTATTTCCGGCACGGCTCACGTTACGAGCAGCCCGCTCGTCGTTCTCGACTAATCCAGACGCCATGAACAACACCGAGCACAATGACTTGCCGAGCGTCAGCGTTCGCCGGCCGGTGCTGGTTCTGGTCGCTAATCTGCTGATCGTTATCGCGGGGATTGCCGCTTTGTTGGCTGTCGAGATTCGTGAGTTGCCCGATGTCGATCGGCCGGTCGTTACCGTACGTGCTGTTTTTCCTGGCGCGTCCCCCGAGACCATGGATACCGAAGTCGTCAGCCTGCTCGAAGGCGCTGTCGCGCGCGTCTCCGGCATCCAGAATCTTCGTTCGGCCTCGGAAGAAAACAGCGGTCGTATCTATATTGAATTCCGACCGGGCGTTGACCTCGACACGGCAGCCGCTGATGTACGGGAAGCCGTGAGCCGGGTGTCGCGACGCCTGCCCGAACGCCTGGAACAGGTCGTCGTAGTCAAAGCGGATGATGATGCTCAGTCCATCGTCAGCCTCGCGGTAACAAGCGATACGCTGTCCATGGAGACGCTGACACACGTCGTCGAACAAGAACTCGTGCCCATGTTCATTTCGATTGATGGCGTTGCCGATGTGCAGATTTCCGGCGCGCGGCAGCGCATGCTGCGCGTCGCCATCGACCCTCTCCGTCTCACGAGTTACGGGCTTTCGATCAACGAGGTGGCCGCGGCTCTCATGCAGGCGCCTTTCGATGTGCCCGCCGGCAGCTTTCGTTCACTTGACCAGGAGCTGATTGTCCGCGCCGACGCGACCGTGGTCGACGCATCCGAAATCGCCGATATCGTGATTCGCGGTTCGGTGCGCGTTAGTGACGTCGCCAACGTATTTTTCGGGCCTGAAGATACCGAATCTATGACTCGCCTCGACGGCCGGCCCGTGCTCGGTCTGGGCATCGTGCGCCAGGCGCGCTCCAATACCATAGAGATTTCTAAAGGAGTCAATGCTGCCGTTGAACGCATCAACGCCCGATTCAACGACCTGGAAGTGGTCATAACCGACGACCAGGCGATCTTCATCAGTAGCGCAGTGACCCAGGTTCTTATCACTTTGGCGCTGTCAATCAGTATCGTTATCGCGACGATCTGGCTTTTCATGGGCAGCTTCCGCGCGACGCTCGTTCCCGTGATGGCCATCCCGGTTGCGCTGATCGGCACGGTCGCCGCGATCTGGGTTTTGGGGTTCTCAATCAACATACTGACGCTGCTCGCCCTTGTGCTGGCAACCGGGCTTGTGGTCGACGACGCCATCGTCGTGCTCGAAAACGTGCAGCGCCAGCGTGCCGACGGAATGCGCTCCCGTGCGGCGGCCGTCATCGGCACGCGCCAGGTGTTTTTCGCGGTTATTGCAACGACCGCCGTTTTGAT
>CAMYIS010000010.1 GCA_947258485.1 uncultured Woeseiaceae bacterium
CACACCATGGAACAATTTCGAGGGACGACTATTGTCTCGGTCCGCCGCAATGGCAAGGTCGCCATCGCCGGCGACGGCCAGGTCAGCATGGGCAATACGATTATGAAGGGCAATGCGCGCAAGGTACGGCAACTTGCCGGCGGACGCGTCATCGCGGGCTTTGCCGGCGGTACGGCTGACGCTTTCACGCTGTTCGAACTGTTCGAGTCCAAGCTCGAGCAATACGGCAACCTGACCCGCGCCGCCATCGAACTCGCCAAAGACTGGCGTACCGACCGGCGCCTGCGGCGTCTCGAAGCGCTGCTTCTGGTCGCCGACACCGAAAGCTCGTTCGTTGTTTCGGGTAACGGCGACGTCATCGAGCCTGAAGACGATCTCATGGCAATCGGTTCCGGCGGGCCCTACGCGCAGGCCGCAGCGTTAGCGCTATTGCGAAACTCGGACCTTGAAGCGCGCGATATCGTCGACAAAGCGTTGAAGATCGCCGGCGAGATCTGTGTTTTCACCAACCAGAACATCATCATCGAAGAGCTGCCATAAATGTCTCAAATGACGCCCAGGGAAATCGTCCAGGAACTGGACAAGCACATCATCGGTCAGGATGAGGCCAAGCGCGCGGTCGCCATCGCGCTCAGGAATCGCTGGCGGCGCGTCCAGGTGGGTGAACCGTTAAGAAGCGAAATCACACCAAAGAACATTCTCATGATCGGCCCGACCGGCGTGGGCAAGACCGAAATATCGCGGCGCCTCGCGCGCCTCGCGAAAGCGCCATTCATCAAAGTGGAGGCGACCAAGTTCACCGAGGTCGGTTATGTCGGTCGCGAGGTCGACAGCATTGTTCGTGACCTCATGGACGTGTCGATCAAGATGACTCGCGAAGACGCCATGTCGAAAGTTCGTCATCGCGCCGAAGACTCGGCGGAAGAGCGCATCCTCGACACGTTGCTGCCGCCACCTTCGCGCGGCGTCGGCTTCACGACAGAGCCCGAGCCGGCCGCAGCAGACAGCGACACTCGCCAGAAATTTCGCAAGATGCTGCGCGAAGGCAAGCTCGACGACAAAGAGGTCGAGATCGAAATACAGGCAATGCCGGTTGGCGTAGAAATCATGGCGCCGCCCGGCATGGAAGAGATGACGAGCCAGCTGCAGGGCATGTTCCAGAATCTCGGTGGCAGTCGCAGCAAGACGCGCAAGCTCAAGGTCAGGGAAGCGTTTCGCCTCCTGACCGATGAAGAAGCGGCGAAGATGCTCGATGAAGAAGAACTCAAAACGCAGGCACTCGAGGCCGTGGAACAGCATGGCATCGTGTTTCTCGATGAGATCGACAAAGTGGCGCGACAGTCCGGCACGCAGGGCGCGGACGTCTCACGCGAAGGCGTGCAGAGGGATCTGCTGCCGCTCGTTGAAGGCTCTACAGTGAACACCAAGTACGGCATGGTGAAGACCGACCACATCCTGTTCATCGCTTCAGGGGCGTTCAACGTGTCGAAGCCATCGGACCTGATCCCGGAGCTGCAGGGCCGTTTTCCCATACGCGTCGAACTGAAATCGCTGACGACGGACGACTTCGTGCGCATCCTGACGGAGCCCGATGCGTCGCTGACTTTGCAATACAGCGCGTTGCTGGGAACCGAAGAAGTATCGCTGAAATTTGACGAAGCCGGCGTCCGGCGCCTTGCAGAAGTTGCTTTTCACGTCAACGAGAACACCGAAAACATCGGTGCGCGACGCCTGCACACGGTCATGGAGCGCCTGCTCGAAACCGTGTCATTCGATGCCTCGGACAAGAGCGGCACCGAGCTCACGGTGGATGCCACCTATGTCGACGAACACCTGTCCGAGCTGTCACAGGATGAGGACCTGAGCCGTTACATTTTGTAGGGCGGGAGGGTATCCTCGCGACTCGCGCCAATAACGACGAATAACAACGAAACGCCATGGCCAAGCCGCAGCAACCCGACGATACGACGCACTTCGGATACCAGTCCGTGCCGGCCGAGGAGAAAGCCGACAGGGTCCGCGACGTGTTCGATTCGGTCGCCAGCCGTTACGACATCATGAACGACCTGATGTCGGCCGGCCTGCACCGCCTCTGGAAGCGCTACACGGTCGACCAGGCGGCCCTGAGGCCGGGCAACGTCGTGCTCGATCTCGCTGGCGGCACCGGTGACCTGGCGCGTGCGTTTTCCGGCAAAGTCGGCAAGGACGGCCACGTTATCCTGGCCGATATCAACGCCGCGATGCTCCGCCAGGGACGCGCTCGCCTGATTGACGCCGGCGTCGCGGGCAACCTCTCGATCGCCCAGGTCGACGCGGAGAACCTGCCGTTTGCCGATCGCACATTCGACTGCATCAGCATCGCTTTCGGTCTCAGAAACGTCACCGACAAGATGGCCGCACTGTGCTCGATGTACCGAATCCTGAAACCGGGCGGCAAAGCCATGATCCTGGAGTTTTCCGAACCCAACAAAGCCATCAAGCCCGCCTACGACCTGTATTCGTTCAAGGTGCTTCCGGTACTCGGCCAGCTCATTGCCAGGGATGCAGACAGCTACCAGTACCTCGCCGAATCCATACGCATGCATCCTGACCAGGAAACGCTTAAAGGGATGATGGAAGAAGCCGGATTCGAGCGCTGCCGTTACGACAACCTCGCTGCCGGCATCGTGGCTCTGCACATCGGTTACCGGATCTGATTCGCAATGAACCCGCTCGAAGCCGCACTGCTGCCGGTCGCCAATGTTCTGAATCGCAACATTCGCGCAACGACACCGGCACGCGAACTCTGCGAAAAGCTGGCGGGCACGGTCATCGCGGTTCGCGTCCGCGACACGGCGCTCGCGACCTGGTTCATCGTGCACGACGACCACCTGGAGCTGACGACCGATACCGATCACGATCCCGACATCCTGGTATGCGGCTCGCTGTTTGCGCTTGCACGCATGGCCGGCGTCCCGGGTGCCAGCGAAATTCGCGATGGATCGCTCGAATTCACGGGCGACCCGATACTGGCCCAGGAATTCCAGCAGCTCCTGGCTTTCGCCAAGCCCGATTTCGAAGAAGAACTGTCCGGCTTCGTCGGCGACGCCGCGGCGCATCGTCTCGGTGAGATAGCGCGGGGCGTCGGCCGCTGGAGTCGCGAAGCACGCTCGACTATGGGCGCCAACATTCGCGAGTATTTGCAGGAGGAAAGTCGCGATGTGCCCAGCCATTATGAGGTCGATCGTTTCACGAAAAATGTCGGCGTATTACGCGACGACGTTGATCGCCTCGAAGCGCGCATGAATCGGCTGGGGATCGACTGATGGCTCGCGCGCGCACGGTCATTCGCATGCTCTCGATCCAGCGCGTACTCGTGAAGTACAGCCTCGATGACATCATCAAGGAAACGCACCTGCTGCGACCGCTGCGCTTCCTGTTCTACCTCGCACCCCGGCGTCGTGACCGCTCCGCGCCAGTCGGCGAACGCATCCGGCTCGCACTCGAGGAACTCGGCCCGATTTTCGTCAAGTTCGGCCAGGCTATTTCCACACGCCGGGACCTGCTGCCGCCCGACATTGCGGACGAACTCGCCAAACTCCAGGACGCCGTGCCGCCGTTTCCGGCCGAGCAAGCGATCGCCATATTGAACGAGGCCTACGAGCGAGACGTTGACGATGTCTTCGATCGCTTTGACGTCGAGCCGCTGGCGGCGGCCTCGATCGCCCAGGTTCACACGGCAAAACTGCATGACGGCGGCGAGGTCATCGTCAAGGTGCTGCGGCCCGGCGTGCAGGAGCAGATCGAGCGGGATCTCGAGGTCCTGCGAATGCTCGCCGGCCTTGCCGATCGCTACTGGGAGCACGGCAAGCGCCTGAGACCCCTCGAGGTTGTCGACGAATACGAGCACACGATCATCGACGAACTCGACCTGATGCGCGAAGCCGCAAACAGCGCGCAGCTAAAGCGCAACTTCGAGGGTTCCGACATGCTCTACGTGCCGGACGTCTACTGGGACTACTGCCGCCCCGAAGTCCTGGTGCAGGAACGCATTTACGGCACGCCGATAAGCGACATGGCTGCGCTTCGGGCGGCCGGAACCAACATCCAGGTGCTGGCCGAAAACGGCGTGGAGATTTTTTTCACGCAGGTCTTTCGCCACAATTTTTTTCATGCCGACATGCATCCGGGCAACATCTTCGTCATCACGAGCGATCCGGAGCGGCCCAAGTACGCGGCCGTGGACTTCGGCATCGTCGGAACCCTGAGCCCCGAAGACCAGCGTTATCTTGCCGAGAATTTTCTCGCGTTTTTCGACCGTGACTATCATCGTATCGCCAAGCTGCACCTGGATTCGGGTTGGGTGCCAGCGGGCACCCGCGTCGACCAGCTGGAAACGGCCGTACGGACCGTGTGCGAACCGATATTCAACAAGCCGCTCGCCGAGATTTCGTTCGCGCAGGTGCTGGTGCGCCTGTTCCGCGTTGCGCAGCGCTTCAACGTCGAGATACAGCCGCAGCTGATCCTGCTGCACAAGACCCTGTTCAACATCGAAGGCCTGGGCCGCGAGCTGTACCCGCAGCTGGACCTCTGGAAAGCCGCGCACCCGGTGCTTAAACAGTGGATGAGCGAGCAGATCGGCGGGCGGGCCCTGCTGAAAGACGTTCGCGACAACCTGCCGCAGCTCAGGGACGCGATGCGCGAGCTGCCGGCCATCCTGCGCCAGCTCGGCGAACAGGCGTCCGAAGGCAATATTCGCCTGAACCTGCAGTCACCCGAGCTCGGCGAGATTCAAAAACAGCTCGCCGAGCAGCGACGCCAGCGTTACTGGCTTGCCGTGGCAGCAACGGGCGCCATCGGCGGGATCCTCGTCC
>CAMYIS010000011.1 GCA_947258485.1 uncultured Woeseiaceae bacterium
CAAACGGATAGTGGGGTTTTTTTTATGAGAATTGCATCAGGCTGAGGAACAACCATGCAAATGTACTCCGAATCAGACGTCGACATTTCCTGCCTGGCAGATAGCCAGATCACTATACTGGGCTACGGCAGCCAGGGCCGCGCGCATGCCTTGAATCTCAAGGACAGCGGTTTCAATGTCGTCGTGGGCCTGCGCAAGAGCGGCGCGAGCTGGGCCAAGGCGGAGGCGGACGGACTGGCCGTGATGGAGCCGAACGAGTCGGTCAAGACGGCGAAGATCGTCATGTTCCTCACGCCGGATATGGTTCAGAAATCACTTTATGAGTCCGTCGTGGACGACATCGACAATGGCGCCACACTGATGTTCGCGCACGGGTTCGCCGTTCACTACAAGCAGATTGAAGCGCGCAGCGACCTGAATGTCGCGTTGATTGCGCCTAAAGGACCGGGCGGCCTGGTGCGTCGACAATACGAAGAAGGCCACGGCGTTCCCTGCCTTGTCGCGGTACACCAGGATGCCAGCGGCGATGCCCTCAAAATTGCCCTGGCCTACTCGGCCGGTATTGGTGGCGCACGGGCCGGCGTGATCGAGACGACCTTCGCCGAGGAAACCGAAACGGATTTGTTCGGCGAACAGGCTGTACTTTGCGGCGGCGCCACCGAGTTGATTGTCGCGGGCTTCGAGACGCTGGTCGAGGCCGGGTATCAGCCGGAGGTCGCCTACTACGAGGTCATGCACGACATGATCAGCGGGCCGCGAGTCGTTGACGAATCATCGCGCGCAGCGATGAAAGACATCCTCGCCGATATCCAGGACGGCACGTTTGCGAAGAACTGGATCGCCGAGAATGCAGACGGCATGCCCGAGTTCAAGCGCAGGATGCAGGCCGATCTCGATCATCCGATCGAGAAAGTCGGCACCGACCTGCGCAGCCGCATGGACTGGCTCGAAGACTAGGCCACCCCGCAATTTAACGAATCCGAGGAAAAACCGGAGGATCAATCCGATGTCCGACAAACAGATCCGCATTTTCGACACAACCTTGCGTGATGGGGAACAGGCCCCGGGCTGCAGCATGACGCTCAGCGAAAAACTCCGTGTTGCGAAGGCGCTGTCAGAACTCAGGGTCGATGTTATAGAAGCCGGTTTCCCTGCGGCCTCCCCTGGCGATTTCGAGTCCGTAAAAGCAATCGCTGACAGGAACTTCGGTCCCATCATCTGCGGGCTCGCACGCTGCAATCCTGGCGACATTCAAAAAGTATACGAAGCGGTCAAAGGCGCGGATCGTCACCGAATTCACGTTTTCGTCGCAACCAGCGCAATTCATCGCGAGCACAAGCTCAAGATGGCTAAAGAGGAAATCATCAAGAGTGCCGTCGGTGCCATCGAAATGGCTCGAGAACTCGTCGATGATGTTGAGTTTTCGCCGGAAGATGCCTCGCGCACCGAGCTTGCCTATCTCGCGGAAGTGGTTTCCGCTGCGATCGAGGCCGGGGCAACAACCGTGAACATCCCGGATACGGTCGGCTACACGGTTCCCGCCGAGTTCGATCGCTTGTTCCGCTACCTCAAGGAACACGTCGCCAATATAGATAACATTATTTTGAGCGTGCACTGCCACAACGATCTCGGCATGGCTGTCGCCAACAGCCTGGCCGCGGTCAACGCGGGCGCCCGCCAGATCGAGTGCACGATTAACGGTATCGGCGAACGTGCCGGAAACTGCAGCCTCGAAGAAGCGGTGATGGCGATCAAGACCCGGGCTGAGTTCTTCGGCCTCGAAACCGGCATCGATACGACGCGGCTTTACCCGACCTCGCGCCTGGTTTCGAATATCACCGGCATGCACACGCCGCGAAACAAAGCGGTCGTTGGCGAAAACGCGTTCGCGCATGAAGCCGGCATTCACCAGCACGGCATGCTGCAGCACGCGTCCACGTACGAGATCATGCGTCCGGAAGATGTGGGCCTGAGCCGGTCCAATCTCGTCATGGGCAAGCATAGCGGTCGGCACGCGTTTCGCGATCGTGTCGCCGAGCTGGGATTTGAACTCGACGAGTTCGAGACCAATCGAGCTTTTCAGGAATTCAAGAAGCTCGCCGACAAGAAAAAAGACGTCTATGACGGTGATATCGAGGCAATCATCATGAATGCCGACAGTGCGTCGTCGGGGCCATGGACGCTGAAGTCCCTCGAAGTTCAGACGCACACCGACCAGCCGGCAACGGCTGCCGTCACCCTGATTGGCGAGGATGGCGAGGACAAGACGGAGAGCGCACGCGGTGACGGTCCGGTTGCCGCCGCGTTTCTCGCGCTTGAGCAGGCCACCGGAGTGCAGCTGACGCTGAAGAATTTTGAATTACACAGTGCATCGATCGGCGAGGACGCGCAGGGCGAGGTCACCGTAACCGTTGAATATGACGGTGAAAGCTATCGTGGTCGCGGCGCCAGCGTCGATATCGTCGAAGCCGGTTGCCGCGCCTGCCTCGAGGTAATGAACCGCATTCTTCGACGCAAGCAATACGGAAGTTCCGGACCCGGCAGGCCGACACCTGAACAAGCGACGATCTAGGCTGTCAGCGCGGTGACGAATACAACGCTGTTTGAAAAAGTCTGGTCGGACCACGTCGTGGTTGAGGAGACGCCCGATACGCCGGCAGTCCTGTACATTGACCTGCACATCATCCACGAGGTAACCACTCCGCAGGCGTTCACCGTGCTGCGGGAAAGTGGCCTGACCGTGCGACGGCCCGACCTGACGCTGCCAACCATGGATCACTCGACTCCGACGACCCCTGTCTCCAGTTTCCGGGACCTCGCCGTGATCGGCGAGAGCGCCGCCAACCAGATTCGGCAAATGGAAACGAATTGCAGGGAATTCGGACTGGACCTGATCGGCTTCGGCAACGAATTCCGCGGCATCGTGCACGTCATCGGACCGGAACTCGGCGCAACTCAGCCCGGTAAGACGATCGTCTGCGGCGACAGCCACTCCAGCACGCATGGCGCCTTCGGTGCCCTCGCATTTGGGATCGGTACGACCGAAGTTGGTCATGTGCTGGCTACGCAATGCCTGCTGCAACGCAAACCAAAAACGCTGGCCGTCAATATCGACGGAAACATGCCCGCTGGTGTGTCCGCCAAAGATCTCATCCTCGCGGTGATCGGCAAGATCGGTGTCGATGGCGGGACAGGACACGTCATCGAATATCGCGGCAATGCGATAACGGCGCTCGACATGGAAAGCCGCATGACGATATGCAATATGTCGATCGAAGGCGGCGCGCGAGCAGGAATGATCGCTCCCGACGATACGAACGACGTTTGAATACCTGTCTGGCCGTCCGCGTTCGCCGCAAGGGGCCGATTGGGATGCCGCCGTCGCACGCTGGAAGCGGCTGCAGAGCGACGATGACGCACGATTCGACAAGTCGGTGACAATCGCGGCCGATGCGCTGCAGCCCATGGTCACATTCGGCACCAATCCCGGCATGGTGGTCGGCATCAGCGACCCTGTACCCGATGGCGGCGATGACCCGAGCTTCAGGAAGGCGCTGTCTTACATGCAGATCGAATCCGGCAAACCAATGACAGAAAACCCCGTGGATGTCGTATTCGTGGGCAGCTGCACGAACGGCCGCCTGTCCGATATCGAAGAGGTCGCCCGCATACTCAAGGGGCAAAAAGTGGCGGATGGCGTGCGCATGCTCGTAGTGCCCGGATCGCAGCAGGTCAAAAACCAGGCCGAAGCAAAAGGCCTCGACCGGATTATCGTCGCCGCCGGTGCCGAATGGCGCGAGGCCGGCTGCTCGATGTGCATCGGCATGAATGGCGACACGGTCCCGCAGGGCAAGCTCAGTGTCAGTACCAGCAATCGCAACTTCGAGGGGCGCCAGGGCACGGGCGCCCGCACCGTGCTGGCGAGTCCGGCCACAGCGGCCGCCTCGGCAATACGCGGTCGTGTGGCCGATCCCAGGACATTCGCATGAAAGCCGTCACGCACATAAAGTCACGCACCGTCGTGCTACCGACCAAAGATATCGATACTGACCAGATCATCCCCGCACGCTTCCTGACGACCACATCGCGCGACGGTCTCGGCCAAAGTGCGTTTTACGATCTTCGCTACCACGAGGATGGCAGCGCGAAGACCGGGTTTCCCCTTAACCAGGCCACGGCACGAAGCTGCGAGATCCTCGTGGCCGGCAATAATTTTGGCTGCGGTTCGTCCCGCGAACATGCGCCATGGGCGCTGCTCGACTATGGCTTTCAGGCCATCGTCTCGACAGAGATTGCCGACATTTTTCGCAACAACTCGTTGAAAAATGGTCTTGTGCCAGTCGTCGTCGATAAGAGAATCCACCGGTGGCTGCTCGACAACCCGGGTGCCGAGCTGGAAATCGACGTGGCAAATGCAACGCTCACGATGCCCGATGGCGAGACCATCGAGTTCCCGATCGACGGATTCGCGAAATACTGCCTGGTTGAGGGAATCGATCAGCTGGGTTTCCTGCAGCAACACCTGGACCGCATAGCGAACTTCGAAGAGACTCGCGCATGGAAGCCGTAATCGTTTTACTCCCCGGCGATGGTATCGGACCTGATGTAACGGCCTGCGCAAAACAGGTGCTACAGACTGTCGCCGACAAATACGATCATCGCTTCACGTTCAGGGAGGAACTGACGGGTGGCGCCGCCATCGACGCCTGCGGCGACCCGTTACCGTCCGCGACTGTAGACAGCTGCGAGTCCAGCGACGCCGTGCTGCTGGGCGCTGTCGGTGGACCCAGGTGGTCCGACCCAAATGCGACGGTCCGTCCCGAGCAGGGCTTGCTCAAGCTTCGCTCCGTGCTCGGCGTGTATGCCAATCTGCGGCCGGTCAAAATCTACGACGAACTCGCCGGCGCATCGCCCCTGAAACCTGAAATTCTCGAGGGCGTCGACCTCCTCGTTGTGCGCGAGCTGACGGGCGGTATTTATTTCGGCGAAAAAACCCGCGATGCGAATTCGGCGAGTGACCTCTGCGTCTACCATACGCATGAAATCGAACGCATCGTTCGTGTTGCCGCCAGGCTCGCGCAGGGTCGACGCAAGAAACTGTGTTCGGTCGACAAAGCTAACGTCCTCGAAACCTCGCGCCTGTGGCGCGACACGACGAACCACGTCATGGCGGCAGAGTTCGCTGACATTGAAGTAGAAACGCTGCTTGTTGACGCCGCGGCAATGCATCTCTTGAGCCGTCCCAGCGACTTCGACGTGATCGTCACCGAGAACATGTTCGGCGATATCCTGACCGATGAAGCATCCATGCTGGCAGGTTCGATGGGGATGTTGCCCTCTGCATCCCTCGGCGATTCCACGCGCGGCCTCTACGAACCCATTCACGGCTCGGCACCCGACATCGCCGGCCGCGGCATCGCCAACCCCTGCGGCGCTATCGCGAGCGCTGCGCTGCTTTTGCGTCACAGTCTCGGCCTTGAGCAGGAAGCCACGGCGATAGAAACCGCAATCAGCAAGGCGATCGCGGATGGCGCAAGAACTGCCGACATTGCCGCTCGCGGAGACAGCAGGATCTCCACTACGGAAATGACCGACGCGATTATTCGCGGCCTGAACTGACCGCTTTGAGATTCGCGTAACCCTGGTTCGCGGCACGGAAGCGGGCAATCTTGTTGCCCAGTTTCTCGGTTTCGATCAGGAATCCGTCGTGCCCATGTGCCGACTCGAGGGTCTCGTAACGCGACCCCGGCAAATGTTCGGCCAGCACCTGTTGCTCCTCGGGCGGATATAACGCGTCTGTGCTCACGGAGACGACCAACGCCGGTTGCAGAATCGATCGCAACATGTCCGGATAGTCCCCCCTGTCTCGCGACAGGTCGTGCGTATGCATGGCATGGGTCAGAGTCACGTAGGTGTTGGCATCGAAACGATCGTTTATTTTCTCGCCCTGATGTCGCAGGTAAGACTGCACCTGGTAAAGCTCGTCGGATTGCCGCTTGCGTCCGAAGCGACGGTCAAAGCTCTGCCAGCTCCGGTAGGTACAAATGGCCATCATGCGCGCGGCAGCAAGACCTTTCGTGGGGGGCGTGTCGTCGGCGTAGTAACCGCCGTTCCAGTTCGGATCAGCGGCAATCGCGGCACGCTGCGCCTCACTGACGCCAATACACCACGCGGAGTGGCGACCACCGACGCCGATGGGCACGATACTGCTAACCCGGTCCGGATAAGTGATTGCCCACTCGAGTGCCTGCATGCCGCCCAGCGACGGCCCGGTAACGAGCTCCAGCCGTGAAACCCCCAGTTCATCGAGCAGGACGCGCTGCAGTTCCACCATGTCGCGCACTGAGATAGCCGGAAAATCGGCTCGATAACGCTCGGTCGAGCCGGGCTTGAGACTGACGGGCCCTGTCGTGCCGTAACAGCTTCCCAGGATGTTCGCGCAAATTATGAAATCGTGCGCCGGGTCAAAGGCCTTGCCCGCGCCGATGATGTTCGGCCACCAGGCCTCGACATCGGCGGAACCCGTCAGGGCATGGCAGATCAAAATGGCGTGTTCGGCGGCGTTCGCCGGATCGCCCCAGGTTCGGTAAGCGATTTCGACGTCCCGCAGGCTTCCCCCATTTTCAAGAACGAATTCACCGGGAACGGTCAGGAACTCGGTTTCCGCGGCAATTTGCGCCTTGAGGTAGTCGGGCAGGCTCACGGTCATCACCCGCAGGCCGCTGCAACAGGCTGCAGTTTTGTTGCCGAGGCAGCGGCTTCCAGGGCGGCGAGTACGTCAGCAATCAGATCTTCTGACGCTTCGAGGCCAACCGAGAGCCTGACGAGATTGCTGCGGATGCCTGCTTCGGCCAGCGCTTTGTCGCATACCGGGGCATGGGTCATCGAGGACGGATGACACACGAGGCTTTCGACGCCGCCCAGCGATTCTGCCAGCGAGAAGAACTTCAGGCTTTCGACGAATGCCTTGACGGCCGGATCACCGCCGTCGATTTCGAAACTGATCATGCCACCGAATCCGCGCTGCTGACGTTTCGCAATCGCGTGCCCCGGGTGTGATTCGAGACCGGGATAGTAAACACGGTCTACGCCGTCATGTTCGTTGAGTCTATTGGCAATCAAACTGGCACTTTCTTCGTGCTGCCTGATTCGCGGGTGCAGCGTGCGAATGCCGCGCAATGTCAGGTAGCTGTCGAACGGCGCCCCGGTTATACCAATGCAGTTCGCCCAATAGGCAATCTTCTCGGCCAACTCCTCCGTTGCGGCGACGACGCAGCCACCGACCACATCGCTGTGTCCATTGATGTACTTGGTCGTCGAGTGAATAACGAGATCTGCGCCGAACTCTATCGGATTTTGCAGCGCCGGCGAGAGAAACGTGTTGTCGACCGTAAACAACGCGCCGCAGGTCTTCGCAATTGCGGCTATTGCTTCGATGTCGACGATGCGCAGCAGCGGATTGGACGGCGTCTCGGCAAGGATGATTTTCGGACCGCACTCGCACGCGGTTTGCAGTGCTTCCAGGTCAGTCTGGTCGACAAATACAACGTCAAAAAGCCCTTTCTTTGATTGCTGTTCGAACAGGCGAAACGTTCCCCCGTAGCAATCGTGCGGCGCGACGATGACATCACCGGGTTCGAGCAATTGCGTCAGGAGCGTCAATGCCGCCATGCCCGATGACGTGACCACGGCTCCGGCACCGCCTTCAAGTTCGGCGAGTGCGTCTGCGAGCGCATCACGCGTCGGGTTGCCTGAGCGCGTGTAGTCGTACTGTCGCTTCTCACCAAAACCCGCGAACGCGAAGTTCGAAGAAAGATGCAATGGCGGCACGACGGCGCCGTGCTGCGTGTCGGATTCAATAGACGCACGAACGGCGCTGGTAGCTTTGCTGGCTTGGGAACTCATGGTCGGTCTCCGCTAAATGATTCCAATTACTTCTCATCGGAACCCTGCGAAGCCCGCAAGGGAGAGGTGTCCTGCC
>CAMYIS010000012.1 GCA_947258485.1 uncultured Woeseiaceae bacterium
CGTCGACGTCATTGGAAAACGATCGTCGATCCACTTCACGAAGCCGCCCTGCGGCTTGCCCACTTCTGCTTCGATTCTCGCCATTACGCTGCTCCCGAATCCTGGCCGATGAGGATCAGGTCATCCCTGACAAATCGGTATGGTGGAACCCTCAGGTTGCTCGGCGCAGGAACACCCTTGTACACGCGCCCTGCCAGGTCAAACTTCGAGCCATGGCATGGACAGAAAAAGCCGCCTTCCCAGCCTTCAGCCGGACGAACTTCAAAGTCCTGCAGTGGCGCGCAACCCAGATGTGTGCATGAACCTTCAACCACGAGGAATTGCGGCTTGACCGAACGCGTGGCGTTCCGCGCATATTCAGGCTGCTGCGTAAGAACGTCGGAATTCGGATCCCGCAGCTCGCTTTCTACCTTTGGCAGGTTCGCCAACATCTCCTTGGTACGCCTCATCACGAATACCAGCTTGCCGCGCCAGAGGACACGAACCATCTCACCGGGCTGCAGCGAACTGACTGGCACCTCGACGGGCGCGCCAAGGGCCTGAGCACGGGCACTGGGTTTCAATGAAGAAAGAAAAGGAATTGCCACCATTCCGGCGCCTGCGGCACCTGTAACAAGGGTTGCAACGGTAAGAAAATGACGCCTGTTGCGATCAAGGTCGTCTTCGGTCATCGGGCACTCCCATATGCCGTTCTTTTAACGGCCGCTTCTGCAGCGAGTTTTTGCTTTGTTTCGAAACCGTTGTTTCAAAAATAATAGATTTGCAGCAGGCCCGGTTTGCCGTCAGGATGACAGCTACCCCGGAGCTAGGTGCGGAACCACGGCGCATTATACACGGGGCTTATCGAAATTGGCTAGGTGCTAAAGCAAACAGGATTACCGGGACATCGCGTGGCCGATCTGAGATCAGTTTCTCGCGTGGCCGATCTGAGATCAGTTTCTGTCTTTATATTGCAGTCCATCGTTGTCGGCCTGGCCGTCGCGTTTCTCGTCGTGCTGGTTCGGCCGGACCTGATGCCCGGGATCGGCGATTCCGGCGACGAGCCCGCGAGCTTTGCCGACGCGGTCGACCAGAGTGCCGGCTCGGTCGCAAATATCTACACCAAGCGCCTCGTCCAGGACAGCGACGCACCGGACGCGAGGACCCGGTTTCGGGTCGATACGAGCTTCGCCTCGGCCGTCATCATCGATCCCGAGGGTTACCTCGTAACCAACTACCACGTGATCGTGGATGCGACCGAAATCCGCGTGCAGCTCAGCGATGGCCGTATCACCGAGCCAGCGATAATCGGCGTGGACGCCGAGACCGACCTGGCCCTGCTGCGAATCGATCTTGGCGCGCTGCCGGCGATCCGCCTGGGAAGTTCGGCCCAATTGCGTATCGGCGACGTCGTGCTTGCTATTGGCAATCCCTATGGCCTCACGACTTCGGTAACCCAGGGCATTGTCAGCGCAACGGGACGCGGGCTCTTGAACCTGGTGACCTTCGAAAATTTCATCCAGACCGATGCCGCGATCAACGCTGGCAACTCGGGCGGTGCGCTCGTCAACAGCCGGGGTGAGCTCGTGGGCATCAATACGGCCGTACTCGCGCAGGATCCCGGAACCGAAGGTATAGGCTTTGCGATCCCTGTCGACCTTGTTCGAGGGGTCGTTGAGCAGATCAAGCGGAACGGTCGTGTTATTCGCGGCTACATGGGGCTGGTGCCCGATGATCTGACGAACGCCGAGCGCACCGCGCTTGGCATCGAAGGCGACACTGGCATCCTGCTAAGCGAGGTCTACGATGATGGACCAGCCGCCGCCGCAGACCTGCAGCGTGGCGACGTTATCCTCGCAATGAACGGCGAGCCCGTCTTTTCGAAGCGGCAGGCGCTGCTGATATCGGCGAGCACGGTACCTGGCGACAAGGTGGAGATCACCGGCATTCGAAACCGAGAGCGTTTCACGACGACCGTGATCGCCGGCGAACGCCCCGAAGACCCGCGCTAGAAGATCCTTACACGACTCGACGAATTGAAGCACCCAGCTGTCCGAGTTTTTCCTCGATACGCTCGTAACCGCGATCCACGTGGTAAATGCGGTCGACCAGCGTGTCGCCCGACGCCGCAAGGCCGGCCAGTACGAGACTGGCAGACGCGCGAAGGTCCGTCGCCATGACAGGTGCTGCCGTCAATTGATCCACACCGGTACAAATTGCGGTGTGGCCCTCGAGCCGGATATCCGCACCCATGCGCTGCATCTCGAGCACATGCTGAAAGCGGTTCTCAAATATCGTCTCGGTTATTGTGCCGACGCCTTCGGCTACCGCGTTCATGGCACAGAACTGGGCCTGCATATCGGTAGGAAATGCCGGATATGGCGCGGTTCGGACATCCACCGATTTTGGTCGGCGACCCTGCATGTCTATATCAATCCAGTCTTCACCTGTTTCGATCCTGGCGCCTGCTTCAGCAAGCTTGATCAGTACGGCCTCGAGCGTCTCCGGCGCAGTTCGCTGGGCGCGAATTCGTCCGCCCGTCATCGCCGCGGCGACCAGGTAAGTACCGGTCTCGATCCGATCGGGCAAGACGGAGTATTCGGTGCCGCCGAGGCGTTCAACCCCCTGAATCGAGAGCGTGCTGCTGCCCACTCCCTCGATCTGCGCCCCCATACCGATCAGGAAGTGGGCGAGGTCGGTCACCTCAGGCTCTCGCGCCGCGTTCTCCAGCACGGTTTTGCCATCGGCGAGAACGGCTGCCATAAGCAGATTCTCCGTTCCCGTGACTGTCACGGTATCGAAGACAATGTGGGCGCCTTTGAGCCGATCTGCCCGGGCCTTGATAAACCCCTCTTCCACGACGACGTCGGCACCCATCGCCTGCAGGCCCGCAACATGCAGGTTGACAGGCCGTGCGCCGATTGCGCAACCACCGGGCAGGGAAACATCCGCTTCACCAAACCGGGCCAGCAGCGGACCCAGAACGAGTATGGATGCGCGCATCGTCTTGACGAGCTCATACGGTGCCTCGCGCCGGTCGACGGTGCTCGCGTCGACCTCGACCCCTAGCTGATCGTCGACCGTGACCTGTACGCCCATGATCTGTAGCAAAGACAACATCGTTGTGACGTCTTTGAGGTGCGGCACGTTGCTGATTCTTACTGGGTCAGAAGCGAGTAGCGTGCCCGCCAGGATCGGCAATGCAGCGTTCTTCGCGCCGGAAATCGTGACATTGCCCGACAGCGTCAGGCCACCCTTTATCAGTAGCTTGTCCAACCCTCAGGATTCTCCGCTGCGCTCGCGCCATTCATCGGGCGTCAATGCCGTAATGGACAGCGCATGTATCTCGTTGCCAACCAGCGCGCCCAGGCACCTGTAGACGAGCTGGTGTCGCGCCAGAGGGCGTTCACCCTCAAACTCGGCCGCTACGACCAGCGCCTCGAAATGAGTATTGTCTTCACTCATGACCTCGACGATCGCGTCGCCGAATCCAACCTGAATGAGGCGCCTGATTTCTGCTGGGTCCATGTTGGGGCTTTGCACATAATTCTCGGGGGGGCGAAGTGTAACCGCAAAGTACGCCGCGTCCCAACGCCCGATCATGATTGTGTATCATATTCGGCCCGAGCCGGTCGGCCCGCATGCAATAATGCCCCGTATCGTTGGCCGTAACTCATAAGAATACGACGAACCATGCTTGGCAATATCCTGTTAGTCATCGCCGGCCTGTCCCTGCTCGTGTGGGGTGCGGATCGCTTCGTTCATGGAGCGGCAGCAACTGCCCGCAACCTGGGCGTCGCGCCGCTGCTGATCGGGCTGACAATCGTCGCATTCGCGACGTCGGCGCCCGAAATTCTCGTCTCGATCGTGGCCGCTACTCAGCAACAGCCGGGGCTGGCGATCGGTAACGCGCTCGGCTCCAACATCGTCAATATCGGCCTGGTCCTGGGTTTGACCGCCGTGATCCGGCCCATCAAGCTGGAATCCGCGACCTTGCGCAGAGAGATGCCGGCTCTGCTCGCTGTCACGCTGCTTACAGTGTCGTTGTTTCTCGACGCCTATCTCAGCCGCATTGATGGCATCGTGCTGCTGACCGGGCTCGTCATCGTCATGTTCTGGCTGGCCCGGCTGGGCTTGCTTTCGGCTGCCAACGATCCGATCAAACGAGACTATGAGGCGGAAATTCCGTCAGACGTCAGCATGACGATGGCCATAGTCTGGCTGGTCGTCGGTCTTGGCACGCTGCTTGTCGGTGCGGAACTACTGGTCAGTGGCGCAATCGGTATTGCCACGCAACTGGGCGTCAGCGAAGTCGTGATAGGCATATTGGTCGTCGCGCTGGGTACCAGCCTTCCCGAACTCGCCGTGTCCCTGGCGAGCGCGCTCAAGGGCGAGTATGGACTTGCAATAGGCAATATCGTTGGATCGAATATCTTCAACTTGCTCGCTGTCATCGGCGTTGCAGCGACCATCCAACCTGCCGCGCTCGCGCCATCGGTGCTGTCGCTGCACATGTTCGTCATGGTCGGTTTCACGCTCGTGTTGTTCGCTATGGCCTACAACTCGGACGGCAAGGCCCAACTGTCCCGCCTGGAGGGATTGGCGCTACTGATCGCCTTTGTTGCCTATGACTCATACGTCTTCGCGCAAAACCTATAGAATGTGGCCAGACCATACCGCTGAGAACCAGCTTTGCCTGATACGCTGACAAACGACGAATTGCTTGCGCTCGCCGCAGAAGTTCTTGACATCGAGTCGCGCGCCGTGGAAAACCTGAAATCGCGTCTGAATGGCGATTTCGTTGCCGCCTGCCGACTGTGCATGGACACGCCTGGCCGCGTCGTCGTTACCGGCATGGGTAAGTCCGGCCACGTCAGCAACAAGATCGCCGCAACACTCGCGTCCACGGGAACGCCTGCGTTTTTCATGCATCCCGCAGAAGCCAGCCACGGCGACGTTGGCATGATTACGAAACACGATCTGCTTCTAGCCGTCTCTTACTCGGGCGAGACCGAGGAAATCATCACCATACTCCCGGTCGTGAAACGCGTGGGCGCAAAATTGCTGGCGATGACGGGGAACCCGAATTCAACAATGGCGAAAACGGCTGACGTACACCTCGATATCAGCGTGGCCGAAGAGGCCTGCCCGCTGAACCTTGCGCCGACTGCAAGCACGACAGCCACGCTCGCAATGGGCGATGCACTGGCCGTAGCTTTGCTCAAGAATCGTGGCTTTACCGCCGAGGATTTTGCACGATCGCATCCCAGTGGCAATCTCGGCAAGCGCCTGTTGCTGCGCGTCGCGGACGTCATGCGCAGCGGCGATCGCATACCGGCCGTCAGCGCCGACGTTACTTTGCGCGACGCTCTGTTCGAAATGACAGACAAGGGCCTCGGCATGACAGCTATCGTCGATGCAAAAAACAAGGTCATGGGCATCTACACCGATGGTGATCTGCGCCGGACCCTGGATACCGGCGCCGATGTCCGCTCAACGGCCATTCGGGACGTGATGCACACAAACTGCAAGACGATCTCGCCTGATGTGCTGGCTGCCGAAGCACTGCACCTGCTTGAAGAATACAAGATCACTTCTT
>CAMYIS010000013.1 GCA_947258485.1 uncultured Woeseiaceae bacterium
ATGACCGGATGCGCTTCGTGCGCAAACTTGGCGGCATCGGCACCCCCGGATAATCTCAGGCGGTGGCGGACATAGTCCTCTGTTTCCTGTTCGCTATAGACACGAATATTGAAATCGACATGGCGTTGGAAGCTGAGGTTTCGCATAGCCGGTGAGCCCATAATGCGTGCCAGGTCGGAATTGCCGGTCAGCACGACGCTCAATACCCGGCGGTCTTTGACCTTGGTACCGGCTATCCATCGCAGTTGTTCCAATACTGACGCGCATACGAGGTGCGCGTTATCGATGATCAGCAGCACATGATCTCCGGCCTTGCCGCGATGGATCAGGAACTCCCTCGTTATGTTCCTCAGCTCATTCAGCTTTCCGGAAATGTCGTGAAACCCGAGCTGTCTCAATAATCCGCAATAAAACTGCGTTCCGTCCGCGCAGGTTTCATCGAAGGTCGCGTAAGAAACGTCGTCGTCGAGGTCCAGGATGTGGCGATTGAGGAGCGTGGTCTTGCCTGAGCCCTCGGCGCCGCAGAGAACCAGCAAAAAGTCGGATTGCTCGGTCGCGCCGGCCAGGTGATCCGCCAGCACGGAATACTGGTCCGAATGGAACAGCTGGGAGGGCACGGAAAGCTTGGCAAATGGCGGCCGCTTCATCCCGAAGAAATCGAGATACGTAGGTATTGCTTCAGGGTTCTCTTGCGCTCGTGCCACGCACCGACTCCCACTTTCTTATAATTATTTTTATCGCGGGGCGCCTGGACCTATAGTGTCCAGTATTTCGCCGAATCTGCCGGCCCCATGGCAGTTTCAAACTTCATTTTTATACAAAATCCAGTATGTATGGAAGTCTATCTAGTATTAGTTTGAGAGATTGTACATAAGTTTATGAAAAATATAAAGAAGTTTGGTTTTCCATAGGATAGAACGCTTTGGATTGTGTCATTGTGCGCAAAATATCGGCATTTCCCGGACAGCAGGAGCAAGCATGAAGTACCGCCATCTCGGCAAAGCCGGCATCCAGGTCAGCGAATTATCGCTGGGCTCCTGGGTGACATTTCATACCCAGTCGGGCATTGAGTCTGTAACGGCGATGATGGCGGCGGCGTATGACGCCGGCGTGAATTTCTTCGACAACGCGGAAGGCTATGCCGGAGGAAAATCGGAAGAAATCATGGGTGCCGCGCTCAAGAATCTCGGTTGGCGGCGCGGTAGCTACCTCGTGTCAACGAAGCTATTTTGGGGTCTGAACGAGGGTCCGAATGAGCAGAACACGCTCAATCGCAAATACCTGCTCGAAAGCATCGATGGCTCACTGAGACGGCTGGGCCTGGACTACGTGGACCTGCTCTTTTGTCATCGAGCGGACCCGACGACGCCCATCGAGGAAACGGTCTGGGCGATGCACAACATTATCGAACGCGGCAAAGCGCTGTATTGGGGCACGTCCGAATGGGAAGCGGAGGACATCCTGAGCGCGATCGACATCGCTGAGCGACACCACCTGCACAAACCGGTCGTCGAGCAACCCGTCTACAACCTGTTCCAACGACATCGCTTCGGTCCGGAATACGAGCGCGTGTACCGAGATCGCAGGTACGGTTCGACTACCTGGAGTCCGCTGGCCTCCGGTTTGCTGACGGGCAAGTACAATAAAGGCATTCCAGCTGACAGCCGCGGTGCTGTTGAAGGCCTGGGCTGGTTGCAGAAAGAACTTACCGATGCGGAAAAGCTGGCCAAAGTTTCGGCACTCGAACCCATTGCTAACAGCATGGGTGCCAGCCTCGCACAATTATCGCTGGCCTGGTGCCTGCAAAACCCTTATGTCAGTACGGTCTTGACCGGGGCCAGCCGCGTCGAGCAAGTCCGTGAAAACATGAAAGCGCTGGATTTCGTGGACAGCTTTACGCCGGAGCTTATGAACGAGATCGACCGCTTATTCGTCGCGGCATAGTCTGCAGGTATGGACAAGTACCTGGCGGCCGCAATCGATGAAGCTCGTAAAGGGCTGCGTGCCGGCGGCATTCCCATAGGATCCGTACTGGTTATCGGTGGCCAGATCGTCGGTCGAGGACATAATCAGCGCGTGCAGAAAGGCAGCTCAGTGCTGCATGCCGAAATGGACTGCATCGAAAACGCCGGCCGTCTGAGAGCGTCCGACTATCGGAAAGCAGTGCTGTATTCCACGTTGTCGCCCTGCGACATGTGCAGCGGTGCGATTCTGCTCTACGGTATTCCGAAAGTGGTCGTCGGCGAAAACAGGACGTTTCGAGGCCCGGAGGACCATTTGCGGTCCCGCGGTGTGCAGCTTGAAGTCGTGGAGGATAGGGAGTGCATAAAGATGATGCGCGACTTCATCGCCGCGCATCCTGCGCTCTGGAATGAGGATATTGGTGAAACCTGATCTCGGGTCTTGTCCGCGGCTACGCGGGTTGCTTCAGAAACCGTGACGTGAATCCGGCGAGGAAGCTCTTCTTGCCAACCGAGTTGATCAGGTAGCCACCCTGGCTGCTCTTATCGATCAATTCCGGCAATATCTTTGCCAGCTTTTCGCTTGCTTCGTCACGGTCCATGCCGAGCTTCTTGGCAAAAGCTGCGACTCTGTGACTGCCCAGCGCATGCTGCACCTGTGATGCCGATATCGGTGCATTCGCGCCGTCGCCCAACCACGATTTTGCCTTCCGTGCCACGTCGCCGCCGGATCCCTGGAACTTACTGACGATTTCAGCCAGGTCGAAGCTCCTGCCGTTGCTGGAGAGCTTGTCGAGCGCAGCCGCGGCATTGTCAGAATTGTTGGCACGCTCAATCATGCTCATCAATACCTGTGTCGCGAGGCCTTTAAAAGTCATGTTATTTCTCCTGATAACTCATACTTTCCCACGCTTCGACTCTACCGAAATGCCCTGGTCAGGATTGTGAACATTTGTGACACGGCCGCGAAATCAAACCTGTTTCGTCTACTATTTTTGATGTGACAGATTTACATATTCGAGTAAATGCTGAGCGGGCGGCTGAAATGACTGTCCGCGCTGCTTGGAGTCAGGGTTAAATGGAAAAAATATCGAAAAAGACTACACGCCGATATTGGCGCCAGACCGCGACGCCGACGCCGTGGTGGCCTTGGGGAATTGCGCCGCTGGCAGGCCTGGGTGTCCTGTTCCTGTTCGGAGCTCTTTTCATCGCTCCCCGCATCGAAGCGGATGTCCGCGAACAGGTGTCTCATCGAATTGACGCCGCCGGGCTTCCGGCAATGGACGTCAGAAGCGACGGACAGGGAGTCACCATAAATACGTTGGCGCAGGCTGAACAAGAGCTCTATGTGCAAGCGCTCGCAGGGTCAACACGGTGCGACACATGGGCCGGCCAGCTGGCCTGTCCAACGACTGTCGATGTGCGTCGAATTGAGTCACAAGCCGCTCCGGCCCTGCTCCAAAGCCGACCACACCCGTTTACCGTCGAAAAAATCGACTACGGCGTACGGTTGACCGGCGAAGTTCCCAATCTTGAAGAGCATGATCGAATTCTCGGCGTAGCGGGGCAGCACTTCGACGATATTACAAATTCGCTGTTCATCTCCAATGAGCCGGCAGGCACGCACTTTGGTCAGGCAGCCAACCAGGCGCTTGCCGTTGCCAGCCATCTCTCGAGCGGCAAAGCGAGCTGGTCCGGTGAAGAACTGACCGTGGATGGCACCGCAAGAAGTGGTGCCATCGCTGACGTGCAAGCACAATTTAGAGCGATCGGAAATGAGTCCTTACAAGGTGGGTTCAACGTTCGTTCCCTGTACGACAGCCAGCAATGCAACACGGATTTCGATCAAATGCTCGGCAGTTCTTCGATCCGTTTCCAGACAGGCAGTGCGTCCATCGATTCAGGCAATGACGCGCTGCTCGGCCGCCTGGCCGAGCTTGCCCAAAGCTGTCCCGGAAAACTGACTGTCCAGGGTCACACCGACAGCCAGGGCGATGCCGAAAATAATCAGGCACTCAGCCTGGCTAGAGCGACAGCCGTTCGCGATGCCCTCGTGACGCGCGGCATTGAAGCAGATCGGATCGCGGCGACTGGTTACGGCGAGTCACGTCCGATAGCCGACAACAGCACCTCGGCCGGACGCGCGAAAAACCGTCGGATCGCAATCACTATTGATGAAATGAAATGAACAAATTGTCGGCGGCACCAATCGTCGGCCACAGAGGGGAATAGAAATGACTTATCTACTCGCAAAATACACGCTGCTGTTTCTGCTGGCGGCAGTTTTGGGATTCGTGCTCGGATGGTGGTTTTCGCGTCGAAATATTGAAGACGTGACCGAGAGTTTCGAGGACATGCGTAAAGCCAATGCTCGTTCGGACGAGCAAAACTGGGAACGCTTGTGGGGCCAGTTGAGGGCGATCCCGGAGCCGAAAGAAACAGACCTGACCGCCGTCTACGCGCGGCTGGACGGTGTGATGACAGCCATGTCACGGCTGCCGAAGCCAGAGCCGGTCAACCTGCAGCCTGTGGTAGACAATCTCCGCAAACTCGAGAATGACGTCAAGTCTATTCCGGTTCCTGCGACACCAGCACCTGTCGATTTCTCTCCGTTGACCGGGAAGATAGACGCACTGCAGGTTGCGGTACGCGGTATTCCGACCCCTGAGCCGCAACGCGAAGTCGATTTTCAACCTATCGAGCATCGTCTTAAAGCAATCGAGACAGAAGTTGGCAGCCTCGGCAAGCGTCTCGAAAGGTCAGCGAACGTTGAACGGACGCCGCGCAGAGAGCCGCGCGAAGCGCCGCGGAAAGTGTCACGTGAAGAGCCGCGGATACTCAAAGCAGCCCTCTATGGCAAGAAAGACAACCTGAGGTTAATTAAAGGCGTTGGACCCAAGCTTGAAAACCTTCTTAACGAAAATGGCGTTTACTATTTCTGGCAGGTTGCAGAATGGAACAATCAGGACATCGAAATCATCGACGAACGTCTTGACGTATTCAAAGGACGAATCGATCGCGATAATTGGGTAAGCCAGGCGAACCGCCTCCGTCGTGATCCCGAAGCTGCTAGAATGCCGACCGATCTATAAGTAGCAAAGCAGTCACAAGGTGTTGAAGAAGATACTGTTTGCAGCCATAGCTCTCATCGGAGCCTATTACGCTGTAGATCAATCGTCTCTCGTATCGCAGCGTTCCCCGGCGTCCCAGCCGGCGAACGCTGAACTCATCAGGGCGATCGGTGAGCAACGAAGGGGCTACCAGGTTGAGGGAAGCGGCACCGTGACTCGCATCCTGTCGGATGACAATGACGGCAGCCGGCATCAGCGATTCATTCTTGAACTTGAATCTGGCCAGAC
This sequence comes from uncultured Woeseiaceae bacterium, assembly GCA_947258485.1. GTDB lineage: Bacteria > Pseudomonadota > Gammaproteobacteria > Steroidobacterales > Woeseiaceae > UBA1847. The sequence goes on from CAMYIS010000013.1 coordinate 5,321, forward strand.
GCTGCTTGTCGCTCATAATATCGACCTGGCACCGCGTGTTGATGGCTTAAAGCTTGGCGACACGGTCTCGTTTTTTGGCGAATACGAGTGGAATGACCGAGGTGGCCTTATACACTGGACCCACCATGACCCCGCCGGGCAACATGTCGAGGGGTGGGTTGAACACAACGGCAAACGGCATAAGTAATTCTATTGGGCGGTGCAGATGAAGAAAATTTTCCTTCTGGTCATCCTTGTGACCATGTCTGGTCCGTCTCTCGCCGACGAAGGCATGTGGACGCTGGACAATTTTCCCAGTGCGGCTGTTAAAGACAAGTACGGAGTCGATATCACCGATGCCTGGCTGGAGACGGTCAAGAGTTCTGTTGCCCGCATGGATAGCGGTTGCAGCGCGTCGTTCGTCTCCGCCACGGGGCTGGTACTGACCAACCACCATTGCACACTGTCCTGTATCGCCCAGAACTCGACATCGGACAGCGACCTCGAAGCTGATGGATTTCTCGCGGTGCGCCCGGAAGATGAGGTGGCGTGCCCGACCGATCGGCTATCGGTACTGGTGGAGACCGAGCAAATCACGTCAAAAGTCGCTGCAGCAACAGCTGGCAAGGCCGGTAAAGAAGCCGGCGAGATGCGGCGCCGGACGTTGAAGCGCCTCGTGCAGGAATGCGAAAACGCCGCGGGTCTCAAGTGCGAGTCGGTAGTCCTCTACCAGGGCGGCGAGCATTGGCTATACAAGTACAAGCGCTACGATGACGTCAGGCTGGTTTTCGCACCGGAAAGTGACATCGCGGCGTTTGGCGGTGATCCGGACAATTTCAATTTCCCTCGCTGGTGCCTCGACATGTCGATACTGCGCGTCTACGAGGATGACAAGCCGGCTGCGACGCCAAACCACCTGAAATGGCGAACAGAGGGCCTCGACCCCGGTGAGGCGATGTTCGTTGCCGGTCGCCCGGGGAGGACACAGCGGCTGTTGACGGTATCGGACCTGAAATTTCTTCGTAACACGACGATTCCTCATTGGTTGTTGCGCAACGTCGAGTTGCGTGGGCGGTATATTCAATACGCTCGCAGCAGCGACGAAGCCCGGAGAATCGTGAACGCGCCTTTGCAGGGAGTCGAGAACGGAATCAAGGTGCAGCGCAAGCGACTTGATGCGCTGCACGACGATGCATTGTTTGTCCAAAAAATCGCCGCTGAGCAGAAACTAAGGGCGGCGGTCGCAGCGGACCCGGAGCTTGCCGCCGCTGTAGGCTCTGCCTGGGATGACATCGAGCGTGCCAACGCAGCCTACCTGGAGTTCCGGGAAGACTATTTGTTCATTGAGGTCGGTGCCGCATTTCAGGGCAAGCTATTCAATTACGCGCGGTCGCTGATACGCGCGGCGGCCGAAAAAGAAAAGCCCAACCAGGACAGGTTGAAGCCTTATACAGAGGCGGCATTGCCACGCACAAAGCAGCTGACGTTGGCTGATCGTCCGATCTACCCCGAACTCGAGACTCTGCAGCTTTCTTTTTCGCTGGACAAAATGCGCGAGTTTCTCGGGCCGGACTCAATTTTTGTACGGCAGATTCTGGGCAAGAAATCGCCCTCAGCGCTGGCTGCCGAGCTTGTGAGTGAGACGGATCTGGCCGACCCAGCAGTTCGTACACGGCTATGGAATGCCGACTGGAAGACGATACAGGCGTCGAAAGACCCGATGATTCGCCTGGCGCTTGCGGTTGACGAAAAGGCCCGGGCCCTCCGTAAGCGTTACGAAGACGAGGTCGAGGCGCCAACCGATCTCGCTTACGAGAGAATCGCCAAAGCACGTTTTGCAATTCAGGGCACGGACGTATATCCGGATGCAACGTTTACGCTGCGCATCAGCTATGGCGCGCACGAGGGATGGAACGAAAAGGGCACCGACGTGCGTCCGTGGACGACGGTCTCGGAGCTGTTTCCAAGGGTCACCGGGGCCGAACCGTTTCGACTTCCGGCGAGCTGGGGTGACGCCGCTGACACACTCGATGGCAGCACCAAGTTCAATTTTGTCGGCACCACCGACATTATCGGCGGTAATTCAGGGAGCCCGGTAATCGACAAGGATGGAAAGCTGGTCGGCCTGATATTCGATGGCAATATTCATTCGATATCAGGATCATACTGGTTCGATAGCGAGTTCAATCGCTCGGTGGCTGTTCATCCGGAGATAATGATCGAATCGTTGCGATCGATTTATTCAGCCGACCATCTTCTTCAAGAGATGGGCCTCGAGTAGCCAGGTAGCGAGCGCGGTGACTCCGTCAGGGAATCACTGTATAATGCAAATAGATATACTCCCGTTACGCCTCTTTTGTGCGTTTTTCACTCAGACATCCCACTTATGATTGAACAAGACTTCGAAGTTACATCTGTACTACCGATGGAGCCTCCCGCGGACTCGGACGCGTCCGAATGGCACAGCTATGTCATTACGCAGGGCGACAACACAATTCGTGGCTATCGAGAAGGGAACTTGAAAACCGTTACAGAAGCAGCCAAGGTCATTGTCGGCCAGCTGAACGAACGGCGGATGGGAAAACGCGCTCGCGCCCAGCTCGTCATCGCCAACTCCAAAAAATCCTGACATAAAACTCCCGCGGCCGTGTCCAGTACCTCTGACAAGAATCTCGCCTTGTTTTGCGATTTCGAGAATATTGCGCTCGGTGTTCGCGATGAAAAGTACGCGAAGTTCGACATCAACTGGGTTCTCGAGCGACTGCTGGTCAAGGGCAGTATCGTCGTAAAAAAGGCCTATTGCGACTGGGGGCGTTACAAGGAATTCAAGGCAACGATGCACGAGGCGGCATTCGAGCTGATTGATATTCCGCACGTGCGGCAGTCTGGCAAGAATTCAGCGGACATCCGCATGGTCGTCGACGCGCTTGACCTCTGTTACACCAAGGCTCATGTAAATACGTTCGTCATCATCAGTGGTGACTCCGATTTTTCGCCGCTGGTCAGCAAATTGCGCGAAAACGCAAAGACCGTCATCGGAGTTGGCGTCAAGAATTCGACGTCCGACTTGCTGATCAGTAACTGCGATGAGTTCATCTATTACGACGATATCGTTCGCGAACATGCACAGAAAGACAAGAGACCGAAAGCGTCGAAAGGTCGCACAACAAAACGCAAGACAGCAAAAGCCAAGCCGAAGGACAACAAGCAGGAAGGCATCGACATGACGCTCGAAGTTGCGGCGGCGTTGAATTCAGAACGCGGCGACCAGGACAAGCTCTGGGGCTCGATGGTCAAACAGGCTTTGAAACGGGTCAAACCGAGTTTCAACGAGGGCTACTACGGATTTGAGTCCTTCAGCAAGTTGCTCGAGGAAGCACAGGCGAGGGGGCAGCTGGATCTGGAGCTCGACGAACGATCGGGCGGCTACATTATTCGCAAAGTCGTTCGCTAAGAAATCGAAGCGTCAGCGTTTCGGCTACTTGCCGAAAACGCGTTTCAACAGGTCTGTGGTCCGTTTCGCCGGATCCTGCCGGATTGCTGCTTCTTCTTTAGCGAGATAGTAGAAAATTCCGTCCATGCCTTTCTCAACCACATAATTACCCAGATCAGCATCAACTTTCGGTACGAATGGCACGGAGTTGTAGCGCTCCATGGCCGCCTCGTAGGAATTAGCGGCACCGACATCCGCCAGGCTTTCATCGACCACGGGTTTCATCTCGATTGCCAGTGGCCCCGACATCCTGGACTTGAAGTACTGCGTGGCTGAATCCTCCGGGCCGTTGTAAATTGCCATGACATCGTCCAGGGTCATGTCATTGATGGCGCCTATGAACAACTCTTTGGCCTTGGGCGTCGCAATTTCCGCAGCGCGGTTCAGGCGCGTTTCGAGATCGCTCAGCATGGAATCCATTCCGATTTTGCCCAGTACGTTCTTGACCTGGTCGAGTTGCGCCGGCAGCGGAATATGAATCTGCGGGTCGAGATTGAAACCATCCGTGGTGCCGAGACTGCTGACAACGTTTTCGGTGCCTACTCGCAGCGCTTCTTTAAGGCCTCCACCGATGTCATCTGTGCTCAGGGCCTGTTGTGTTGCCTGTTCTCCATCGCCGCCGGAGATGATGTCCTTTAGCTTGTCCAGCCATCCGGCCGCAGCACTGCCACTGGCACCGATCAAGGCCAATGCCAACAGCGTCGAAAGTAATCCCGGTGCCCGCATCGTGCGCACTGTTGTTTTGACCTTACTCATGACAGGTACGTCCTACTGACTATAGACAGAACAGCATTATACAAGAATGCCGGCGCGCTCCGGGCGACAGGCGGCGGTGCAGTTAGGTATAAGCCAGAATAGACCGTGTCCAAGGAAGGAGTTCACAATCGAAAGGCCGCGGAGACGTGCAGACAGTTGTTATTACCAGGCAGGGGTAAACGAATAACGGGTTCACGGCATGAAGAACTTCATCGCAGAGTGTCACCGTCGTCGTGTATTCAGGGTTGCGGCGCTATACGTTGTCGGCGCATGGGTTGTCCTGCAGGTAGCCAGTCTCGCATTCGATAGCTGGGGGATTCCATCTTCAGTGCTGCAGCGCGTTTGGCTTGGCGCCATTATCGGCTTTCCGGCCGCGCTGATTTTCGGCTGGCGATTTGATTTCGTCGGCGGTCGAATTGTTCGTACTCTGGATGATAGTGCAACTGATGAACTTTCGTTGCATCCCACCGACTACCTGATTCTCACCGCGTTGGCGATCGTTGTTCTTGCCATGGTGTACGGAGTGGGTACCGAAATTTCGACAAATCCTTCTTCCCGGACGGACCAGGCAGTCGCCACAGTCAATGCCAAGTCAATAGCGGTTTTGCCATTTGCAATCGTGAGTCCTGACGAAGAGGATGCCGCATTTCTTGCTGTTGGTATACAGGATGACCTTCTTACAAAGCTGTCAAAAATAGGCGATTTGAAAGTCATATCCCGCACGTCGGTCGAACGTTACCGCAATACGACGATGAGCATTTTGGGAATAGGCAAAGAACTCGGCGTTGGCAAGATACTGGAAGGCGGTGTACAACGTTCCGGCAACGAGATTCGTATTAATGTTCAGTTGATCGATGCCGTAACGGATACGCACGTCTGGGCCGAGACCTATGATAGAAGCCTGACGGCCGGTAATGTCTTCGCGATTCAGACCGAAATTGTAGAACAGATCGTCGACCAACTGCAGGCGACCCTGACGCCAGAGGAAACGAAGCAGCTGACGGCGATGCCGACAGAAAGCCTCGCCGCTTACACAGCCTATCTGAAAGGCAGAAACCAAAGCAGTATTGAGTCAGTTGAGTCATTGAATGCGGCGATCAAGAAATTCCAGGCCGCCATCGAACTCGATCCGGAATTTGCGTTGGCTTATGTCGGCCTTGCCGATGCGTATCTGACGCTCGGTGCCAATTTCCTGGGCGGGCTACCGATAGAAGAGAGCAACGCACTGGCAGAGCCGCCGCTTAGCAAAGCGCTGCAGTTGGATCCCGACCTCGGGCAGGCACACGCTACGCTGGGACTATTGCGACAACAACAGGGAAACCTGCAGGCTGCAGAACAGGCTTACGAAACGGCAATTTCAATACAGCCGAACTACGCGCGCGTCTTTCGTTTATACGGTCGATTACGCGGAGACCAGGGCAAGATAGAGGATTCGATGGTCTTCTATCAAAAAGCTCTGGCACTCGATCCGTATTCGGTACCGGCAATTTTTGACCTGGCCCGAGCCTATGACGAGCTAGGCCATTTTGACGAAGCATTGGAAAGATATCTGCGAGTAGTGGAAATCGAACCGGACCACGCCTTCGCGTATGTCTACATTGCGGCGATTTACTACCTGGCCTATGGCCAGGTCGACGAGTCCCTGGTCTGGTATCACAAGGCTGCAGAAAATGACGCTCTCAGCCCGAGCCTGCAGGCAGCACAGGCGGTCGCTTACCTCGAGCTCGGCGACCCGGACAGCGCTAAGGTGTGGATCGACAGGGGACTGGAATTGGGACCGAGGACTTTCTGGCCCGTCTGGGCCAGCACTCTGCACAATTTGTACACCGGCGATGAGTCGGCCATGCAGGCCGACGCACGAACGCTGCTGGAGCTTTACCCGCGCAATTGGGGCTCCCTGTTTCTGCTCCGCAACGCAGATCTGGCAGCGGGCCGATACGATGTAGCCCGTTCGCGCTACGCAAGGGCTTTTCGCGAGCTGACGGAACCCGAAGTGCCGGAAGTCAGTGCTTCCAACTACCTTTCCGCAGTTGACCTGGCGCTCGTCCTGATACGTTTGGGCGAGCAAGAACGGGCGAATGATCTTCTTGCGGGCAGCCTGAAGGTGATCGCCACGTTGCCACGGCATGGAATCAGCGGCTACTGGATTACCGACGTCCGTATCTACTCGCTGCAGGGGCGTCCCGAGCAGGCGCTCGATGCCTTGCGACAGGCCGTCGACGAAAGGTGGCGGATTTTCTCCTGGCTCTATCTGCAGCACGATCCCGGTCTTGATGCAATTCGTGGAGAACCCGAGTTTCAACGTTTGTATGCGGAACTGCAGGCAGACCTTGCGGCGCAAGCCGAACGGGTAAGGGACTTGAAAGCAAGCGGTGAGCTTGCATCCAATGTCCACATACCTGCTTCTAAAGAGCCAACGCGATCGCCGCTATCGAACTGACGTACGATGGTGGCCGAAAAACACCCTTAAGCTGTCGGAGATTCGTGGCTTACGCGTAGTGCGGATACACCGGGTGGTACATGTACCCGTGGATATCCGCCAAGATATCGTCAGGCTCCTCGCGATCCGTGAAGCCTTTGTCGTAGGCCATCTTGGAGACATCTCTCGCGATCAATGCCGATACCTGCCGAATGCGCGACAGCGCCGGATAAACGCGGCCCCGCTCCAGGTCTGCTTCTGTCACCTGGTTGGCCAGCGAATGTGCGGCCGCCAGGAACATCTCGTCGGTGACAATACGGGAGCGACTGACGATCACACCCAGTCCAACACCGGGGAAAATGTAGGCATTGTTGCCTTGCCCGGGCACAAAGACCTGGTTGCCTAGTTTCACGGGATCGAAAGGGCTGCCGCTCGCAAAAATCGCTCGTCCCTCGCTCCAGCTGTAGGCCTGTTCAGCGGTGCATTCGGCCTGCGACGTCGGATTTGACAGCGCGAAAATAATGGGGCGCTCGTTGATTTTCGCCATCGCCTCGACAACTTCTTTTGTAAATGTACTCGGCTGTCCTGAAAGTCCGAGAATGGCGGTCGGTTTCAGAGCCTCTACCGCATCGGCAAAACCGGCGATGTATTCGTGTTCGTGAGCATAGGGTTTCTTGTGTGCGGCGATATTGTCGCGACCGGCAACGAGCAGACCCTTGCTGTCGACAAACCAGCAGTGCTTGCGAGCTTCATCTTCGTTCATGCCTTCTTCTTTCAGCGCCGCAACGAAAACATTGGCGATGCCGATGCCGGCCTCGCCGGCACCGAGAAACAGAATTTTTTGCGCGGAAAGCTTGCTGCCCGTGATGCGCATCGAGGCAATAATGCCTGCCACCGCAACCGCTCCGGTTCCCTGGATGTCGTCATCGAACAGGCAGGTATTGCCGCGATATTGGTCCAGCAGTCTGAACGCGTTGGTGTTACCGAAATCCTCGATCTGGATCAATACGCCCGGGAACAATTCTTTGGCCGCAGTGACGAATTCATCGAATAGATCATCGTATTCCTTGCCGCGAACGCGTCGGCGCTCGAGGCCGTTGTAGAGCGGATCGTTCAACAACTTTTCGTTGTTCGTTCCGACATCCAGCATCACGGGCATGCATTGCGTTGGATGAATGCCGGCGCAAGCCGTGTACAGCGCCAGTTTACCGATCGGTATGCCCATGCCGTCGGCGCCAAGGTCGCCCAGCCCGAGAATTCGCTCCCCGTCGGTAACGACGATGATGCGAGTATCTTTATGCGGCCAATTCCGCATGATTTCCTTGACGCGACCTTTGTCCTGCAGCGACACATAAAATCCGCGTGGTTTCCGATAGATGTGCTGAAATTCCTGGCACGCCTTGCCCACGGTTGGCGTATATATGATCGGCATCATCTCTTCGAGGTGATTCATGATCACGCGGTAGAACAGGTTCTCGTTGCGGTCCTGCAGTGCGATCAGGTAGAGGTACCGCTCGAGGTCGGTTGGTTTCGCACGAATATTGCCGAGGACACGAAGCTCCTGTTCGGCCATCGAGTGAACACGGGGCGGCAGTAGCCCTCGCAATTTCAGCGCATCCCGTTCGGCTTCCGTATAAGCGGTGCCTTTGTTGCGCACGGGGTCATGGAGGATTTTTACGCCAGCATGCAGGTCGGGGGGTGTTTGATTGATCACGGCTTTTCCTTCATTTCCGGCACTCGCAGCCTAAGCTCCGGCGGGCCATCGACAGGGCGGAAGTTACTCTTTTTGTTGGGCTTTCATATGTCGGATTCCACGTAGGTGTGCGCTAGGTACAAGCTCGTATCGGTTGCAGATGACGCCGCGTGTAGCATTTGCGGATCTCATATTTCTTTCAGAGAATGCCATGAGCCGCAGGGTCATTATCATGGGGGCTGCCGGACGCGATTTTCACGTGTTCAACTGCTGTTACCGCGATAAGGCGGACTTCGAAGTCGTGGCTTTCACGGCGACACAGATTCCGCACATAGAGGATCGTCGTTACCCGGCAGCGCTCGCCGGCACGATGTACCCGAATGGTATCCCGATTTACCCGGAAGAGGACCTCGATGAGTTGCTCGCAGGCAAGGACATCGACGAGGTCATATTTGCCTACTCCGACGTGAACCTCACGTACATCCAGGAACGCCGCCGGATAGTCGAGGCGCACGGCGTCACGTTCTCGCTGTTCGATATCGATGCGTCAATGCTGCCATCGACGAAACCGGTCATCGCCATCACGGCGGTCCGGACCGGCTGTGGTAAAAGCCAGGTGTCGCGGCGAATCACGGATATCCTGCGAGAACTCGGTAAGAAGACTGTTGCCATCCGCCATCCGATGCCCTACGGGGATCTCGCAAAGCAGGGTGCGCAGCGCTTCGAGACTTACGAAGACCTCAAACGGCATGAGTGCACGATCGAGGAAAGGGAAGAGTACGAACCGCATATCGACAACGGGGTAATTGTCTATGCCGGAGCTGACTACGCAGCAATTCTCGCCGAAGCGGAAAAGGAGGCAGACGTAATCGTCTGGGACGGCGGCAACAACGACACGCCGTTTTACAAGCCCGATTTGTGGATCACGGTTGCCGACCCGCATCGTGCCGGTCATGAGCTGGAGTACTTCCCGGGCACCGTCAATTTTCAGCGGGCCGACATCATCCTAATCAGCAAGATTGGCTATGCGGATGAAGCTAACATCAAGGTGATCGAGGCCAATGCAAGAAAAATCAATCCCAATGCCACGGTCCTGCGACGCAACTCACCTCTGCACGTTCCGGATCCTGATGCGATCACCGACAAGCGCGTGTTGGTTATCGAAGACGGGCCGACCACGACGCACGGTGGCATGCCGTTTGGCGCCGGCGTGCTGGCCGCTATGGAGAACCACGCCGGAGAACTGGTCGATCCCAGACCATGGGCCGTTGGCGAAATAGCTGCGACTTTCGAACAGTATCCCGATATCGGGGACCTGCTGCCGGCCATGGGATATGGCGACAAGCAGATCCGTGATCTCGAAGTGACCGTTAACGCGGTCGACTGTGACCTGGTGCTCGTGGCAACGCCGATCGACCTCACGCGGCTCATTGATATCGAAAAACCGCACATGCGAATCGGCTACAGCCTGCCGCCTGGCGACGGCGCACTAACAGAGGCCGTGAAACGAATCGTTTCGTAATTCAGGGACCGTTCACACAAATTTCATCTGCTGTTAAGTGGCGGGGCGCTATTCTGCAAGCGAAAACAAAGGAATGTGCTTTAGGAGCTTGTCATGGACATCGTATACGCGGCAGAGAAAGCCAGCATCGCCAAGTTATTGAGTGACCACACGCGGCGCACGGTCAGGCCTGAAGAGATCCAGGTCACCGAGAATCCGGATGAGACAGGAAGTTTCTACATCGGCTTCAAGCTGGACCATTATGTCCTGCTACCGAACGGTCTGATCGAGTCGGACGGCCTGGAGCTTGTTGAGTAGCAGGCGCCGGCATTAGCCGCGATCCAACCGCGCACAAGAGAGACTCTCGATCCGGGCCTGTTTGCCTGTGTACTATGCTATGCGGCGCAACTCTGTACGCGGTTTCCACAATGCGGGGAGATCACGCCGACTATAGAATGCACCAGAATGGGCTGTTGGAGGTGTTCACATGTTGACGGGCGTACTCACGCTGGCGGCGCTGAGCTTTGTGTTTGCCTCCCTGCTCGTCGTGGCCCACAGAAAACTGCATGTCGACGAGGATCCTCGCATTGAGGCCGCAAATCAGATGCTGCCCGGCACAAACTGCGGCGCCTGCGGCTTCCCGGGCTGCCTTGGCCTCGCCCAGGCCATAGTCGATGGTTCGGCTCTGCCCGGCAAATGCACGGTAATGACCGAGGAAGAACGCGAATTGCTGGCCGGGTTTCTGGGCGTGGACGCCGGCGCTGAAGAAAAGGTCGTCGCGCGACTTGCCTGCGCGGGCGGCATCAACGTTGCGCGAAATCGCGCTCACTACGAGGGCATCAACTCGTGCCGCGGGGCCGCGCTCGTCGCCGGCGGCGGCAAAGCCTGTTTCTGGGGTTGTCTCGGTCTCGGCGACTGCGAGTTG
>CAMYIS010000014.1 GCA_947258485.1 uncultured Woeseiaceae bacterium
TGGGACAGTGACCCAGTTCGTACCGTTTTCGATGCGAGCATGGCACGCCGGCGAATCGTGCTTTCGCGGAAAACACTGCTGCAATGACTATTCGATCGGTATCGAACTCGAAGGCGAAGACGAAACGGCGTATGACGAACGGCAATATGCGGCGCTGCGCGAGGTGCTCCGCGCTATATTTCACGCCTATCCGACGATTACGGCCAGGGAAGTCGCCGGTCATTGTGACATTGCTCCCGGTCGGAAAACCGATCCGGGCCCTGCTTTCGACTGGCTGCGATTGTATGATGAGCTCGGTGAGTCCTGATGCATCGCCTGTGACTCTTGCCCAACCCTAGTAACAGAGCTGACCTCTTATGAACCTGATCGCCCTTCTTATCGGATTGGTTATCGAACGGCTCGCGACACAGTGGTTTCACTGGCGCCGCATGCGCTGGCTCGACCGCATTATTGATTTTGGATTCCGGCAGGCAGGGCGCGTCGCCAACTGGCCGCCGCTGATTCCGGTGATCCTGCTCGCCGCGTTGCTCGTGTTGCCCGTATTTGCCGTCATTTTCAGCCTCGGTGGGACGCTTTCCGGATTCACTTACCTGATTCTTGCCATAGTCGTGCTGTTCTTCTCGCTGGGCCCCAAGGACGTCGGCGAAGAAGTCGATGAGTACTGCAAGGCCCTGGAATCTGGAGACGAGGAGGCAATCCACAATGCTGCGAAACAGATCGTCGAGGGTGACGTGCCTGAGGATGCCCGGGAACGCATCGGGGCTGTCGAGGAGGCCATCTGTGTGCAGGCCAACAATCACCTGTTCGCTATCGTGTTCTGGTTCGTTTTGCTCGGGCCGCTTGCGGCTTGGGCCTACCGTGTCACTGACTTGATTCGGGGCCGCGCGGTATTCAACGCGGGGCGGGCTGAAGCATCCGAAGGTGACGGCGACCTCCTGCGCGATGCCGCCATCAGTCTGCATGGCTGGCTGGCATGGATCCCGGCCCGGCTGACCGCTGTTGGCTATGCAACGGCCGGCCACTTCGACGAGGCCATATCGGCCATGCGTGCGCCGACCGAGCAACGTGATGCGACAATTTCCGAGCATAGTGAATATCTCCTGGCTCGCGTCGGCACGGCGGCGCTCGCGCTCGTCGACAAGCCGGACGAGTCGATCACCGAGCGCGGCGTGCGTGGCGCAATTGCGGCCAACCAGCTTGTATTTCGCCTGCTCATAATCTGGGCCGTGATCATCTCCGCCATGACGTTGTATGGCCTCACCCGGTGACGCGGGCGCTGGCGCTCGCGTGCCTGGCCACTTTCCTTTACGGCTGCTCGGACCCCGCGGGCAATAAGTCCGCGCGGGAGTCGTATGAGCGCGTCGTGACGCTCGCGCCCAACCTGACCGAACTCGTCTTCGCCGTTGGCGCGGGTGCCAAGCTGGTTGGCGTCAGTGCCTGGTCAGATTATCCGGCCGAGGCGCGTGACCTGCCGGTAGTAGGGGACGCGTTTACGGTCGACCAGGAACAACTGGCGCTGCTGAATCCGGATCTGCTGCTGGTCTGGGAGAGTGGCACACCGGAACATGCCGCCGACGAGCTGCGAAAGGCCGGTTACAGGGTTGAACAAATACGCACGCGTGGCCTTGCAGATATCAGCAAAGCGATGCTCCGCATTGGCGAGCTGACGGACCAGGTATCCGAGGCTCGGGCCGCTGCAGAAAAATTCGAAAAGGAGCTTTCGAGCTTGCGCGAATCGAATGACGGGCGCGCGCCTATCAGCGTTTTCTACCAGGTCTCCGCGAGACCGCTCTTTACCGTCAACCGCGAACACTATGTCAGCGAGTTGATTGAGATTTGTGGCGGCAGGAACATTTTTGATGATCTCGCCGACCTGGCGCCGGCGATCTCGGTAGAGGCGGTCGTCGACCGGAACCCGGAAGTAATGCTCGCGAGCACCGACGCGGGCGACGACGGTTTTGCGGAATGGCAGCGCTGGCCAGCAATTTCTGCCAATCTGTACGGCAACCTTTTTCTGCTCCCTGCCGATGAAATTGCCCGAGCAACGCCTCGACTGATCGTTGCGGGGGGTGCCCTGTGTCTCGCGCTGCAGCAGGCCCGCTTCAATCGCGACGCATTCAGCGAATAGTGAAGAAGATGTGTTTCGAGATTCGCCCGGCTACTGCAAACGATCTGCCGGCTGCAATCGAGTTATTGCGCGAAGCGCGCTTGCCCACTGACGACCTTACCACGCGACACCTTGCGCTGATTGCCGAGGGCGGGGCGGGGATGCTGGGCGTCATCGGTCTGGAAGAATTCGATGCGGTCGGCTTGTTGCGGTCTTTGGTTGTATCGCCACTCGCGCGTGGTGAGGGCGTCGCCGGAGCGCTTGTGGAAGCGCTCGAGTCGTCGGCGCACGCGCGTGGAATTGGCGAACTCTGGCTCTTGACCACCGATGCTCATCCCTATTTCTCAAACTTGGGCTTTAGCGTCCGGAATCGCGGCGCCGCACCTGCGGCTATTCGTGGCAGCAAAGAGTTCTCGAGTCTTTGTCCCGACGATGCCGTCTTAATGAGCAAACGACTTTAGGGCGTGTCGCAGCGCGCGATATCAGGATCGATCTCGATTCCAGAGGACTTCCTCGCCCGACTCGGCGCGAGCGAGCACGCGTGCCACGACAAACAGCAGATCGGACAGCCGGTTCAAGTACTTCACGACTTCGGGCCGAACGTCTTCGACGTTGGCAAGCGTGTAAGCACGGCGTTCGGCGCGGCGCACAATCGTACGAGCGAGGTGACACGCTGCGGCCGCCTGGCTGCCACCGGGAAGGATGAATTCCTTCAGGCTCGGAAGGTCCTGGTTGAATGCGTCGAGATCGGTTTCGAGGCGGTCAATGAATGATTCTGTGACCGCGCTATGGCCCGGAATGCAAAGCTCGCCGCCCAACTCGAACAGGTCATGCTGCACATCGACAAGACAACGTCGAACGTCGGCAGGCACGGCGTCTGAGGCGAGAACAATGCCAATCGCGCTGTTGGCCTCATCGACGGTCCCGTAGGCCTCCACGCGCCCACTGTCCTTCGGTGTTCGGCTGCCATCGCCAAGGCCGGTGGTGCCATCGTCGCCGGTACGCGTATAGATCTTGCTGAGTCTGTTTCCCACGTCTTGCTCCGTGCCTATCGCCAGCTGTATTTTAGCTCGAGAAAGCCGCTCTGTTCCTGCATCCGATAATTCGCCGCCGTCTGATACTCGGTATCCAGCAGGTTTTCGATGCGTGCATTGAGCTGCCATGCGTCGCTCAGCTGCAGCTGAGCGGTCAGGTTGGCAACGACATAACCCGGGAGTTTGACGCCGCCGAAATCTACGCGGTCGCCGCTGGCGAGTACCGAGAGCCCGAGCCGATGCAGACCGATGCTTTGCGTATAGCTAAAAGAAGCTGTCCGCTCGGCGCGTCGTAACAATCGTGCGCCGGTCGCCGCGTCGTCAGCTTGCTGCCTGACAATGTCAGCGCGCAGCATGAAGTTCTCTCCGCGGTATTCGTAACCGAGCTGCAGGCCGCGAATTTCGGCCTCGTCCAGGTTCTTAAGGACAAAACTCTGCAGATCAAATTCGATCAGGTCTTCAATGTCAGTTGCGTAATATTCGAACTCGAGGCTGTGACCACCGCCAGGTGCGTACCGCAGCGCCAGCTGGCGCTCATCCGCGAGTTCGGGTTTGAGGTCGGGACTGCCGCCGAAGCCGAAACGGTCGCTTGCATCCGGTGCACGGAACGCGTGCCCCAAGCCAAGGTTCAGCGTGAGCGCATCGCTGATTTCGAAAGCGTATTCGGCGTTCCAGGTCGTGTGATTGCCGAAATTCTCGTGGTCGGTCAGCCGTAACGCCACGAAACCCTTGTGACGGCCCAAGACGGCCTGGTCCTGAACAAACAGCGCGCGAATACTCGTATCCTCGCGAAATCCGGACCCAAACGACAGTGCACTGGCGTCTTCCTCTACGGCAAACATGCCACCCGTCAGCGTGTGCTTCCCGAACGCATGGCTGTACTGCCAGTCGAGGCTTAGCCGCTCCGAGTTGACGAAGTCGGGCGCCTGGTTTTGTTGTATTTCGTCCTGCATAAAGGACAGGATCAGTTTGCTGTTACCGGATTCGGAGACCCGGGTATCAAGCTCGATGGCCGTGACGGCATTTTCGAAATCCTGATCGACGGGATTGAGGAAGAAATCCAGGTACTCGACATTGCCTGCACCGCGCCAGTGACGAATGCTGATCTCGTTCGCGTCGAATCGCTTTGCCCCATAGAAGTTTGCCGACACATTGTCATAGCCGCGCGCGATATTGGAATCCATGCGCGGCGCATAACCTTCGGTCGTCTGCCAATTCAGATTGAGGCCGAACTCACTGTCCTGGTTTCTATTGCCACCGGATACATGTCCTGACTGCGACGCGAAGCTGCCTCCGCCGAGTCCTCCCTCGAAGTAAGCCCTGTCCGCACGACGCGTGATGATATTGATCACACCGCCGATAGCGTCAGTGCCGAACAATGCCGATCGCGCACCTTTGACAATCTCGATGCGCTCGATTACTTCAGGTGCGACGTTCTGAATCGCCGCGCCGCCGATCGTGCTCGGATTCATACGAACGCCGTCGATCAGCACGAGCGTGTGATTGCTTTCGGTACCACGCAGGAATATCGAGGTCGCCTGGCCCGGGCCACCATTGCGA
>CAMYIS010000015.1 GCA_947258485.1 uncultured Woeseiaceae bacterium
TGGCGTGCCGGAACAAGATACCGCAAAAACCGCGGTGCTGACGTCCATATCTCTTGACTCCACGACGAGGTCATCTAACTTGTCTCCCTTGTTTAACGGCCGAGCTTCGGTCCCGGTTGACAGGATCCGGGGCCATTTTGCCATATTATGTAAAATTCCCGAGTGATCCCTGATTAACGACGGCCCCATACTCAATGTCGCTGTGAACGTGCCTTTGTCACGCGAGTTCGACTATTTGCCACCCAGGACCAGTGCCCCCCCGGCAGTGGGGTGCCGGGTGCTGGTGCCGTTCGGCCGTCGCCAGCAGGTCGGCCTCGTGCTGGCGCATTCGGATAAGTCCTCCTTGCCGGCAGGCAAGATTCGACGCTGCAACGCGACCATCGATGAATCGCCGCTGCTGGCTGCGGCGGACCTGCGGTTGATCCGATTTACGAGCGACTACTACCACCATCCCATCGGCGAGGTCGTCGCCGCGGCATTGCCCGCGCTGCTGCGGCAAGGCAAAGCGCTGCATCCGACCGTGGAGACCATCGCCGTTTCCGATCTGGGACAATCCGAGGATATCGAAGCACTTGCGAGACGGGCGCCTAAACAGGCCGAGTTGCTCGAATTCCTGATCGACGCCGGGGGCAACGGTATCGATGCTGACCGTTTGACCGAAGAGCTGCCAAACTGGCGTCGCGTCGCCAAAGCGTTGTTCGAGAAAGGCCAGATCGCCCGTTTCGAAGTGCGTGCCGACGACTTCGATGAAACGCTCGCGATTCCCGCATCGGATAACCTGGTCCTCAATGACGATCAGCAGAAGGCGGTCGCCATCTTGCGCGCCAGCGATAATTTCGCGGCCTACCTGGTTGACGGCGTTACGGGCAGCGGCAAGACCGAGATCTACCTGCAGCGCATGCGGGATGTGATCGAACAGGGAAAACAGGTACTCGTTCTCGCGCCCGAGATCGGACTGACGCCGCAGCTCGTCGCACGACTTCGGAGTCGCCTGGGTATCGAACCAGCGTTATTGCACTCGGGGCTGACCGATGTCGAACGATTGACCGCATGGCGTGCGGCGCGCTCCGGCGCAGCGCACCTCGTGGTTGGAACACGTTCGGCGATTTTCACGCCGTTGAAAAACCCCGGTTTGATTGTCGTTGATGAAGAGCACGACCACTCCTTTAAACAGCAGGAAGGACTGCGTTACTCGGCACGGGACCTGGCGATCGTGCGTGCAAAGAACCTCGATGTCCCGGTCATTCTCGGGACAGCAACGCCGACCCTGGAGATGTTGCAGCACTGTCGCGAAGGCAACTACAAGCACATCCGCCTGCCGGTTCGGGCCGGTGGCGCGGAGCCGCCCACCTTCCGCCTGATAGACACAATCCGTACGCCCGCCACAGATGGAATCAGTGAGCCTCTCAGGGAGGCGATTAACGACCACCTCAAAGCCGGTGGACAGGCACTGATTTTTCTTAACCGACGCGGTTTCGCCCCAACGCTCATCTGTGCCAGTTGCGGACACATGGCCGGCTGCGAACGCTGCGATTCCCGCCTTACGGTTCATGCGCACAGTAATCAACTGCGCTGTCATCACTGCGGCGCTTGCCGTCCGCTCGACACACGTTGTGGCGAGTGCGGAGAAGTGGTCAAGCCCCTCGGCGAAGGCACGCAGCGACTTGAAGAGGCATTGCGTGCCCAATTTCCGGGACATTCGATCACTCGCGTTGATAGCGACAGCACCAAACGCAAGGGCGCAATGCATGAGGTGCTCGAACAGGCAACCGAAGGCGACGCGGACATCCTCGTAGGTACACAGATGCTTTCCAAGGGCCATCATTTTCCAAAACTCTCCCTGGTGGGCATCGTTAACGCGGACCAGGGTTTGTTCGGCACCGACTTCAGAAGCGCCGAACGCATGGCGCAGTCGATCGTGCAGGTAGCTGGCCGCGCCGGCCGCGAAAGTCGCCGTGGCGAAGTCCTGATTCAGACCGCATTCCCGGAGCACCCGTTCTGGTCGACGCTGATCACGGGAGGCTACAGCCAGGTTGCCGCCGAGGCGCTGGCCGAGCGTGAAGTCACGCGCTGGCCGCCATTCACCCGGCTCGCATTGATTCGGTCTGCCGCGCACCGCCACGACGATGCGCTCGGGTTCCTGGAGATCGCGAGGCAGTCTGCTGCGGATAAGGCCGACGAGACCCTGCGTATTCTGGGTCCGGTCGATGCACCGATGGCGCGCAGGGCCGGCCGTTACCGGGCCCAGCTGCTGTTGCAAAGCAGCGATCGACAGGCGCTGCAAAACCTGCTCAGAGAATTACGCCCTGCCCTGGAGCAGGAGCCCATGGCCCGCAAGGTCCGTTGGTCGATCGACGTTGATCCGATCGAATTATTCTAGCCTGGCGCTTGCGGGGCCCACATTCGAGGAAATATCCGGGTAGAATTGCCGCCTCGCAAAACTGGCCCTCCGTTCCAAATGAAACACATCGTTGCGCAACTTGTTGCAGATGCCCTTGCCGGCCTGCCCGAACTCGCCGAGGCGGCCGCTGACCTGTCAGTCGAAAACACGGTCGAGCGCACCCGGGACCCCAGCCATGGCGACTTCGCCACAAATATCGCAATGCGCCTGGCCAAGCCGGTGCGAAAAAGCCCGCGTGACATCGCAACGAGCATCGTTACCGCCCTTGCAGACAATGCCGATGTCGACAAGGTGGACATTGCCGGGCCGGGCTTCATCAATTTTCACCTGAGCTCGTCTGCTTTTCATGCCGAACTGGAAGCGATTCTGCTGCAGGGCGAAAAATACGGAAGACAGGCGCAAAAGGATCGGCCGAAGATCCTGCTGGAATTCGTGTCCGCTAATCCGACTGGCCCGCTGCACGTCGGCCACGGCCGGGGCGCCTCTTTCGGCGCCACCGTAGGCAACCTGCTTGAGGCGGTTGGCTACCCCGTGCATCGCGAGTACTACGTCAACGACGCGGGCCGGCAGATGGATATCCTCGGTGTGAGTGTCTGGCTGCGCATGCTGGAAAAAGATGGCATTGCTGTAGGCTTTCCCCAGGGCGGTTATCGCGGCGACTACATCCGCGATATCGCGGCAACAATCAATACGGATGGCGTGACTTCAGTGTCCGCCGAATCTGTACTTTCAGGCCTTCCCGCCGATGCGCCCGAGGGTGACAAGGAAGCGTACATCGAAGCGCTAATCGGCAAAGCCCGTACCCTCCTGGGCGAAGCCGGTTTCGACCACGTGCGTCAACAGTCGCTGGAATCGATTCGCGATGATATCGAGGACGATCTTGCCGAGTTCGGCGTCACTTTCGACACCTGGTATTCCGAACAGTCCCTGACGAAAACCAATCGCATCGACGACGCGCTCGAGGTACTCAGAAAACGCGGCATGTTGTATGAGAAAGACGGTGCAACCTGGTTTCCCGCGACAGACTTGACCATCTCATCGACATCCTTGGTGCTGACCATCATGGTTATCTGGCGCGTGTTCGCGCGGGCCTGGAAGCGATGGGCTACAAGGGCGATGACCTCGAGGTGGAGCTCGTGCAGTTCGTAACGCTTTACCGCGGTGGCAAGAAGATGCAGATGTCCACGCGCTCGGGCGAGTTCGACACGCTGCGGCAATTGCGTGCCGAGGTGGGCAACGATGCCGCACGCTTTTACTACGTATCGCGATCGAATGATCAGCACCTCGACTTCGATCTCGACGTTGCGAAATCGCAGTCCAGTGACAACCCCGTCTACTACATCCAGTATGCGCACGCCCGCGTCGCGAGTGTTTTCCGACAGCTGGCCGAGAAGTCACTCGAGTGGAACAGCGCTGACGGCAGAAATCAGCTCGTGCTACTGGTAGAGCCCCAGGAAAAAGCGCTGATGACATCGTTGAGCAGGTATCCCGAGGTCGTCGAGCTGTCTGCAAACAACCGCGCGCCGCAGCACCTTGTGCATTATTTGCGCGACCTTGCCAATGATTTTCATACCTATTACAACGCGCACGCGTTCATCGTCGACGATGCGACGCTGCGTGACGCCAGGCTCTACCTGGTCTCGGCAACGCGTGTCGTCATCGCAAACGGTCTCGGCATACTGGGCGTGTCGGCCCCGGAGAAAATGTAATGGCACAGCGCAAGAAACGTCGTCGTGCTCGTCCGAAGAAGCCGGAATACCCGCCGTTTGTATGGATGCTGTTCGGGCTCGCGATTGGCCTGTCGGTCGCGTTTGCAGTCTATGTGAAGGACCGCGAGCCAATCGGGGTTACGCAGTCGGAGCCTCCACGGCCTGCGAGCCTGCAAAGCGCACTTGATGATAACGACGAACCGGCGACACCACCTGTCGAGGCTGAGAAACCCAAGGCCAAGCGTTTCACGTTCTACGATATATTGCCGAACTTCGAGGTGGTCACGCCGGACGAAGAGCCCGACGTCAAAGCCGACAGGGAACCCAGGGCAATCGAGGAGCCTGGCGTTTACGTGCTGCAGGCCGGCTCATTCTCGACAAATCACGACGCCGACCGTCGTCGTGCCGAGCTTGCGCTGCACGGCATCGAATCTCATATACAGCGCGTAAAAGTCAACGACCGCAATTACCACCGTGTGTACATTGGTCCGACCGACGATCTCGATGAATTAAATATGCTGCGCAGTCGTTTGCGGGCCGCAAAAATAGACGTCCTGCGGATCCGACTCAGTGACTAGCTTCGCGACCTGGTCCCGGCAACTCGCAGTCGCCGCGCTGCTACTGCACCTGGCGGCATGTGCAACGAGCCCCGCACCCGAAGCTCAGCCCGCCCCGGAGCAAGCCCTGCCGGAGACGGCACCGGCGGCCGTGCCACCACCGCCTCCGTCGCCGGACAAGTCGACCCTGCGCCTCAGTATCGCCTCGGTTGGCGACATGATGATCGGCACCGACTACCCGCAGAACCATCTGCCGGATGACGACGGCGTCGGTTTTCTCGCGGACGTGGCACCGTTTCTGTCATCGGCTGACGTCACCTTCGGAAACCTCGAAGGCGTATTGCTCGATGGCGGCGAGCCGGGCAAGAAATGCAGTAATCCCAACGCTTGCTACCTGTTTCGCTCACCTACCCGTTATGCCCATCACTACCGCGCTGCTGGCTTCGATGTGTTAAGCCTTGCAAACAACCACGCCCGTGATTTCGGGGAAGAGGGTCGCAGCAGCAGCATGCAGGCAATAGCTGCCGCCGGTATGCATCACTCCGGACGCGTTGACGATTTTGCGAGTTTTGAAGTCAATGGCATCAGCGTCGCGGTACTCGCCTATGCCGTTACCAAAAACTCCAACATGATGCTCGACTATGAACTGGCCTTCGAAACTGTTGCGATGTTCGCGGCCGCGCACGACGTCGTCATGGTTTCGTTTCATGGCGGCGCGGAAGGCGTTGATGTTACGCATGTCCCGTTTGCCGATGAAGAGTACTACGGTGAACCGCGCGGCGACGTCGTCTGGTTTGCTCGTGGTGTGGTTGATGCCGGCGCGGATCTTGTCATCGGTCATGGCCCGCACGTCGTCCGTGGCATGGAATTGTACAAGGACCGGCTCATCGCCTACAGCCTCGGCAACTTCGCGACCTATTACGGCATCAGCGTGGCCGGCATCAAGGGAATCGCTCCGATACTGACAACGACGCTCGACGGGAATGGCGCCTTTGTCGAAGGGAATATCGTTTCGACGATTCAGTTACGGCCGGCTGGCCCGAGCATTGATCCAAAACAGCGGGCGCTGAACCTGGTGCGTGGCCTGAGCATCGAGGATTTCGGTGAGCCGGGCCTCACGTTTCTTCCCGACGGACGGCTACTGCCGGCCCCGCGACCGCCGGTCCCAGCCCACGTTCTCCAGGCGCGGCCCAACTAACCCACCACCCACCATCTGACCGCGGCGTCGATCGAGCGAGGTTAAGTGAGAGGAGCACCCCGATCGGCGCCCGACGCCGCGGTGAGAATGGTGGGCGGGTGGTCGCAGCCGATCTACTTGAAGCTGACCCCAAGTGACCGGAGTTTCCGGTACAGGTGCGTCCGCTCCATCCCGACTCGTTTTGCGAGCTGTCCCACCTTGCCATCGCAGAGAACCAGTTGCTGTTGAAGATAAGCGCGTTCGAATTGTTCGCGTGCTTCACGCAGCGGCAGCGCAAGAAGATCCTGTTTGACCAGCGGCTCGTCAACCGGAGCCGCGGCGCTGATTTCCGCTTCGAGTTCTTCGAGCGTGATGTCCTCATCACTGCCGGACAACAGCAGTCGTCGCACGAGATTCTTGAGCTCCCGCACATTGTCGGGCCATGGATAGTTTCTCAATCGATTCTGCGCCGCAACGCTGAATCGTCTGAACGTCAGTCCTTCCGCGTCAACAAGTTTGTCCACGTAGTAGGTCAGCAACTCGGGAACGTCCTCCGCGTATTCACGTAATGGCGGTATTCGAAGGCTTAGCTCGCTCAGGCTGGCTACCAGGTCGCGGCGCAAGGCACCCGACTCGACCTGGGACTCATAGTCAGCGCCAACCGTGGCAACGACGCGCGCGTCTACCTTGGTCGGCCGGGAGCCGCCAACGCGAGTAAAATGGCCGTTCTCCAGGATACCGAATAGTACTCTCTGTGCGGCATCGTCCAGATCGGACAGCTCATCGATGACCAGCGTTCCACCCGATGCCCGCTCGAATGCCCCGGCGACGATCTCTTCGTCATGTTCGCTGCCGAGCAATTGTTCCTCCATATTGCCTTCGGTGATGGTTGCCGCTGTCAGCGTCGTTATTGGCTCGTTGGCGCGCATATTGCTGTACACGCTCGCGCAGGCCCTGCATCAGCTGGCTGCGACCAACGGGCGCCAACAAAGACGGCAACAAGCTGCGTGCAACTTTTGCCTGCTTGCCGGCCGACTCGAGCGCCGCTTCAACAGTGCGCAGCAGCTTTGCGATCGACAGTGGTTTTTCAACGAAATCGAAAGCGCCCAGTCGGGTTGCCTCGACGGCCGTGTCGACGGTGCCATGTCCCGACATAATCACAACCGGACAATTCAAATCGCCACTCTCGGACCACTCGCGTAGCAATGTTATGCCGTCGGTATCAGGCATCCATATATCAAGCAGGATAAGGTCGAATTTCCGGCTTCTCCGCGCCTGCCTTGCTTCGGCAGCATTGGTCGCCACCGTTACGCCAAAGCTCTCGTCCGACAGAATGTCCTTGATCAGGGCGCCAATATCCGCCTCGTCATCGAATGTCCTTGATCAGGGCGCCAATATCCGCCTCGTCATCGACAACCAGTACATGAGGATTACTCATGCTTGTTCCCTCCTTTTGTCTGCGCGTCCGGGAGCTTTCGCAATAATCAACTCACGGGCTGCATCGTTGACGGGCAACCGAATACTGATCAGCGCGCCTCCGTCCTTGCGATTCTTCGCACGAATCGAACCAACGTGTTCTTCGACTAGCTTCTTTACGATCGCCAATCCAAGACCGGTTCCCTTGGGCTTCGTCGTCACGTAAGGATCAAAGATCTGATTGACTGAACTCATATTGAATCCCGGCCCGTTGTCCTCGACCTTGATCTGGATAATTTCGACACCATCGATCTCCGCGGCACTGACGTGAACATCGATTCGCCCGTCGCTTCTACCTTCAAGCGCCTCTATGGCATTGCGAATCAGGTTGTGCAGCATCTGGCGGACGCGTCCCATATCGGCCTCGATCAATGGCATGGTCGGATCGGTAGTAAGAACGATTTCGACACCGCTCTTCTGGGCGCGATACAGGTCGACGATCTCATGCACGAGCTTGTCGATATCGAACAGGGCAAAGTCCATGTCGGGCGCGCGGGCATAGTCGCTGAATGCATTAACCATTTCTTTCATCGCCTCGACCAGGCGTCAACGGATTCTTGATCTCATGCGCCAGGCGCCGGGCGACTTCACCCCAGGCCGCGTCTCGTTGAGCCTGCAGCAATGCAGTGATGTCATCAAATACGATGACGTAGCCTGCCGCGTGGTTTTCGTCGCCGGGCAAAGTCGTACAGGCGCAGGTCAGTACACGTCGGCCAACTTCGCCCCTCAATACGATCTGCTCCCGCCATTCGGTTTCACCCGCTTCAAGGTGCATGCAGGCAACATCCACGAATTGCTCCAACAGACGATTATCCTTGGCAACGGCGGTCAACAACTCTCCAGACCGGCTCTCGAGGTCAACGCCAAGGATCGAACCAGAGGCCTGGTTGGCCGTGCGAATTGTCAGGTCTGACTCCAGCGCAAGGACGCCCGTGGAAAGACGCGCGAGAATTACCTCAAGATTGGTGCGCTCTGCTTCAACCAGTGCCTGGCTCAGGCTTGCCTCACGTCGCGCGGTTGCCAGCCGCTGCGTCATGTCATTGAACGAACTGATCAAAAAGCCGATCTCATCGCGTGTCGGCGTAGGTAATCGTGTATCGAAGTCGCCCATCGCCACGGCGCGTGTTCCGGCCACCAGGTCCTGGATCGGAGCAACAAGTCGGCGCGACAAAACAAACGCGCCGTAAATGGCGGCAAGCAAGCTCAACAACAATACAAACGCCAGCGTCAGAGACAACAGGTCCTTGAGGTCCTCACGGAAGAACAGCAGTTGCTGGTATTCCTGGTAGGAGCGCTCAACACTGTTGATCATGCGCCCGAGCCGGTCGGTAACCGGGTAGTGCGCCTGCACGACGCGGGTCTGCTGCGTGCTGCCACCCTGGTGCGTGAAGACCACCGCGGTACGAACCTCCACGCTGCCAGCGCCATACGATTCCAGGCTGACGAAAGGCCGGTCCTGCTGCATCTGCAGTACGACCTCTTCGGACAGAGGTTTCGGCAGGCTTGCCATTGAGCTATCCGAACTCGTTGCGAGCACGGTATTGTTTTGTCCGTATAGCGTCATCTCGCTCGCACCGGCCTCGCGCCGCAACATGCTGAGCTCGAAGACGATCTGCCGGTCGTTGATGCGTGACAGACGCCTTGCCACCTGCTGTGTCGCAAAAAGATTCTGGCGCTTCTGCATCTCGAGCGCCGCACGGCTGAGCGTCAGGGCGTTATCAAGCCCTTCTTCAACCTGCACGTTGAACCAGCTGTCGATACCGCGATTGATGAACTGCATGGAAAAATAGAAGACGACGATCAGCGGCAGAACTGCGAGGCCGACAAACATCCCGACCATCCGCGCTTTGAGTTTGGCGCCCGGTACATTCTGCCGGTAGTCGCGAAACAGTCGGGTGAGGTTTCCGATGAGCAAAGCAATAAGCAGAACGCCGCCCGCGATATTGATCGCGAGAATGATGTCCTGCAGCCGATCAAAATCGTCGGACTTCTGCACGGTTTGTGTAAGCAGGAACAGCGCAGCAAGCGCGAGGCCGACACCAGACGCAGCCACCAGGAAATATAGAATTCGTTTCAGCGTTCGAGCGACCATTCAAACCATTCGCTTTGTAACTGCCATTGACCGCGCCAGAAAAACAGCAGACGCAGAGTGGCCGGGTACTGCTCGGTATTGAGCATTGCGCGCAGACGAATACGGTATTCGCGGTCCGGTTCGAGCAGCGCGTCATCAATTATCGGCAACCCCTGTACGCGACCGAGGCTGTTTAATGCCGAGTAAAGTGTTGCAAAAGAGTCCTGTTCTCCACTGTTCAGGTTTTTTACGATGTAGCGCTCTCTGAGCGGTCGGTATTCGAGCTCATAACGCACGGCGAGTTCTGCCACGGCATCATCGATCAGCCAGCGTCGCACACGAATAACCTGCATCTGCAGCTCGATCGTCAGCGTGACGCCGCTTTCCAGCGCCGCAAGCGCCTCGCTGCTCAGTACCAGCTGCAGTCGCGCGTCGAGCGCATGCACGCCGTCAAGAACCTCGGTTTTCGCCGAACGAACTTCGAAATAGCCCTCGCGTTCGACGTTGTCCTGGGCCAGGCCCGTGCCAATCGCAAGCACGGCAAGGAACACGAGCACTGCGTGCATCATGCTGGTCCAGCGGCGTGATCGGGGGGGCGTCAACATCGTATTTTCAGGAAACCTTCTTTTCGAGGCATGCGTAGTAGAAACCGTCGAGCCCCGCCGTTCCCGGCAGGACCTGGTAGCCGCAGGCCCGTCTCCGCATTAGATCGCGGATGTTGTTATTTGGCAACACATCATCTTCCGCCGCATCGTCGTGGCTCGACAGGAACCGCATGACTACCGCTTCGTTCTCGGCCGCCAGCGTCGAACAAGTCGCATACAGCAGCCGGCCGCCAGGCGCCAACACGGCCCAGAGCGCGTCAAGAAGTGCGCTTTGCAGCCCGCTCAGCCCGTCGATATCACTGGCCCTGCGCAGCAACTTGATGTCAGGATGCCGCCGAATCACGCCCGTCGCCGAGCACGGCGCATCGAGCAGAATGCCGTCAAACGGCAGGCCGTCCCACCACTCTCCTGTTTTGGATGCATCGGCAGCGATTATGGTTGCGCTTCGACCGATTCGGCCGAGATTCTCGTGGATGCTCTCGATGCGTGACGCGTCTCGGTCGACGGCGGTCAGCGCAATATCATCCCCGCCAAGCTCGAGCAGGTGACCGCTCTTGCCTCCTGGTGCGGCGCAGGCATCCAGAATGCGTCCGCGCGTATTGGTCAGAAGCCAGCGGGCCGCTATCTGCGCAGCCGCATCCTGAACCGAGACGTCGCCTTCGGCAAAGCCTGGCAGCTCATCCACGAGGCATGGCTCCGACAGCCGCAGCGCATTGGGTGCGGCCGCCAGCGCTTCGGCAGAAATGCCGGCGTTGCGCAATCGCTCCCGATACTCGGCCGTA
Organism: uncultured Woeseiaceae bacterium; assembly: GCA_947258485.1. Lineage (GTDB taxonomy): Bacteria > Pseudomonadota > Gammaproteobacteria > Steroidobacterales > Woeseiaceae > UBA1847. The sequence continues at coordinate 10,779 of CAMYIS010000015.1, forward strand.
TCGGTTCTCGATGAATTGACTCGCAGCCACATCGGAGCCCGTTCGTTGTTGGCTGCGAGAATGGCCTCCCAGTCATCGGGCCAGTCGCGCTTTAGAGCATCGATCAGCCACTGCGGGTGATTCCAGCGGGCCTCCGCTTCTTTCGGGGCGCGGGCCGCGATGTCTTCGCGCTGAAAACGACGCAGGCAGGCATTAATCAGGCCGGCGAGCTTTGGCCGCCGCAACAGCCTCGCCGCCTCCACGGTTTCCGAAACTGCCGCGTGATCCGGAATTCGCGTGTCGTTGAGCTGATAAAGGCCGAGCGCGAGCAGCGCGTTGATCACGCTGTCTTTTCGTTTTAGCGGTCGGTCGAGCAGTTCCGTAATCCAGGCCTGCAGCTCCCAATGATGCCGCAGCGACCCAAAACAAAGCATGCGCAGCAAGGCGCGATCATTGGCGCTTACGCGTTTTTCGTTGGCCGCAATCGCGACGTCGAGCGACTGCCCTTTTGACAGGACCGCATCGACAATCTCGGCAGCAACTGCCCGCACTTTCGCTCCGGTGACAGCCACCTTCGATGACCGCCTAACTCAACTCTCGACCAACAAGGTCGACCTGCTTTGCAAACTCGCGAGCCTGTACCCGTCGCTTGCCGGGCAGCTGCAGTTCAAGCAGACGAAGCCCTCCCGCAGCACACGCGACGTCGATGCCGTCGGGACCGCTTGCGACAACCGTGCCGGGTGTGGCGTCGATCTCGGGCACGCAGGCGGCGCGCCAGCACTTCACTCGTAAAGATTCGTCAATAAAAAAGAATGCTCCCGGGACCGGGTTATAGGCGCGGACACAGCGCTCCAGGTGGCTGGCAGTTTGTGACCAGTCAAGACGTGCATCCCGCGTGTGAATCTTGCCGGCATATGTTGCCATCGATTCATCCTGTGGAACCGCCGTGATTTTCTTTTCCAGGATATCGCGGAGCTTCGCGACCAGTATTTCGCCACCCAGATTTGCAAGTCGATCATGCAACTCGCCGGCTGTTTCATCGGCCGCAATGGCGAGGGATGCCGAGGCGAACACCGGGCCACAGTCGAGACCGGCGGTCATGGACATCAGGCATACGCCGGTTGCTTCGTCACCGGCCAGGAGCGCCGCTTGTATTGGCGCCGCGCCGCGCCAGCGCGGCAAGAGAGACGCATGCACATTAAGACAACCCCTAACGGGGATATCCAGCACGTTCTGCGGAAGTATGAGACCGTATGCGGCAACGATCATGACATCGGGCTCGAGCGCCTGCAGTTCCGCAACCGTTGCTTCGTCGCGCAAAGTGGCAGGCTGCATGAGCGGTATGCCCTGCTTCATGGCGAAGCGCTTCACCGGGCTCGCGGTCATGCGCTTGCCGCGCCCGGCCGGGCGGTCTGGCTGAGTAAGAACCGCAACGGGCGCAATACCAGCCTCGACAAGCGCCGACAACGAAGCAAGCGCGAACTCCGGCGTGCCGGCGAATATCACCCTGGGATCTTTCATGACGACGGCGTTGGCTGCGACTCTCCGGTCGATCGCTTACATGACAACCGCGGATGCAGACCGCAAGCAGTCCCTCGGCCTCCATTTCCTGCGCGACGCCCTCCCGATCCAGGAATCGAACCCGAATATGCTCGGCGCGTTCGACCTCTTCGTAGTAACCGGGAACAGAGAGGCAGCCCTCGTCACTGACGATCACACCGTCTTTTTCCAGGATTTCGGGGTTTATCAGCGCAAGCGGTTCGGACTTGTCGGCTGACACGTCCAAAACCAAGAGGCGCTTGTGCACGTTCACCTGTGTTGCTGCCAAACCGATACCCGGCGCTGCGTACATCGTCTCGAACATATCTCCGATCAACGCGCGCAGTGAATCGTCAACCGCCGATACGGGGGTCGCTTTCGTCCTGAGCCTCGGGTCAGGAAATTCCAAAATCGTCAGTTTCGCCATAATTTCTTGAAAGCTATTCTTGCGGCCGAATGTGCAAAATCAAGCTGTTCAAACATAATGAATCCAGCCATATTTCGCGTGAAGTCCTACCAAAACGACCTAAATGTTTGACTTTATTGAATAAG
>CAMYIS010000016.1 GCA_947258485.1 uncultured Woeseiaceae bacterium
GGACGACAGCGCTTTAGCCGAAGAAAACAGCTGGCTAATGGTCTCGACCCGCAGTACACCGGAGCGTGACAGGGCTGCGGAAAACGTCTCGTCGCTGCCCACCAATGCACCCGTATGCGACATGGAGGCCTCGGCACCGGCCGCGTGGCGACCTACCTTGAGCGCTATGACCGGTTTGATACGTGCTGCCGCGCGCAGGCTGCTCATGAAGCGTCGCGAATTCTTGATCCCTTCAATATAGAGCAGGATCGCTTTCGTGCGTGGATCCGACGCCAGGTAATCCAGGTAGTCCCCAAAATCGAGGTCCGCGGCGATTCCGGTGGATACAACGGCCGAAAATCCGATGTCGTTCGCGTCCGCCCAGTCGAGGATTGCCGTGCAGATGGCGCCGGACTGTGACACCAGCGCCAGGTTTCCGGGCTGCGCATTGTTGTTGCCGAACGTGATGTTAAGGCCTATGTCGGGACGAATGAGCCCTAAGCAGTTGGGGCCCATGAGGCGAATGCCGTACCGCTTGACCAGCTGGGTCACCTCGTCTTCGAGCCGCCGTCCTTCCTTACCGGTCTCGCGAAAACCGGCAGACAGGATCAACATCATCCTGACGCCGCGCTCACCGCAAGCCTCGACGATTGCAGGAATGCTGTTCGCGGGAGTCGCAACGACGACGAGATCGACGATTTCTTCTATTTCGTCCAGCGACGAAAACGCTTTCTCGCCCTGCACTACGTCGCGCTTCGGGTTTATTGCGTATATCCGGCCTTTGAAGCCCGATTCGATAAGGTTCTTGAAGACAACTCCGCCGACAGAATCCACCCTGTCGCTCGCGCCGAACAATGCAATGCTCTCCGGTGTAAAAAGAGAGGCCAGGTAGTGCGTGTTCATTACTAAATTTCTTCCCGGGTTCCTGTTGTTGCCGCGACCTTATAGACTATCTTATGACCCGTCCACAATAAGGGAAAATAACCTTGGCGATCGCCTACGTCAGCCACCCGGAATGTCTTCAACACGATACCGGCGAGGGCCATCCGGAAAACGCACGACGTATTTCGGCAATCGAAGATCAGCTCATTGCAACAGGCCTGCTGGATGTACTCCGATATTTCGATGCGCCGGAGGTGACGGCAGATCAGCTGCTGCGCGTGCATGCGCGCGCCTATCTCGATGCCATAGCAGCTATGGTGCCGGAGAGCGGCTACAGGCGCGTTGATCCAGACACGGTCATCAGCGCCGGCTCCCTTCAAGCAGCGCGACGGGCCGCAGGCGCGGTCGTTGCTGCGACCGACCTGGTATTGAACGGCGAGATGGAGTCAGCCTTTTGCAGCGTGCGGCCACCAGGCCATCACGCCGAAATCAATCGTGCCATGGGTTTTTGCCTGTACAACAATATCGCCGTGGGCGCAGCGCACGCGCTGGAACAACACGGCGTAGACAGGGTGGCCATCCTCGATTTCGACGTTCACCACGGCAACGGTACCGAAGATATCTTCAAGGACGACAACCGGGTCCTGTTCTGCTCAACGTTTCAGCATCCGTTTTATCCTTTCACTGCGCTGCTCGAACCCGCAGAAAATCGCGTCAATGTCCCCCTGCAGGCGGGTGACGGGAGTGAGGAATTTCGTGCGGCAGTCACCGATTACTGGCTGCCTGCGCTCGACAGCTTTGCGCCGGAAATGATTTTTGTTTCAGCGGGCTTTGACGCGCACAGGGATGACGATATGTCGCACGTTAATCTCACAGACGCCGACTTCAAGTGGGTAACGGAACAGATAGTGGAAGTCGCCAGAAGATCGGCGTCGGGGCGCATCGTCTCGACTTTGGAAGGCGGTTATGAACTCCGCAGCCTGGCGAGGTGCGTGGAATCGCACATCCGCGTGCTCGTGGGATAGGGACATTCTTAATTTAATGTATTAATACACTAAATTAAGAATGTCCCTATTAGTCAAAACAGCGCTGCTTGCCTTCCAGCAACTCGTAAAATCGCGGGTTCTCCGGGTCCACCGGCGCACCGACTTTCTTACCCTGCGCCTGAGCGCGTAGAACGCCGTCCAGGACCAGGTACTTGAGCTCTGATGCCGGTGGTGTTGTCGGACGATCTTTCGGAATCTCGTAGCCATCACCACCGCCGAAAAGGTAATCGGGCACAACCACGCTGTACTCTCCGGCCGCTGCGATTTCCTGCCAACCTCCCGATGCGGGTACTTGCAGGCTGACGATGCGGTCGCCGCTTGGGCGGCTGCGATCAATGCAGACACGAAATCCCGAAACCTGGGGGAAATAGCCTTTGCTCGGACCCTCACCTCGATACCCCGCTTCCAAAACCTCGCGAAACTCGGCGCCGGTCATGCTGGTCAGGCGGAGGAACGAGGTGAAGCCGAAGGTACGGCCGATATCCTCGAACAGGATGTCCCCGTCGACGTAGTCGTCGAGGCGAAGCGTGCCACCATTGAGAAAAGCCAGATCCGCAGTCTCGCCAAACGCGATTCGCATCTGGTCCACAATGAAGTTCGCCCAATTGCTTTCTTCATTCCTGACCGTTACTTCGCGGCCATCGAGCGGCACCGCCGCTGTGCCGATGCGCGCTTCGAGGAACGGGTATTTATCAAGCAGGCGCCCGCGCCATTTACCGGCAAGAATTTCATACTCGGCATCGAAGGCGATGCTCCGGTCGAGCTTGACCTGCCGCTCGCGTATTGTCGCCTGCCCGGCGCTGTCAAAATCGACGTCTATCGCCCAGACGACGCGAGCATTGGATGCCCCTTTCATGACGATCGCCGACGTGTCGCTGCCCGGGCTGTGCTCGGGCTCGTGTTCGTGTCCGCCGACAATAAACGCGAGCTTCGGATGCTTTGCTTTCAAGCCGGCAATCTCGACATCCGTCCACATGTGCAGGTGCGTAACACCGATGATGAGATCGACGTTCTTCGCCTCCAGCGCCTGTATGGTCTTCTCGGCAACCCCCAGGTAGTCACCGTTGTTTTCGAGATAGTCGCGCTTGTTGCCGCCATCTTTCGCGTTGAGTGTCAGCGAAAACACACCAACGGTCTTATCGGCCGCCCGAAACGTAAATGCCGTTTCTAGTGCGCCATCGACGCCCGCATCGCCGGTTCTGAAAACGTAGTTGTCACCCAGCCAGTCGAATTGCGACGCTTTCACGGCGGCGATCAGCTGTTCGGGCCCGCGACGGTCAAACTCGTGGTTTCCGGCAACCACGTACATTGGCGCGACCGCATCCATGAAATTGAACGCGTCCACGATTTGCTGGCCATTCCACAGCTGGCTTTCGAGCGACGGATAGAGGAAGTCGCCGCCGTGCAGTATTCGCACGTCCCTGCCCTCGCTCTGCAGTTCGCGAACGAGGGTTACGACGCGACTGAATCCGCCGGCGTTACCGTCTTCGACGGCACCAACACGATACGTGTCGTTGAGGTGCACGAACGTCAGTCCCGGTGTTGCGATTTGCGGGGCTGTCGCACACGCGGAGAATACTAGAACAAGCGCATAAAGTAGCAGTGAGATTCTCTTCATGCGAGCATGCTAACCTGATTTGGCCGCTGCTCACATCAGGATAAACCATGACTCGATTGCACCTCGTATTGACTATTGTAGTGTCATCCATGTTTGTCGCCTGTGCCTCTGCGCCGGCACCGGACCCGGAAACGGCATCGTCAGGCTACGATCCGCAGCAGGATCTGGGTCTCCTGTGGGTCAAGCATGCCGCTGAATACAAGGCAATTACGAAGCAGGCCTACCGTAGCGCTGAAGCTGCGCTGCCGGGCTACATTGCTGACACATCCTGGAGCGCAATGCCCGGGCAAACCGATGCCGAAAAACTGCCGCCCGCGGTCATTCTCGATGTCGACGAGACCGTCGTCAGCAACGTCGATTTTCAGCTCGCCTTCGAACGCCCTTTTACGAATCGCAAGCTGTACGATTTCTATCGTGAGCATGCAGCGATACCTGTGGCCGGCGTCGTCGAGTTCGTTGCTGCTGCGAGGAAAGCCGGTGTCGAAGTCTTCTTCGTCACCAATCGGCCGTGCGAATTGATCGACGATGATCCGGATCCCTGTCCACAAAAGCATGGGGTAATCGAAGAACTGGAATCGATTGGCATCAGCACTGACGATGAACATGTAATGTTAGCCGATGAAAATGACTGGGATCGCGCAAAGATCCGGCGGAGAGAACATGTCGCCAGAACACATCGGGTGATCATGTTATTCGGCGACGACCTCGGCGATTTCGTGCCTTGTGTACGCATCAAACTGTACGGGCCGTGCACTGAACCCGCAACCAAAGCCAGCCGGGCACAGTTCGTTGAGGAATACACAGATTATTGGGGCAATGGCTGGTATATCCTGCCGGGGCCGATGCACGGATCGTGGACATCGTTCAGGTGATGCCAAATCGGGGATAACTCGCTACACTCAAGAGGTAGTTTTGAAGGGGGAATCTAATGGCGAAAGTTAAGTGTGGGCTGATCCAGATGGCGCTCAAGGGCGATGGCTCGATGAGTCCTGAAGCTATTCGGGACCGCATGATCGAAGCGCATATTCCCTATATCGAAGACGCCGCAAAACAGGGCGTGCAGGTCCTTTGTTTCCAGGAAGTATTTACGCAGCCGTATTTTTGTCCGAGCCAGGACAGGAAATGGTATGCCGCGGCCCGGGTTCTTCGAAAAGTTCTTCTTCAAACCCGGCGACAGCGGCTACCCGGTTTTCGACACGGCCTACGTCAAGCTCGGCGTGTACATCTGCTACGACCGGCATTTTCCCGAAGGCTGGCGTGCGCTCGCGCTCAACGGCGCCGAGTACATCGTAAATCCGTCGGCCACTGTCGCCGGACTCAGCAAATACCTGTGGGAGCTGGAGCAGCCGGCCTCGGCAGCCGCGAACGGCGTTTTCATCGGCGCGATCAACCGCATTGGCACCGAAGAACCCTGGGCCAAACAGATGGGTGAATTTTACGGCTCCAGCTACATCGTCAATCCCCGCGGCGCGATCGAAGCCCAGGCGAGCTACGGCGAGGATGAGCTGCTGGTGCACGAAATCGACCTCGATATGATCCGCGAAGTCCGAGACACCTGGCAATTCTTCCGTGACCGCAGGCCGGAAACCTACGGTCCCCTGACGGATAACTAGCAAACCGTCGACCGGCACTTCCTTGAGGGAGGAAAC
>CAMYIS010000017.1 GCA_947258485.1 uncultured Woeseiaceae bacterium
CCCGGCGACCTGCTGGAGCTGCGGCCCAACACGCAGTGGTTGACCTGGATATTCCAGGTCATGCCGATTTTTTTCATCGTCGGCGGCTACGCCAACGCGGTGTCGCTCGAGAGTGCTCGCCGCCGCGGCACCGACTACGCGGGCTGGCTCGTTACCCGTCTCAATCGTCTTGTCTCACCGTTGCTGGTTCTGCTTTTTGCGTGGGCGCTGTTAGCCGCCATCCTGCATTTCTCAGGCGTCACGGGCGACGTTCTGCGGCTGGCGTCGCGAGCTTCGCTGATTCCAATCTGGTTTCTCGCTATCTACACCGTGGTTGTCGTACTGGCACCGGCGACTTACATCGCGTGGCAACGCTGGGGCTTCGCCTCGTTCTGGGCCTTCGCCGTCGTTGGCGTTCTCGTCGATGCCGCGTTCTTTGCGGCCGACCAGCAATGGCTGGGCTGGAGTAACTATCTCTGGGTCTGGCTGGCCGTGCACCACCTCGGCTATGCCTGGCGCGATGGCCGTATGGGCAGCCCGGCGCGCCTGCTGACCTACTCGGTGCTTGGCCTGTCCGTGCTGTCGCTTCTTATTTTCAAGGGTCCCTACCCGTTTGCCATGGTTGGCTCGCCCGATGAAGCTTTGAGTAACACGCTGCCGCCGAAAATTACCTTGCTCGTACTCGGCATCGCGCAGTTCGGACTGCTGCTCGCGATCGAGGCGCCGATGCGACGCCTTCTGGCGGGCTTGCGCATCTGGGCTGTGACGGTCCTGATCAACAGCATGATCATGACGCTCTATCTCTGGCACCTGACCGTGATGGTCATCCTGATTTCGATCCTGTATCTCGCGGGTGGCTTCGGACTCGGAGTCGAACCCGCCAGTCTCGAGTGGTGGCTGACACGACCCGTCTGGATCGGTGTCCTTTACGCGTGCTTGTTGCCGGTTGCCATCGCATTGGGACCGCTGGAACGACGCGCACGCCCTGCCGATGCGGCGGTGCCATCCGCGGCAAGACTGGTAATCGGCGCGCTACTTATCTGCACGGGGGTAGCATTACTGGCCCTGTTCGGATTCGGCAGTTCGCCGCTGCCGTTTCTCGACATCGCATCGTTCGTTCTGGTCGTGCTGGGTGCCGGAATCAGCGGACTGCTGCCGGTACGGAATAAGAAAGCCGTTTAGTGCTGCTGCCGATCGTCAGCCCGCAGCGCAAAGAACTGCAAATCACCGAACTCACCTTCCAGTGATGCGTACTCGGTCGCCGGCGCCTCTCTGAGGCGGTCGGCAATACGCTTCGCTTCGGTCAGGTAGTGGTTGTAGAGCTGCCGCCGCAATGCCAGCGAGAGTATCGCCGGCTCGCCCTCGTCGGCACTGAGCGCTTCGTCAAGCGAAAACTCGGGTAACTCCGATGTCGAGTACTTGTGCTTCCAGGTGCCGGTCCCGAGCTCGAAATCGTAGAGATTAAGAAACAGGTTCCCTTCGCGCGCAAGAAAGTGCACGGCGTCGATAATGTAATTGGCTTCGGCATCGTCCATGACCCAGTGCAGCCCGACCCGGCACCAGCCCGGCTTGAGTCCGCAGTGTCCCTTCTGCACCGCGAAGCGATAGCGTTCCGACATGTCCTCGTCGATGTCGAGCAGGCGATGGCCGTAAGGCCCGGCGCAGGAACAGCCGGCGCGTGACTGAATGCCGAAGAGATCATTAAGCAGCGCGGTGATGAATTTGTGGTGCAGGTACTTGCCGTTCAAGTCCTTGATGTTGAACGAGATGATGCCGACACGGCTGCTCGGATCCGGATTGCCCAGCACTTCGATGTTTTCGTTGGCGCCCCAGCTTTTCATCGCGCGATCCGTGAGCTCATGTTCCCGAGCGTTGATAACATCGACGCCGACGCTGTCCTTGATTTGGAAAACCAGCCCCGCTTTGAGCGTCTGCAGCACGCCGGGCGTGCCGGCTTTCTCGCGTTCCTCGATATTGCTGATGAAGTCCTGGCCGGTCATGCCAACGTAGTCGACCGTACCGCCGGCGCTGACACTCGGCGGCAACTCGCGATGATAAATGCGTTCGTTGAAAACCAGCACACCGCTGGAGCCCGGGCCACCGAGAAACTTGTGCGGCGAGATAAAGATTGCATCGATACTCGGATCATCATCCTCGCCCTCAGGCTCCGGGTTCATATCGATATCGACGTACGGCGCGCAGGCCGCAAAATCGAAACACGCGATCGCATCGTGTCTGTGCAGCAGGCTCGCAATCTTCCTGACATCCGAGCGCATTCCCGTGACGTTGGATGCAGCCGAGAATGACCCGATGCGTTTCCGGTTTTTGTAGCGCGGGTCTTTCAGCAGCTCCTCGAGATGCGCCAGGTCGATGTTCCCGGTTGCGTCCAGTTTGACCTCGATCGTTGTCGCAAGGGACTGCCGCCAGGAAATTTCGTTGGAATGATGCTCGTACGGGCCGATAAACACGACCGGTTGGATGTCCCGAAATAATTCGCAAAGCGATTCGCTGTCAGCATCGGCATGCAGCCGGTCCAGGGCTTCGTCGATGTTCTTCCGCGTAGCCGGTGCAAGCGCCACGCCGATGATCTGCTGCAGCTTGTCGATTGCACCGGTGGCCCCGGTGCCGCATGCAATAATGCGTCCCTGTGGACCCGCGTTGACGGATCTCTTGATCGCGTCTTCTGCTTCGTGCAAAAGCTGACTCATGCTGCGGCCCGTGATGTCGTCCTCGGTGTGGGTATTGGCATAAATGCGCTGCAAGCTCTGCAGGTAGGATTCTACGAAGCGCAGGCAGCGCCCGGAAGCCGTGTAGTCGCAGTACACCATCAGCCGCTCGCCGAACGGCGTCTCGAACGTGGAGTCCACGCCGACAATTTGTTGTCGCAGATAGTCGGGATCGAGTACAGTTTTGCTCATCGTCTAATTATGCCTGAATTGCAGGAACGCAAACGGTGTTTTGAATGGCCAAAAAGCTGAAAAACGAGAAAGCGCTGCTCGCAGAAGCATTGCGCATGGTTATCGATGACGCCGTCAAGCGCGGCATCGTCGAGATCGAACCGACCGATTCACAAGACCTCAAGGTCGAGTATGCGTACCGCCTGCTCGTGCACGACAAGGAGATCGCGGCCCTGCCGCCCGACCAGCTCAACTTGCCGAAAATGCGACACAGGCTGGCTATGTGGGTTACGCACAAACTGCCCGCCGATCACGAACTCCTGAACTAGCGTAAGCAGCTAGTTCCTGTTTTCAATCGCGTCCTCGATCGAATTGGCGATCTTGCCCGGTACACCGACGTTCGCCGTAAACGCGCGATAGCCGGAATCCCAGAAATACAGCTGCATGCGCCACATCTGGCCGTAGTGAAGGACCTCTGTCTCATCGCCGTCTTTGACGATCAGCACTTCGGTCGGCAAAGCGGAAACATGATCCACGCCCGGATACGGCGACAGTTCGCTTTTCGAATCGCCGCGGAAGCGTGAGTTGATGCGAATCATCTTGTCTTCGATGTAAGGATTCGTGAGTCCAACGTAGACCGCATCGTCGCGCAGCCGAATCTGCGTAATCGTTTCCCAACCCGTCGAGTCGGACGCATCGCTGATCGTACCGGCATTCAATGCGGCCGCAACTTTCTCGACCGTCGCTTCAAATCCCTCGCTCGTGTCTACATCAACCGCTAGCTGGCTTTTCTCGAAGTTCCTGAACTTCGCCATCATGCGGGCCGGCCCATCGCCTTTGAACTTGCGGTAGTGTTTCTCGCGTCGCATCGGTTTCTGTTGCTCATTCAGCGCGGTTCCCGGCAAAGCCGTGACAAGCTGGCGCAGTTCGGCAGCAGCGTTGCGTGCCGCGGCGACCAGGTCGTCATACCTCGAGGATTTCGCATAAAACACCATCGCGTGCGCAACCGGGTTCGCCATGTTGACAAACGTCGTATGCTCATCGCCCTGCGTGTAGACCGCTATCCGCAAAATCTGTGCCGAAATCGTGCGAGGCGATTCTGCCGCCGCCGCCTGGGCGTACGCAGGAGACGTCAACACGAATACTTTCGCCTGGTGAGCGCCCTCGGGCACGCGAACGTCGTGAGCAGCGTGAAGCTCAAAGGCGGAACCCTCGAGCGCCGACTCGAGTGCTGCCGTCGTTTCGGAGTACGACTGCGAGGATTCAAGAATTGACTCAAAAATGCCGATCTTTTCATTTGCCGCATGCGAAAGCGGCGCTGAAATCAGCGCCGCAATCGTAACTACGGCCATCCAAACTCTGGCCTTCATGTTTTGCTCCTAGAAGCTATAAGCTACTTCGAACTCGAGCTGGCTCATGCTGAGATCGATGGTCTGCGTCGGATCGAACAAGCTCGGGCCAGTTACAGTCTTCTCCGGCGCGTACATGAACGAGAAGTTCCATTGCCCGCCGTTACTGGCTTGGCGCGTCAGGCCCAACGTTATGTGTTGCTCCATAACGCCCGGCGCGAGGATATTGAACAGAACGTCGGCCGCATTGACCGGCTGTTCGCCGTAGCTGTAGCCGAAACGCCAGGTATTCATCTCGTCACGTTGCCACTCGAAGCCGAGTTTGAACGTTGTCATATCATCCCAGCCGAAGCCGGCGCCTGATTCGCCGCCGAGGCAGGCCTCGACGTTGGTGCCGCCAAACGGCAGCAAGGGGCAGCCCAACATGAAGCTCATC
>CAMYIS010000018.1 GCA_947258485.1 uncultured Woeseiaceae bacterium
CACACTGCCTCTCCAAGGTATACGGCGGTGACGCCATGTTGATGGCCACACAGGAGACCAGCTACTCGATCGCGATGGGATCCGAGGGCCAACCAGCCCTGTTTAGAAACGGCCTGGAATTCCTCGACGGCATCGAAAACCTGCAAATTCTATTCGGTGAAGACACCGACGGGTCCGGCATCGCCAATTACTACGTGCCGGCTGACCAGGTCGCGGATATGGCCATGGTGATCAGCATCCGATTTGCGGTCGTGACGCGATCCTACGATGACAACCTGACGGGCGGCCTCACTCAAAACTATAACCTGTTCGGAACGACCATAGCAGCGCCAGACAATCGCCTGCGGCAGGTTTACACGAGCACGGTTGCTGTAAGGAACCGGCTATGAATTATCACGAGGTGCAAGCAATGAACCCGACAATCCGGTCACTCGGGAATTTCAAGTCGCTGCGCAGACAGCGTGGCGTCGTGCTGATCGTCAGCCTGATCCTGTTGCTCGTGGTTACGCTGCTCGCAGTCAGCAGCATGCAGGGCACAGTACTCGAAGAGAAGATGGCGGGTAATACCCGGGATCGCAACCTGGCATTCCAAACGACAGAGTCTGCGATTAGGGAGGCGGAAACCTACATCGAAGGCGTGGTCAGCCTGGGAAGTTTCAACGGCGCCGGTGGCTTGTTCGGCCTTACGGACATCGAGCCGTACTATTCTTTGGGCACGACCTGGACTGACACGACACAGCACGTTGTTGCCAACGCCGATTACGGCTCCTATGCCGCGCCCCAATACTACATCAAGCATTTCACGACCGTAAAAGGCACCGAAGGTGCAATGAACATGTCCGGCTACGGCGACAACAAGGGCACCGGTGACGTGAGCATATTCAAGATCACCTCGCGTGGAAGCGGCGGCAGCGCCGATTCCGCAGAAGTGATATTACGCAGCCATTACGGGCGCATCTTTTAGTTAACCACGGTGGCCATGACAATCATGAAGACTAAAACGACACATTTCAGAGCCGCAGCCAGTGCTGCATTACTGACCTGCACGCTCCTCGGCCCGGTGACGGCGACCGCGGCGCCGGGCACGCTTGCCGATACGCCGCTGTTTCTGAGCAATTCGGTCGAGCCCAACATCCTGTTCATGCTTGACGATTCAGGCAGCATGGACTGGGGTCTCATGACGCCGGAGAACAACGGCATCATGCGCATCAGCTGCAACTACCATCACGTGCAGCCCGCCTCGGACATAGGCAGCCGACGGGTTCTGCCGACCGAAGCAGCTGTCGCTAACGTGGGGATTGCAGCGCCCTACGGTGGCGTCTGGCGCGGCTGGAGCAAGGACTACAACCGGCTTTATTACGATCCAAGTGTCACGTATACACCATGGCCGGGCGAAAACGCGAGCGGCAGCCCGTACACGAATGCGAACCCGACCGCGACCTGGCTCAATCCTTATGTGCCCGGCGATGGCACGGTCGACCTGACCGCAACAACGACGTATACGACCGAGTATTGTCCTTGGGCAGGTCCGATCGATCTTGATGAACCCGATAGTACGATCACGGTCACTAATTTCTACCCGGCGCGCTACAACATCTGGGACGATACCAACGCGGCGGACCCGAGTTTGAGCGGCAACGGCGTCGTCGATGCGGGTGACGCACATACGCTTGTCGAAATAAAACCTACCACGCTCACTTACGTCGGCGGCCCGAATCGCAGGGATTGTGCGGCGGCAGGGATTTGTACTTACGCGGAGGAAATGCAGAACTTCGCCAACTGGTACGCTTATTACCGCAAGCGCGCAAAGGTCGCCAAAGCGGCGTACGGGCAGGTGATCGCGGGCGGCAACAATTCGCGAATGGGACTGGCGACGTTGCACAACAATGGTTCTATCGATACGGCCATTAGTTCGATGAATGCGGATCCGACCTCCGGCGCCAAGGGCAACTTGCTGGATCACCTGTATACGGGCTACGGCTCCGGCGGCACGCCATTGCGTGAGGGTTTTGACGAGGCCGGCAAGTACCTTAGCTGCAAAAACAACGACTTCGGTTTTAGTTGCCCTGCGCTTCCGGAAGCTTCCGGCGGTGAATGCCAGCAGAATTTTACGATCCTGATGACCGACGGCTACTACAACGGATCGTTCAGCGGTAACAACAACGAAGATGGCGACGACAATACGCAGTGGGACAGCGGACCCGCGGGTCCTTACGGCGATTCTGAACAGGAAACGCTCGCTGACATCGCGATGGAATACTACGAGAACGATATCCGTCCGGGTGTAGCCAACAACCTGCGGCCGCCGCCGGGTGGCATCGACGAAAACACGGCGCAGCACATGGTGACCTATTCCGTGGCGTTCGGTGTCGATGGCACGCTATCGGCAATGCCGCCAAATACGACGGATCCGTTTGCCTGGCCGGTGCCGAACACGGACACGACGAAGATCGACGACCTGCGGCACGCCGCATGGAACGGGCGCGGCGAGTTTCTTAGCGCCCAGAATCCGGGCGAGCTGGTCTCGGGGCTGCGCAGCGCGATACAGTCCATCCAGGGCCGGGTAGGTTCGGCGGCATCGGTCGCGTTCAACACGGGTTCCCTGAGCACCAATTCGCAGGTGTACCTTGCCTTGTTCAACAGCGAACGCTGGGACGGCAGCCTGTTGGCGTTCGATCTGGACCCGAACACGGGCGCTATCAGCTCGACTCCGGACTGGTCGGCAGCGCATAAACTGACGGCGCGCGACCTTTCGGTGTATCCACGGACGCTGCTGACTTACGATGGCGGCGACGGAATTGCATTCCAATGGTCGGAATTGACCGCGGCTCAAAAGAACGATTTCCGCACCAATCCGGCCGGCGGTCAGGACAATGAAGCGACAGGAATGGCCAGGCACGGCTACCTGCGGGGCGACCGCGGCTGCGAGTCCTCGTCGACATCGCCCTGCAACTACACGGACGGCACGAACGTCTACAGCACCAAATCGCTGCGAGAACGCGGCGGCATTCTCGGCGACCTCATCCACTCCGGGCCGGTTTTCGTAGGCGCGCCTGAATCGAATTGGCCTGACGTTGCGCCGTTTCCGGGCGCCGTCGGCACGACCTATACTGAATACCGGTTGGCCAACGCCACGCGGCCCGGCGTCATTTACGTCGGCGGCAACGACGGGATGCTGCACGGTTTCGCGCAGGCAAGCGGCAACGAGATCCTGGGCTACATACCCGATGCCCTGTATTCGACGGGCGCACTGGACGGGCTGCACTACCTTACCGATCCTGCCTACGCGCATCGCTACACGGTAGACCTCACGCCCTCGGTCGCGGACGTTTACATCAAGTCTACGCCGCTGGGTGCGACTTCGTGGAAGACCGTTCTCGTGGGCGGCCTGCGCGGCGGTGGCCGAGGCCTGTTCGCACTGGACGTGACGAACCCGGCTCTTTTTTCCGAAGCCCTGAGTGCCCCGGCAAAGACCGTCATGTGGGAGTTCACGAGCGCCGATGATGCCGACCTGGGCCATACCTTCAGCCGTCCTTCGATCGTTCCGCTCGAAGGTCCGAGCAACACGATCAGGTGGGCTGCCGTTGTCGGCAACGGTTATAACGATCTCGGCAGCGGCGAAGCGAAGTTGTTCGTTCTTTTCCTCGAAGGCGGCCTCGACGGGACCTGGACCGCCGGTACGGACTACATCGAGATTACGACAGAGGTCGGAGACGCAGCCAACCGGAATGGATTGGCGACCCCTGCAGTCATCGATTCTGACGGCGACGGTCTCGCGGATCGCGTTTATGCCGGCGACCTCGAGGGCAACATGTGGGCCTTTGATTTGTCCGGCACCAACACCGGTAACTGGGACGTCGCGTACTCCAGCGGACCAACGCCGAAGCCGCTGTTCACGGCCCAAAACAACCAGCCGATAACGTCTACACCCGTTATCGTGCGTAACAGCGCGATCCCGACGTCGAGCCCTAATTCGCCGAACACGATGGTGGTATTCGGAACCGGGCAATACCTCACAGCCGCCGACGTCACGACGACCGACCTGCAGGCCGTGTACGGCGTCTGGGACTCGGGAACGGACGAACTCAGTCAGAGCGACCTGGTCGAGCAGGTCATCGATTTCGGCACGACGACTGAAGGCGTACCCGGACGAACGCTCACGACCAACGCGGTCGACTATGCGTCGGATTTCGGGTGGTACATGGATTTGCCGGACAACGGCGAACGCCTCGTAACCGACCCCGTGATCCGCGGCGACCTCGTGTTCTTTAATACGATGATGCCGGACGCCAACCCCTGTAACTTTGGTGGCAGCAGCTGGCTGATGGCAGCGAAGTGGCTCAACGGCGGAAATCCTGGCGAAATCGCGTTCGACATCAACCGCGACGGCGTGCTGGACGACCTCGATGAAATTGGTGGATCAGCGGCTGTCGGCGTGTCGGTGACCGGTATCGCAACCTCACCCGTGAATCTCGGAAACAAACGATACACGTCGACGACCGAGACGATAGGCGGAAGCACAATTGACGTAACCGACATCCTGGATGTCGGTGGACCCAAGACAGGCCGCCTGGCGTGGGAAGAACTTACGCCGTAAGTCAGTAAGAATTCAGGAGTCAGCACATGAAAAAGATATTTTTCCCAGTCCTTGCGATCGCGGTTGTGTTCATGAGCACAGCTATCGCCGCGGGTTTTCCGAGCTACTACCCGGCAAAGGGATTTCAGAACACGGGCCGGGTCGATGCCGTGTATTCTGAAGAAAGCAGAATCGTCATCGACGACGTCTCTTACCAGATGTCGACATCGGTCGTCGTTCGTTCCTTGTCTTCCAAGAATGATTCCCTCGTGCGAGTACGCCAAGGTGCACACGTGGGATTCAAAGTGGGCAAGAGCCAGCTTATCGAGGAGTTCTGGCTGTTGCCCAGCAATTACGACAAGCGCAGGCGGCAGCGGTAGTCCAAACATCACGACCCTAATTACAGGAAATCCATGGTATGAAAAAGCAGCAGGGCTTTAATCTGGTCGAACTCATGATCGTCGTGGCTATCGTCGGCATTATTACGGCGTTTGCCTATCCTTCCTACCAGGAACAAATGCGCAAGTCGCGCCGTGCCGACTGTTCGGGCGCCCTGGCGAGCTTCGGTAATACGATGGAGCGGTTCTTTACCGTTAACAACACCTACCGCGGCGCAGCCGCAGGCGGCGCCGACACGGGTGCGCCAGCGATTTTTCCGACCACCTGTCCGATTGACGGCGGAGCGGCGACCTACAACCTGACGATCCAGGCCGCAAACGGCTCGACGTTTGAGGTGCGGGCGGCTCCGGTCGGTATACAGGCGAATGACAAATGCGGGACGCTGACGCTTACCAATACCGGACTCAAGGGCATCTCTGGCGCTGCCGCAGGCAAAACCTGGGATCAGTGCTGGTAGCCAGGTCTCCTAAACGCACCTAAGTACATCCCCGAATGGTCCGTTCTGCGCGGGTCTTGAGACCATAGCCCATGGCGCGTCGCACCATGCGCCGGCTCGGAGTCAGCAGAGGTCAAGGCCATGCGCACGTTTTCATACACCGTTCTCGCAGCGTTCATTTTGCTGTTGTCGTCCTTTGTCTGGGCGGGCGATTTTCAGAAAGGCTGGGCGGCTTACAATTCCACGGACTACGCAACGGCTCTAAGCGAATGGCAGGAACTGGCGGATGCCGGTGACACGGATGCCTGCTATGGCATGGGCTTGTTATACGGCAACGGTTTTGGCGTCGATATGAATGACGACCTGGCCCTCAAGTATTACGGCATTGCCGCCGCACAGGGACACGCCGAAGCGCAGTACAGCCTCGGCGTCATGTACCAGAATGGCTGGGGTGTCCCCATGGACGAGGACGAGGGCATCAAGTGGTATCTGCTGGCCGCCGACCAGGGAATAGTGGGCGCTCATCTGGCGCTCGGCCGGGTTTACGGGATGGACTACTCGGAAAAATACGATCCCGTCAGCGCGCATACGTGGTTCACGCTCGCTGCGAATTTCGGCGACATCGACGCCAAGACGAAACTGGAGTTCCTGGAGACGCGGATGACGCCTGAGCAGGTGGCCGATGCCAAAGGACGATCAGAGGCCTGGATGCAGGGCCACAAGAACCTGAAAGCCAAACAGTAAGTCGCGATCAGTCTGCAGCGGCGTCCGGCTGTTGTTCGGGCGCCGCTTTCTTGAATGCGGACAACTTGTTGCAGGCCTCGGTACTCGCAACAAGTTTCGAAAAACTCTCAACCGGCACTTTGAACCGGTGCGCGTTATACATCTGCGGCACGAGGAAACAATCGGCGAGTGTTGGTTTGTCGCCAAAGACATAAGTGCCATCGCCCGCCAGCGCTTCGGCTGCCTCGAATCCTTCGTGAATCCAGTGCGCGTACCAGTCGCTGCCGGCCTTGTCATCCGCGCCCAGTTCGGCTTTGAGGTACTGCAACACGCGCAGGTTGTTGAGCGGATGAATATCGCAGGCAATCATGTTGCAGAACGCGCGCACCCGGCTTCGTACTGGCTCATTTTTCGGCAATAACGCCGTCTCTGGATAAGCCTCTTCCAGGTACTCGAGTATTGCCATCGATTGCCCGATCGCGATGTCGCCATCGTCGAGGAACGGCACGAGCATCTGCGGATTGACCGCACGATACGCGTCTTCCCGATGCGCGGATACGCCGGGCGCCAAAGACACCGGCACAATCTCGTAATCGAGGTCTTTCAGGTTGAGCGCAATGCGTACGCGGTAGGCGGCCGACGAGCGCCAGTAGCTGTAGAGTTTGATCGGCATTCAGGCTTTGTACTTTTCGACGACCTGGTCGATCGTACCGAATATCGACCCGCCTGACGCATCGTTCATTTCAATGCGAATGCGGTCGCCGAATTTCATGAATGATGTGCTTGGCTTGCCGTCGTTGATCGTTTCGATCGTGCGGATTTCGGCGATACACGAGTAGCCGACGCCGCCGTCCTCGATGGGTTTCCCCGGTCCATCGTCCAGCTTGTTCGAGACCGTTCCGGAGCCGATGATTGTCCCGGCGCCCAGTGGACGTGACTTCGCTGCATGCGCCACGAGCTGGCCGAAATCGAACGTCATGTCGATGCCTGCATCCGGTTTGCCGAAGGCCGTATCGTTCAGGAATGACAGCAGCGGCAGGTGCACTTTCGCGTCACGCCAGGCATTGCCGAGTTCATCCGGCGTTACGGCGATCGGCGAGAACGCGCTCGATGGTTTTGACTGGAAAAAGCCAAAGCCCTTGGCGAGTTCGCCCGGAATCAGGTTTCTGAGCGACACGTCATTAACGACCATGATCAGCTGGATATGGGCCACAGCATCGGTGGCCGACACGCCCATGGGAACATCGTCGGTGACGACGACAATTTCCGCCTCGAAGTCGATACCCCAGTCTTCATCGATCACCGGGATGTTGTCGCGCGGGCCGAGGAAAGAGTCAGACCCGCCCTGGTACATCAGGGGGTCGGTCCAGAATGTTGCGGGCATCTCGGCACCCCGGGCTTTGCGCACGAGCTCTACGTGATTGACGTAAGCCGAACCGTCGGCCCACTGGTACGCGCGCGGTAGAGGAGAAGCGCAGGCTGATTCGTCAAATGCCTTGCCTTCACCCGCGCCTAACCGGGCCGACACGGCTTCGAGAGCCGGACGTTTCTTTTTCCAGTCATCGAGGGCGGACTGCAAGGTCGATGCAATATCGTCGGCGGGAAGATAGCGCGTAAGATCCCGCGATACGACAACGAGGCGGCCGTCGCGGCCATCTTTCAAGGATGCAAGTTTCATTCGTCGCCCCTGAACTCCAGCTCATGCAGCCAGGCTGCGTGGCGGGGTGCTTTTTTTGTTTGGCTCCATTCCTCGAGCATAGCCGGCGCCACGCGCTTTAGTTCGTCGACCTGTTCCTGCGTCTGCGTGTTTGCAACGAGTTCCAGGCGATGGCCGTTGGGATCGAAAAAGTAGATTGATTGAAAAATACCGTGATTGGTGGGTCCGATGACGTCGACGCCTTCCGCCCGTACGTGTTTTTTTGCTGCAAGCAGCGCGTCGTAGTTCTCGACTTCGAAAGCTATGTGCTGGACCCATTTCGGTGTGTTGCGATCGCGATCCATTTCCGGTCGTGTCGGCAGTTCGAAAAATGCGAGTACGTTGCCCATGCCGCAATCGAGGAACACGTGCATGTAGGGGTCGGGCTCCTTGGTCGATGGCACCTGGTCTTCTGCAAACGCGACCGTGAATTCCATGTTAAGGACTCGTTGATAAAACTCGACCGTTTCTTTGGCATCATTGCAGCGGTACGCGACGTGGTGAATTCGTTTGAGATTCATTGCTTGCTCCTGTCAGGCCTCGGCGTCAACAACGCCGCGCGCAACCTGGTCGCGTTCGATCGATTCAAACAAAGCCGTGAAATTACCTTCGCCGAAACCCTCGTCCTTCTTGCGCTGAATGAATTCGAAAAACGTCGGGCCAACCATGTTCGCCGAGAATATTTGCAGCAACAGGCGTGGTTCGCCGTCTGTTGTCGAGCCATCTAGCAGAATACCGCGGGACTGCAGTTCATCAATAGGCTCGCCGTGGCCGGGAAGACGTTCCTCCAGCATCTCGTAATAGGCCGCGGGGGGCGCGGTCATGAACTCGATACCCTGTTTTGCGAGGCGATCCCAGCATTCATAGAGGTTGTCGCAGGAGAGGGCGATGTGCTGGATTCCCTCGCCGTTGAACGCCATGAGGTACTCCTCTATCTGGCCCGTGCCCTGCGACGCTTCCTCGTTCAGCGGTATGCGGATACGGCCGTCCGGGGCGGTCATGGCTTTCGAGAACAGGCCCGTGTGTTTGCCCTTGATATCGAAGTATCGAATTTCGCGAAAGTTGAAAATCTTCTCGTAGAAGTCGGCCCAGAAATCCATGCGCCCGCGATACACGTTGTGAGTGAGGTGATCGATCTCCCGAAAGCCGCAGCCTTCCGGATGCCGATCGACACCCTCTACAAATTCGAAATCGATGTCGTAAATCGTGGAGCCGTGTTCGTAGCGGTCGATCAGGTACAGCGGAGCGCCGCCGATGCCCTTGATCGCGGGCAAACGCAGCTCCATCGGGCCGGTCGGGATATCGACAGGCTGTGCGCCCAATTCAAGGGCACGGTTATAAGCGCGGTGTGCGTCTTTCACGCGAAACGCCATGCCGCAGGCAGACGGTCCATGCTCCTGCGCAAAATAATACGCGAGGCTGCGTGGCTCGCGATTGATGATGAAATTGATATCGCCCTGACGATACAGCGCCACGTCTTTCGAACGGTGATTCGCGACTTCGGTGAAGCCCATCAACTCGAACGCCGATTCAATGACACCGGGCTCGGGTGCGGCGAATTCGACAAACTCGAAGCCGTCGAGGCCCATGGGGTTTTCGAACAGATCGGTCATTTGAAACTCTCTTCCTAGCGTGAGACCAGCAGGGTAATCGACTGTCCTGGCACTATAACCTCTCGCCCCTGAATCGTCGCCTCGGGGCTGCGAGCGCTCGAAAACGCCACGTGCCAGTTCGTCGCGATACTGACGATCGGCAGTTGCAGGACAGTTGGTTCTTCGTAGCGGTTCATTAGAATCGTGATGGCGGCAACCCCGGTGCTGCCACTCACTTCCTCGATCAGGACGGAAAATGCGCGGCTAGACGCCCACTCGTCGGGTCGTTTCAATTCTCCGTCTTTGTTGACCCAGCGTATCTCTATCGTGCTGCTTTCCCGCTCGAGCGTTCCGTGCACGTAGTCGTCGATACGCAGCAAGGGTGTTTCATGCCGCAACAACACGAGCTCCCGCACCTGGTCCATAAACTCGAGATCCATCGCCGGCCAGTCGAGCCAGGCGGTTTCATTGTCCTGTGCATAGGCGTTGTTGTTGCCGTGCTGCGTATGACCAAACTCATCGCCGGCCAGCAGCATCGGCGTTCCCTGTGAGAACAGCAGCGTCGCCAGCATGTTCAGCCGCTGCCGGCGGCGCTTCTCGATGATGTCCGGATTATCCGATACTCCTTCGACGCCGTAGTTTGCGCTCTGGTTGTGCGAGTGACCGTCGCGGTTGTTTTCGCCGTTTGCTTCGTTATGGCGCCGTTCGTAGCTGACGACGTCCATTAGCGTGAAGCCGTCATGGCAGGACACAAAATTGACGCTTGCAAACGGTGGCCGTCGACTGGCTTCGAAAAGGTCGGCAGAACCATGCAGCCGGCTCGCGAACTCGCCGCTGGTTTCCGGGTCGCCGCGCCAGAAAGCCCGCACCGTATCGCGGTAACGATCATTCCATTCGGCCCAGCGCGGCGGAAACCTGCCGAGCTGGTAGCCGCCGGGACCCGGGTCCCAGGGTTCGGCAATGAGTTTTGCGTGTCGAAGGTCGGGGTGGTTGCTGATGTCGACCAGGAACGGGTGTGTCGACGAAAAGCCGTCGCGGCGGCGGCCGAGGATGGTCGCGAGGTCGAAGCGGAACCCGTCGACGCCCATTTCGCGGGCCCAGTAGCCGAGACTGTCCAGAATAAGCTGCCGGACCCGAATATGGTCCAGATCGACCGTATTGCCGCAGCCCGTGTCATTGACGTAGGCACCATGATCATCTGGCTCGGTGCGGTAGTACGCGAGATTGTCGATGCCGCGGAAGAAAAGCGTGGGTCCCTGGTGATCGGCTTCGCCCGTATGGTTGTATGCAACATCCATGACGACTTCTATACCCGCGTCATGCAGGGTGCGCACCATATCGCGAAACTCGTTGACGGCGTCACCGCGGGCGTAGCGCTGCATTGGCGCAAAAAAACCGATCGTGTTGTAACCCCAGAAATTCCTTAAATTCTTCTCGGCCAGGTGCCATTCATCAATAAATGTCTGCACGGGCATTAGCTCGACTGCGCTGATACCGAGCGATTTCAGGTGAGCGACAACGTCTTTGTGACGAAGTCCGTCGAATGTGCCTCGTGCGGACTCTTCGAGCGCGGGATGACGCATCGTGAACCCACGAACGTTGCACTCGTAAAAAATGGTCTCGCCCCAGGGAACGGCCGGGCCACCGGGAATTCTGCTGTCAAACGCGCCTCGCACGACGCTTTTCGGCACGAACGGAGCACTGTCGTCGTAGTTGGGGTGAAGCTCACCGTGCTCGACCCTGTAATCGAATACGGCGGGAACCCACTGGAAGTTGCCAACAATCTCGCGTGCGTATGGGTCCAGCAGAAGTTTCGCCGGATTGCAGCGCAGACCGTTCGCCGGGTCGAACGGCCCGTGGACGCGGAATCCATACTGCTGGCCGGGACCGCAGCCAGGCAGGTAGCCGTGCCACACGGCGTTAGTGCATTCGGGCAGATCTCGTTGCCCGATCAAACTGCCGTCATGGTTGAACAGGCACAGCTCGACCCGCTCTGCCACGGCCGAGTACAGGGCGAAATTGGTGCCCGATGCGTCGGGCGTCGCGCCGAGGATTTCCGGGTTGCCGGGCTGCATCAACGTTTGGGCAAGGAGATCGGTTCCACCCGCCAGATGTCCTCGTTGTAGTCGCGCATCGTGCGATCGGTCGAGAAGCGGCCCGATGCCGCGGTATTCAGAATACTCATGCGTGTCCAGTGCTCGACATCGCAATACGCCTCGGCCGCCGCCGTTTGCATATCGACGAAGCTGCGGAAGTCGGCGGCTGTCATCCAGGGATCCGAGGGTTCCAGGATGGACTGGATCATCGGGCCGAATACATCGGCTTCGAAACGACTGAAGTGGCCACTTTGGAGCAGCTGCACGACACGGCTGAAGTCCTTGTCCGAGTCGATAATCGCGCGTGGGTTGTATTGCCCGCGCAGCTCGGCGATTTCGTCAACGGTCAGACCGAAAAGGAAGAAATTCTCATTGCCAACTGCTTCGCGAATCTCGACGTTGGCACCGTCGAGGGTGCCGATGGTCACGGCGCCGTTCATCATGAACTTCATGTTCCCGGTACCCGACGCTTCCTTGCCCGCCGTCGAAATCTGCTCCGACAGATCGGCGGCCGGACAGATGACCTCCATCGCGGAGACGTTGTAGTCCGGGTAGAAAATGAGCTGCAGCTTGTCTTCCATTGCAGGGTCAGTGTTGATTACGCGAGCGACGTTGTTGATGCACTTGATGACGTTCTTTGCCATGACGTAGCCGGGCGCCGCTTTGCCGCCAATGACGATCGTGCGCGGAACCACATCGATGTCGCGGCGAATGCGGTCATAGAGATAAACCGCATGCAACACGTTCAGGAACTGCCGCTTGTATTCATGGATGCGCTTGACCTGCACGTCGAACAGCGTGCCCGGATCGACAACCACTCCGGTCTTTTTCTGCACCGCACGCGCGAGTTTTACCTTGTTGGCAAGCTTTACCGAACGCCAGGCTTTGTGAAACCCCGGGTCGTCGGCGAATTCCTTGAGCTTCTCGAGCTCCGACAAATTGGTGATCCACGCATCCCCGATCTTTTCGGTAATCAGTTTGGCCAGCCCCTTGTTGCAGGCGGCGAGCCAACGTCGCTGCGTCACGCCGTTGGTCTTGTTGTTGAATTTTTTCGGCCACATTTCAGCGAAGTCGCGGAACAGCCCTTCACGCAGCAATTTCGAATGCAACGCCGCGACACCGTTTACCGAGAAACTTCCGACTATCGCCAGGTAGGCCATCCGCACCATCGGTTCCCGCCCTTCCTGGATCAGCGACATGCGAGCGATGCGGTCGTTGTCACCGGGCCAGCGCTGACTGATCTCGACGATAAACCGCGCATTGATTTCGTAAATAATATCGAGAATTCTCGGCAACAACCGCCGGAACATCGAGACAGGCCACATTTCGAGCGCTTCCGGCAGCAGGGTGTGATTCGTATAAGCCATGGTATTTCGTGTGATTTCCCAGGCTTCGTCCCACTCCATCAGGTGCACGTCCATGAGCAACCGCATGAGTTCGGCGACGGCGATGGCCGGGTGCGTATCGTTCAATTGAATGCAGTGTTTCTCGGCAAATTCGCTGAGGTCCGGGCCGTAATTCTTGATTCGGTTACGCAACTGATCCTGCAGGCTCGCCGACGCGAGAAAATACTGCTGGCGCAACCGCAGCTCCTGGCCATTCTCGGTCGCCGCGTTCGGATACAGCACCATCGTGATGTTCTCGGCCTCGTTCTTTGCGGCGACCGCGTCCGCGTAGCTGCCGGCATTGAATTCTGTGAGGTCGAACTCATCCGTGGCTTGAATTCTGTGAGGTCGAACTCATCCGTGGCGGAGGCGGACCAAAGCCGCAGCGTGTTTACAATGCCGTTCTTGTAACCCGGAATTGGAATATCGAACGGTATTGCCAGCACGTCCTCGGTATCGATCCACTCCTGTCGCGTGTGCCCGGTCGGGTCCGTATACACGACGCTGCGACCACCGAAGTGCACGGTCTGCGCGTACTCGATTCGCTCGATTTCCCACGGGAAACCCTCGCGCAGCCACGCATCCGCTTCTTCAACCTGGTATCCGTCCTCGATACGCTGGTGGAACATGCCGTACTGGTAGCGTATGCCGTAGCCGATGACCGGCAGCGCCAGCGTTGCACAACTGTCCAGGAAGCAGGCGGCCAGGCGGCCGAGACCGCCATTGCCGAGGCCGGCGTCATGTTCGCGTTCGTACACGTCCTCGAGTTCGATACCCAGGCGGGAGAGCGCCTCTGCCGTTTCATCTTCGATACCGAGATTGAGTAGCGCGTTCGATAACAGGCGGCCCATCAGGAATTCAAGCGACATGTAGGCGACACGGCATTTGCCGGCGCTTTCGGTTGCCTTGCGCGTTTCCGCCCAGCGCTCCATCAGCCGGTCGCGCGCCGCGAACACGAGCGCCTGGTAAAGGAACGGGGAATTGAGGCGGATTGTGCGCCGTCCCAGCAGGCGACCGAAATAATGGGTGAAATCCTTGAGGATTGCGTCTGCGGTCATCGGCAATTTGGGCGCCTGCAGCAGCTCGATATCGCCGATGCCAGTCGTGTCGTCAGGTGTTGCGGCCATGCATGAGTCTCCGTCAGGCGCCGCCGACCACGGGCGCCGGTTCCATAATCAATGCTGCGAGCGGCGGCAAGCACAATCGCAGCGAGTACGGTCGGCCATGATGGCCGGGCGAGGTGGCCTCATAGCTTGCCGCGCCAACTCCGCTGCCACCGTACTTTTCGTCATCGCTGTTTAGCACAACGCGGTATTTGCCGGCAAAAGGTACACCGATCTGGTAGTCGTTTCTCACGATCGGCGTCAAGTTTACGACACAGACGACAATGCCTCCGGATCTGTCCCGGCGCAGCCAGCTCAAAACGCTGCTGTCACGATCATCCCACTGGATCCACTCGAATCCATCGCCACTGAAATCGACCTCGTGCAGCGCAGGGGTGTCCCGGTACAGGCGGTTCAGGTCGCGCACCAGTTTTTGCACGCCCTGGTGGGGGGCATATTGAAGCAGGTGCCAGTCGAGCGACCGATCGTGATTCCATTCGTGGCGCTGCGCGATCTCGTTACCCATGAACAGCAGTTTCTTGCCCGGGTGGGCGAACATCGTCGTGTAATAGGCCCGCAGGTTTGCGAACTGCTGCCAGTCGTCTCCGGGCATGCGTCCCAGTATCGAGCGCTTGCCGTGTACGACTTCGTCATGAGAGAGCGGCAGGACAAAGTTTTCATTGAAAGCGTAGACAAGACCAAAGGTCATTTTGTCGTGATGGTGTTTGCGATGAACCGGGTCCTCGGACATGTACGACAAGGTGTCGTTCATCCAGCCCATGTTCCATTTGTAGGTGAAGCCCAGGCCGCCCGCGTGAACGGGTTTTGACACGCCCGGCCATGCGGTGGATTCCTCGGCGAATGACGTTGCGCAGTGCGAATGAATCTCCGTGTTAAGGCGGCGCAGGAACGCAACAGCCTCGAGGTTTTCATTTCCACCGTACTCATTCGGCAGCCACTCGCCTTGCTCCCGCGAGTAGTCGAGATACAACATCGAAGCGACGGCGTCGACGCGCAGACCGTCGATGTGATATTCACTGATCCAGTAAAGCGCACTGCCGAGCAGGTAGTTCATGACCTCGCGTCGGCCATAGTTGAAGATCAACGTACCCCAGTCCGCGTGTGCGCCTTTGCGCGGGTCTTCATGCTCATACGAGCCGTCAAATTGGCGCAGGCCATGATCGTCATTGGGGAAGTGCGCCGGCACCCAGTCCATGATGACACCGATATTGCTGGCGTGGCAGCGATCGACAAAATAGCGAAAATCATCCGGGGCGCCAAAACGCTGGGTCGGCGCGAACAAACCGATCGGCTGATAGCCCCAGGAACCGTCGAACGGATGTTCGGATACGGGCATCAGCTCGATGTGCGTGAACCCCATGTCCGCAACGTAGTCCACGAGTTCGTCAGCAAAATTTCGGTACGACAGGTAGCTGCCGTCATCCTTGCGGCGCCAGGAACCGAGATGTACTTCATAAATGCTGATGGGCTTGTCGAGATTCGGTTCAACGGTAAGGCGTTGCATCCACTCGCTGTCCTGCCAGTCGTAATCGCTGTCAAAAACGATCGATGCGTTGCCCGGTGGTGGCTCATGGTAGCTTGCGTACGGATCGCCCTTGAGCGGCAGCAGATTGCCGTTCTTGTCCTGGACCTCGTACTTGTACAAAGTGCCGTTGCCGACGGCCGGTATGAATATTTCCCAGATACCGTTGCCCGGGTGCAGTCGCATGACATGCTGCCGGCCGTCCCAGCCATTGAAATCACCAATGACGCTGACACGCGATGCGTTCGGCGCCCAGACGGCGAAACGCGTGCCGGCTACACCCTGAAGCTGGCGCAGATGTGCGCCGAGCTTCTTGTAGATGTAGCGATCCGATCCTTCGCCCAGGTAGTACAGATCCATCTCGCCCAAAGCGGACGGAAAACGATAGGGATCTTCAATGACATAGGACAGGCCGGAACCGTCCGTTATGCGCAGGGCATAATGTCGTTTGCGAGGAGGTAAGGGTGCCTCGAACAGGCCGGCGGCATGAATTTTTTTCATGGCGGCCATGGGTGCGCCTGCGGCATCGACCAGTTCTACCTTGGCCGCATGCGGTTGCAGCGTGCGTACAACCCGTCCCGCAGCTTCCGTGTGCGGGCCGAGCACGCCGAACGGGTTGTTGTGGCGGCCGGCGACGAGCGCTTCGAATTCACTGTTCCTGTCTGCTTTAGCGGTCATTGCCCTCGCCATATAGCGTTTCGATCGTAGTTTCGGCAGCGGCAGCCCAGTCGAATCGGCGGGCCGCCGCAGCCTGACAGACATTCTGCCATGCAATTGGGTCGTTGGATCGGATGTCCAGCGCACGCACTGTCGTGCTGACGAATTCCCCGGCCTGTTCGTCCGGGCTGTGGCCATCGAAAACGAAGCCGGTAACGCCATCTTCGACCGTGTCTTTGAGGCCGCCGACGCCGTGAACCACGCAGGGTTGTGCGCTGCGCATCGCAAGCATCTGGCTGATGCCGCAGGGCTCGAAACTCGACGGCATCAGGAAAAGATCGCCGCCTCTGTACAGTGGTGCAGCCAGGTCTTCGGAATATCCCTGCAGAAAAACGAGATTTGGCACCTGCCTTGCCACCTGCAGCATGCGCGCTTCGAGATGCCGATCGCCGCTCCCAAGAACCACGATCACGCTTTTCGGGCCGGCGGCTTCTGCAATGCGCCCTATCGGCGTGCTGCCGTCGTCGAACTCGTGCAGCAGCAAGGTCGCTTTCTGTTCGACGAGCCTGCCGATGCTTGTCATCAGGTGACTCGGCCGTCGTTTCGGCAGAGCGTCCAGGCGTCTTAGCGCGAGCTCATGCGCTTCGTTCAAAGGTTGTTCGCTCTGCCAGGCATGAAGCTGTGCCTCGATCATGCCGAGCAAGCGCTGCCAGCCAGGGCGGCGACCGATAGGCTGATCGTAATAGCAGCCGTTGAGTATGCCGTACAGGCGACCGCCATCGCGTGCCCGGATCAGGTCATCCTCCAGCCCTTCGCCGCCGATGAAGCCGGTATCAGGATTGCTCGGTCTGCAGATCTCGCCCGCATAAGTCGGCGATACCGTGCTCACGCGGTCCGCGAGGCGAATGGCGCTGGCCATGGGGTTCACGCAATCGCCATAGCGGGGGTCTACGATCTTGTCGAAATCCGGTCGCAGGTTCGGATACCAGGCCTCGAGCGACGATTCATCGCCACGAAACGGGCGCGTACCCTGGTAGGAAAGATTGTGAATCGTGAACACGGTGCGAATGTCGCGAAGGCTCGCGAATTGCTCGGCATAATTCGCGAGCAACAGGTAGAAAGCGGCGTGCCAGTCGTGCAGGTGCACAACATCGGGCCGTGTTTCCCTCGCGCTTATCCACTTTGCAGCGACCGCGCAGAAAAAAGCGAATGTGTTGGCATCGCTTGCAAAGGGACGAGACGCTTCATCCTGATGGTAGATGCGCCCATTGCCGTATTGTGCGAACAAGGCGTGATCGAAGACGATATTCTTTACGCCGCTGTCATCGTCCGGGATATCCCAGATATCGACCGGGTGCACACTGCCGCGAAAGTCGATATCAACGGTCGCGATTCGAGCTGCGCCGGGCAGCTTGTGCAGCGAGCCGTACGAAGGCGTGGCAACCGATACCTGCCAGCCTGCAGCGGCGAGTGCGACCGGGAGGTCACGAACGACGTCGCCCACGCCACCCACTTTGCCGCCGCGCAGGGTGCCGTTTTCGGACGCCAGGAAGATGACGTTTCGCGTATTTATAATCGCTTTCCTAGCGCGTGAAGTGCAAATGCTGCCCGAGCATGTCAGATGTGACTAGCGTCAGCCCGCTCTCCGTGACCCGAAAGCCGCGCGCCCGGTCTGCGTCGTGGTCCACGCCTATTTCGGTGTTCGATTCGATCCTGGTGCCGCGATCGATAATGGCCCGGTTGATCGTACAGTGCTGGCCGATATTGACGCTCGGCAACACGACCGAGTCATTCACTTGGGTGTACGACTCGACGACACAGTCCGAAAACAACAGCGAGCGCCTTATGGTTGCGCCGGAAACCACGCAGCCGCCGGATACCATCGACTGGATCGCTTCGCCCCGCCGGTCCGGATCATCGAACACGAACTTGGCGGGCGGTGCCTGCATCTGGTGCGTCCATATCGGCCAAACCTTGTCATAGAGGTTGAGCTGCGGCGTTACCGACACAAGCTCCATGTTTGCCTCCCAAAAGGCGTCCAGCGTCCCGACGTCACGCCAGTATGCTTGTTTGCCTGTTTCCGGGTCGCGCAGCGGGTAGGCATACACGCGGTAGTCGTTGATTATGGATGGGATGATGTTGCGACCGAAGTCATAAAGGGTGCCTGGCGTGTCGGCGTCCCTGATGACCTGTTCGTAGAGGAACTCGGTGTTGAAGACATAGTTGCCCATGGAGGCGAGGCACACGTCGGGTTTCCCCGGAACCGGGTTCGGTTTCTTGGGTTTTTCGTCGAAAGCAATGATGCGGCCCTCCTCGTCAACGGTCATGACGCCCAGCTCACCGGCGGCCTCGGCCAGCGGCACTTCGAGGCAGCAGATCGTCATATCCGCATCCTCGTCGACGTGGTAAGCGAGAAACGGGCCGTAGTCCATTTTGTAAATGTGATCGCCGGCCAGGATCAGCACGAAGCGCGGATCGTGTGTGCGTATGATGTCGAGGTTCTGATAAACAGCGTCCGCCGTGCCGCGGTACCATTCACCGCCGACCCGTTGCGAAGCCGGCAGGATCTCGACAAACTCCCGTTCACCGGCGCCTGTATTCAGCCACGACCAGCCGTGCAGCAGGTGGCTGATGAGCGAATGCGCCTTGTACTGCGTCAGCACGCCGATGCGACGTATGCCTGAGTTAATAGCGTTCGACAACGGGAAATCGATGATCCGATACTTGCCGCCGAAATGGAGGCCGGGCTTGGCGCGCCATGTCGTCAGTTCGCGAAGCCGCGAGCCTTGCCCGCCAGCGAGAATAAGCGCCAGCGTCTGCCGGGTCAGGCGACTGACAAACCGGGCATCTTCCTTGAGTTTTTTATCGTTCATTATGCAACTCGTCCTTTCAGGCGTGGTGTATCACCGCAGGTTCCGGATACGCTCTTGCCAGTGAGTTGCCTCAGTGGGTGAATTCGCGACCCGATGCCCGCACCATGTCGGCCACATTGTCGCAAACTTTGAGCGTCAATTGTGTGTCGAGTACACGCCAGCGCCAGTTGCCGCCAGGTTTTCCAGGTGTGTTGAGACGAGCTTCAGATCCCAGGCCGAGATAGTCCTGCATCGGCGCGATTGCGAGCTTTGCGTCTGTCGAGAAAGCGGCCTTGATCAGATCGATATGAATGGTTTCGGGCGTGCCGCCCGTGATCTCGAGGACGGCTTTTCGGGCGCGCTTGATTTCTTCGCCGCTGCGAATGTCGCCGGGGCTGCCGTGAAACCAGCCGATCGTCGTGTCATTGTCGTGCGTGCCCGTGTAACAGACGCTGTTGTGCCCCACGTCTGACAACTCGAAATCGTCGTCGCACACGTCGAACTGCAGCACGCGCATACCCGGAACGTGGTGCCGATCACGCAGTTCTTCGACGGCCGGCGTAATGACGCCCAGATCCTCGGCCACGATCGGCAATGCACCGAGCGCCGCTTTCATGGCATCAAAAATCGCATCACCCGGACCTGGTTCCCAGGCGCCCACGCGCGCGGTGGGTGAGTCCGCCGGAATCGACCAGTAGGCCTCAAAGCCTCGGAAATGGTCTATTCGGACTAGATCAGCGAGTTTTGCCGAGGCCCGCAGGCGTTCTACCCACCAGCGGTAGCCGTTGGCCGCATGCTTGTTCCAGTCGTAGAGCGGGTTGCCCCAGAGCTGCCCGTCTTCGCTGAAGTAGTCGGGGGGGACGCCTGCAACGCAGTCCGGTTTGCCGTCTTCCCCGAGGCGCAGGATGTCGCGGTTGGCCCAGGCGTCGGCGCTGTCCAGCGCAATGTAGATTGGCATATCGCCGAACAGGGTTATATTCCTGGCGTGGGCGTGGTCGCGCAGGCGCCGCCATTGATCGTGAAAAAGGAACTGGATGACCTTGATTGCCTTGACTTGCGTTGCGGCTGTCGTTTCGAGTTTCTGCAGTGCCTGTTTGTCGCGGTGCACATATTCGGGCTTCCATTCGGGCCAGGGTCGTTCCCCGTGGCGCGTCTTGAGAATGCGAAACAATGCGTAATCATGCAGCCAGGACGCATCGTTCGCGCCAAGGAAGGCCGAGTAGCGTGCGATCACTTCCTCGCTGGCCTTGAACGGGAATCTCTGCGCCGCTACATCGAGCAGGCGGTTCTTGATCGGAATGAGGGCGCCATAGTCGACGTGATCGGCTGGCAGTCGGGTCAGCTCTTCGACCTCCTGATCGACGAGCAGCCCCATCTCCAGCAGGTCACCGATGCTGATAAGCATTTCATTGCCCGCGAAAGTGGACAGTGGCTGGTACGGAGAGTCGCCGTAAGCCGTGGGTCCCAAGGGCAAAAATTGCCAGACGCCCAGCTGCATGTCGCGCATGGTATCGATGAATGCGCGCGCCTCGGCGCCGATCTCGCCGATACCATAGGAGCCCGGCAAGGACGCGATATGCAGGCAAACGCCTGCCTGCCGAATAACCAGCGGCGTTCGTGTCGGGTTTGATAGTGTCTTTGTCAAAGTTTCAAAGCGTCCTTGCTGCGGCGCAGATTATCGCTGGCCGCGTCGCCCTGGGCGAGCGCGAGGGCAACATGAATGGCATCGAGCAGGGCGAGTTGCGCCAGCCTGGAGCTCATCGGCGTATACACGCTTGTGTCTTCGATCACCCGGCATGGGAACAACAAGCTGGCTTCCCGGGCGACATCGGAGTCCGGGTTGGTCAGTGCGATGACGGTTGCGCCGCGGTCTTTTGCAAGCTTCGCGGCCCGAACGAATTCCTGCCAGCGCCCGGTATGGGATAGCAGCACGAGCACGTCATCGGGCTGCGTAATAGCGGCGAATTGCAGGATCATCGGTATGTCGGCCAGGTACGAGCACGGTATGCCCAGTCGAAAAAACTTGTGACAGGCGTCACTGGCGACATGACCCGACGCGCCAAGCCCGGCGAACGCAATTTGCCGGGCTGATTTCATGGCAATCACTGTCTCGTCAATCGGCATCGACGAAAGCTGCGAGCGCATTTCGATGAGCGACTGAATGGAGGCGTCCAAAACTTTGATGACCGCGTCCGAGGCCGAATCGTCGGGGCTGACGTCGCGGTGTACGTAAGTGGCAGGGCTACTCAGCGCTTCGGTCAACCGGATCGCGAGCTCGCGAAAACCACCTAGCCCGACGTGGCGGCAAAAGCGCACCACGGTGGGTTCGCTCGTCTCGCACTCTCTGGCCAACCGCGCAAGTGTTATGTTGGCGGCCTCCTTCGGGTGCTCGAGGATCCAGCGGCCTACGCGTCGTTCGGACGGGCTCAATCGGGGCAGTGCCTTGGTTATCGTAGCCAGCATGTAGTAAAATTACATCAATAATTGCCGAAAATCACCAAAAATAGCGTACAAACGGCAAAAAAGTAGTAAACTTTCAGCAATTCCCTGGGGAAGTCTGATGGCTCAACTCATTCCGGTCGACACGTTCGACCTGATAATTTTCGGCGGTACCGGCGACCTGGCGATGCGCAAGCTGTTGCCGGCGCTGTATCACCGTGACCGTGACGGTCAGGTAACCGCCGACAGCCGCATTATCGCCGCCAGTCGTGGTGCACTGACGCGGGACAAATACCTGGCAATGGTCAAAAAGTCGCTGCAGAAAGGCCTCCCTAAGGGCGAGTTCGACGCG
Source organism: uncultured Woeseiaceae bacterium (assembly GCA_947258485.1). GTDB lineage: Bacteria > Pseudomonadota > Gammaproteobacteria > Steroidobacterales > Woeseiaceae > UBA1847. The sequence goes on from CAMYIS010000018.1 coordinate 21,850, forward strand.
GCGCATTGGAAATCCTTCAAGGATCGCATTCATTATGTGCAGGCTGACGCGCTGGCGCACGCGAATTGGGGTCGATTGAGCAAGCTGTTGGCAGGTCACGAAGAGCGCGTTCGCGTGGCCTACCTCGCGACAGCGCCCAGTCTGTTTGGCCCGATCGCCACGGGTTTGAAGTCGAATGGCCTGATCACCACAAACAGCCGGATCGTTCTCGAGAAGCCTGTGGGTCGTGACTATGAGTCGGCGTGCGAGATTAATAATGCCGTCGGCGAATGTTTTTCCGAGAATCAGATTTATCGAATCGACCACTACCTCGGCAAAGAGACCGTGCAGAATCTGCTTGCCCTGCGTTTTGCAAACTCCTTATTCGAGCCGCTGTGGCGCCGTGGCGCCATCGACCATGTACAGATAACCGTTGCCGAAGATCTCGGCGTCGGCGGCCGCATCGAATTCTATGATCGCGTGGGTGCGCTGCGGGACATGGTGCAAAATCACATCCTGCAGCTTGTCTGTCTGTTTGCGATGGAGCCGCCGTCGAGTCTCGACCACGATGCGGTTCGTGACGAGAAAATCAAGGTGCTGCGCGCGCTGAAACCGATGTCGGTGGACGAGGTTCGGTCCAGTTCCGTGCGGGGCCAATACACGGCCGGTGCGATCAACAGCAATACCGTGCCCGGATATATAGACGAACTCGGCGGCGACTCCAGCACGACAGAGACGTTTGTCGCGCTCAAGCTCGAGATCGAGAACTGGCGCTGGTCAAACGTGCCGTTTTACCTGCGCACCGGAAAACGGCTCAGCGGAAAGCTGTCCGAAATTGTCGTGCAGTTCCAGGATGTGCCGCACTCGATATTTCCGGAACAGAAGTACAACGTAACGCCAAACCTGCTGCGAATCCGCCTGCAGCCCGACGAAGGCGTGCAGTTATCGGTCATGGCTAAAGAGCCCGGCCCTGGTGGTTTCGACCTGCGGCCGGTTTCACTGGACCTGAGTTTTGCCGAGACCTTTGGTGTTGGTTATCCCGATGCCTATGAGCGCCTCCTGATGGAGGTGTTGCGCGGCAACCCGGCGCTGTTCATGCGCCGCGACGAAGTTGAAGCCGCATGGAACTGGATAGACGGCATTATCGAGGGCTGGGAGACCTCGAAACAGAAGGTCGAATCGTATGTCGCGGGCTCGTGGGGCCCGCCGGCCTCCTCATTATTGCTCGATCGTGATGATCGTGCCTGGTACTCGGACGACAAGACATGACCGAACACTATTTTGAAACGAGGCTCGAGGCTTCGACAGCGGCTGCTGATCGCATGGCCGAGCTGGTGGCGAAAAGGCTGGATCACAGTGGTGATGCCTCGATCGTTGTCAGCGGTGGTACCTCGCCGCAGAAATGCATGGCGGCTCTTGCCAATGCGCCGCTCGACTGGCCGCGCGTGCAGGTCCTGCTTAGCGATGAACGCTGGGTTCCGGCGGACCACGAAGACAGCAACGAAAAACTGGTGCGCGAGACATTGCTCGTGGGTCCGGCAGCGGCCGCAAGGTTCCAGCCGGTTTACGCCGCAGGCGTCTCGCCCGAACAGCGCTGCGATGAGCTGCAGGATCCTCTGCCAGTGCTGCCGTTTTCGTGTTCATTGATTGGCATCGGCACTGACGGTCATTTCGCTTCACTGTTTCCCGACGCCGAGCAGCTGAAATTCGGACTCGACGTCGAAAGTGGTCGCCTCTATGTGCCCATTACGACCGCTGCAAGCCCACATCCCCGTATCAGCATGACGTTGGCCGGAATTTCACGCAGCGACGAAATTGCTTTGCTGTTTTTCGGTGACGAAAAGCTCGATGTTTACAAGCAGGCAAAAGCGTCGACAAATGGATATCCCCTGTCGCGCCTGTTACGACAAAAGCGCGCGCCCGTAAGGCTGTTCTGGGCGCCGTAATGGAGGTTGAGAAACAGTGAACCCGATAATCGAGAGCGTTACCGAGCGTATTGCGAAACGCAGCGCGCAATCGCGCGGTGACTACCTCGCGCGCATGCATGCAGCGGCGAACGATGGCCCGGTTCGGGGCGGGCTTGCCTGCAGTAATCTTGCACATGGTTTCGCGGCTTGTGGTACTACGGAGAAGCAGGCACTCAAGGGTACCGTCGTGCCGAACGTTGGCATCGTTACGGCTTACAACGACATGCTGAGTGCACACCAGCCTTTCGAAGACTATCCGGCGATCATTAGAAAAGCAGCAGCAGAGCGCGGCGCAGTTGCCCAGGTTGCTGGTGGCGTGCCCGCGATGTGTGATGGTGTCACGCAAGGTACGGACAGCATGGATTTGTCGCTGTTCAGCCGTGACGTAATCGCTCTGTCGACGGCTGTCGCGCTATCGCACAACATGTTCGATGCCGTTTTGTGTCTCGGCATATGCGACAAGATCGTCCCGGGCCTCCTGATCGGCGCTTTGTCATTCGGGCATTTGCCCGTTGTGTTTGTGCCTGCGGGCCCTATGGTCTCCGGGCTCGGCAACAAGGAGAAAGCTCGCATTCGCGAAGAGTATGCGGCGGGCAAGATAGGGCGTGACGAACTGCTCGAGGCCGAATCGGCGGCTTATCATGCGCCTGGCACGTGTACCTTTTACGGTACGGCCAACAGCAACCAGATGCTCATGGAATTCATGGGCTTACAGCTGCCCGGGGGATCGTTCGTCAATCCGGGAACCCAGCTTCGTAACCTGCTGACGCAAGACGCTGTCGGCACGGTGCTCGAGGCCACACATCTCGGCGAAAATTACCTGCCGCTGGCGGATCTGCTCGATGAGAAAGCGATCGTCAACGGCATCGTCGGTCTGCTGGCGACAGGCGGCTCGACCAATCATACGATCCATCTCGTTGCTATTGCCGCCGCTGCCGGCATCCGGATCGACTGGCAGGACTTCTCGGACCTTTCGGCTGCCGTCCCACAGCTGTCGCGCGTCTACCCGAACGGTTCGGCGGACGTCAATCATTTCCACGCGGCAGGCGGCCTCGGATTCCTGATTGCCGACATGCTGGACAACGGGCTGCTGCATGAAGATGTAAATACAATTCTCGGGCCGGGACTGCGCAATTTCTGTCGCGAACCGAAGGTTGAGGACGGAAAACTGGATTGGCAGGACGTGCAGCCGAATTCACTCGATCCCGATATACTGCGCCCCTGTTCCGACCCATTCAGTTCGCACGGCGGCCTTGAACTCGTAGCCGGCAATCTCGGCAGGGCCGTGGTCAAGATATCGGCTGTTGACCCCGCACATCATTCCATTACGGCGCCTGCGCGTGTCTTTCATTCGCAGCAGGCGTTCGTCGATGCCTTCAACAACGATGAACTTGAGCGCGATTTTGTCGCGGTGTTGTCTCAACAGGGGCCCCGTGCCAACGGCATGCCGGAGCTGCACAAGCTGACGCCTTATCTCGGCGTTTTGCAGAATCGTGGTTTCAAGGTCGCACTGGTTACCGATGGCCGAATGTCCGGGGCGTCCGGCAAAGTGCTAGCGGCAATACATCTGACGCCCGAAGCCGTCGCAGGCGGACCAATTGCGAAAATCCGCGACGGCGACCTGATTTGCATCGATGCCAAAAAAGGTATTCTTGACCTGAGCGCAGGCGACGACTTTGCCGCACGACAACTGCCGCATGCGAATACTTCCCGGCAAAGCGGCATGGGACGAGAACTTTTCGCGGCGTTCAGAGAACGGGCCACGGGCGCGGAGCAAGGTGCTGCCCTGTTCGGAGAATGTTGAGCATGTCGGCACGGCCAGGCCGTGCTGTTGAATCCTCAGTACTTGGGCGATGATGTATGAAAGACCGTTGTCTGCTGATCGGTGACATTGGTGGGACCAATGCGCGTTTTGCATTGGCAACACCGGACAGACCCGGCTTTCACGACGTCCTCGAGCTGCAGTGCGCGGACTTCGCATCGGCCGACGATGCCATCAGCCATTATCTTGCGGCGACGAAAGCCGGAGCACCCGATGCCGTGTGTCTTGCCGCAGCCGGTCCCATCCTCGACGACACCGTCAAGATTACAAACAACCACTGGGATATCTCGGCCGCCGAGACCCGGGCTGATTTCGGCATCGAGGCCGTGCGCCTGCTCAATGACTTCACCGCGATCGCTCATTCAATTCCATTGTTGACCGAGAACGAGGTTAGAACCATCGGATCTCATGAACACTGGTCATTACCTGCAGAACGTTTTGATGTCGCCATTCTCGGCCCTGGGACGGGCCTCGGAGTCGCCGGGCTGTGTCGTCGTGGAGACGCGCTGGTAGCCATCACGGGCGAAGGCGGACACGTGGGCTTCGCGCCTGAAAACCGGCTGCAGACAGAGATTCTGGGCGTCCTCCGCGAAAAATATGAGCGTGTGTCGGCCGAGCGACTCATCGCAGGTTCCGGCCTCGGGAATATCTACGAGGCGCTCGTGGCGATTCGTGGTAAGACCGGACCCCGGCTGTCAGCCAAAGACATATTCGAGGCTCGCGCTGCCGATAAGCTCGCGGCCGAGGCGGTCGATGTGTTTTTCGAACTGCTGGGCCAGGTGGCGGGGGACCTGGCCCTGACGCTCGGCGCCGTAGACGGCGTGTACATCGCCGGCGGCATCGCGAAACGTTATCCCAAGATTCTGGAAGACAGCCGGTTTCGAAGCGGCTTCGAGAGCAAAGGCAGGCACCGTTCGTTCATGGAGCGCATACCAACGCGGTTGATCACGTACGACCAGCCGGGGCTGCTTGGCGCCGCCTACTGCGTGCTGGAGCTGTCGTCGTAGGCGCCCGGTTCATGCCTGGGCGTTGACGTAATGCCGTCCGGGTGCCGCGGGAACTGATCGGCGTCAATGGTCTCTAGATAGCCGTGCCACGCCGCATAGCCAATAACCGGCACAATCGCGATTAGCCCGACGAATGCCGTCAGCACCCCGATCAGCAGCGAAACCACGACGATCGTCAACCAGACAATCATGGCGCGCTTGTTGCGCAATACGGCATTGATCGACGTCACGATGGCCGTGATGCTGTCCACATCGCGATGCATGATCATCGGTAGGGAAAACGCGCTTGCAGAGAACGTGATGGTGGCGAATACGGCGCCAATCATCGAGCCGAAGCCCAGGTAAGTGAGCAATTCTCCGAGCGTTGCATCGCCATCCGTCGGGAAGAACACGGTAATCATGACGGCGGCCCGCGCCCACACCAGGAAAATCACAAGTAACGCGAGTGCGAAGATCATCTCGTTGCCGAAATGCCGTTGCAGCGCGGCGCGAAGACTGCGCGTCATCAATGGTTCCTCGCCGCGCTCGAGCTGTGCGCTGATCGCGTACAGGCCGATGCAGGTCAGTGGTGCCAGGAAAACAAAACCGCCCAACATGGCAAACATGATCCACTGGCTGCCGCGGAACCATGCTAGCAGGCAGACAATGCCGATCATCAATGCGACGACAAGACCATAAGCCAGGCTCTGCTGCGGCGCTTTCACCAGGTCCGAGATGCCGAGCTTTACCCAGCGAAAGGGCGCCCAGGGGGACAGTTTCTTGCAGGGCGCCACGAATGGCATCTCGTCGCGGCTGACTTTTTCTTGCTCGCGACCTGTCATCTCGATTACCCGGAGTAGGCCGGGTTCTCCAGAATACGCACCGCCACCTGTTGGCCCGTGACCGAGAACGCAATGTACTCGTATTCCAAGCTTTCCCTGGCCACGAATTCCTGAAACGCGCGGAACTCATGCTGTTGCCAGCGATGGAAGTTGTAGTACTCGTCAAAGAGCACGACGGCACCTGGCTGCAGGCGGTTACCCAGCGCTTTGAAAATCGTCACGGTCGACGAGTACAGGTCACAGTCGACGTGCAGAAAGGCGACGGGCTCCGTATATTTTTCGAGGAAGCCGGGCAGCGTTGCGTCGAAATAGCCGACGTGAAACTCGACGTTGTCGGGCACCTTGGGCATCTGTTTCTGCGCGAATGAGCCGATCGGATTACCGTTCCAGTGTTCCTGAATGCCTTCGAAGGAATCGAAGCCGTGCACCTTGCCATCGACCTTGGGGGCAATCCAGCGCATCGACTTGCCGCGGCCCACACCGAACTCGAGGATCAGACCGCTCTTCTCGATGCGGCTCAACGCGTAGCGCACGAGCTCCGGGTGCTTTTCGAAATAAGGGGCGTCGACCATGTTGGCTTTGATGTACTCGAGCGTGCTCTTCTTGGCCTCGAGGCTCATGTCTACCAGCAGGTTTGACGCATAGTGTTTGAGCATGAAACGACGAAACAGAAACTCGCTCAGCGTTCGTTTGAATAGCGGCATTGGAGAACTCATCGGAGCAGCATGCGGACGCCCGATAAGTTATCACATGCATACGATGTCCGCTCCCGGAAACTGTCTCCGGTGCCGGCAAGTGCGAAGTGAATAGGGGTAAGCGCAATTGGTCTTTTGACTGGTTCTCGATTATGGTCTCAGAGAGCTGCGATAAATCCCATACCCAAGGAGGCCATTGAGATGCACGTGATCCTGGTACCTGTTGCTGATCGACCCGAATGCGCGAAAGCACTGAGAGCGGCATTCGACCTTGGCAGGCGTGTAGGCGCGTCGGTAAGTGGCTGCCACATTCGCCCGCACCGTCATGCTGAGGTGTCGCTCTCGATGGCCTTCGCGGACGCTGCCTGGCGCAAAAAAAGTACGAAAACGGCCTCGAAAAACGCCAAGAAGTTGTACGGCCAGATCGCTGAGCATAACGGCTACGATTTTATTCGGCGGGCGCGGGTCACTCCGGGTGCGATGTGGTCTGAGCGTGTCGGGTCACCGGGCATCGTCCTTAATATAGTCGGGCCGGTCTCCGACCTCGTCGTGGTTTCGCGGCCGGCCAGACGCGGTGGGGTTGCCGACATGTTCATGAATGCCGCGCTTCTCGAGTCGCGGTGCCCGGTGCTGATCTTGCCGACGAGCGGGCGTAAAACGGTAGGCAAGAATGTCTGTATTGCCTGGAACCAGAGTAGCGAAGCCGCGATAGCCGTCAAAGCGGCGCGGCCCTTACTCGAGAGGGCCGAGAAAGTCACGATCGTTAGCTGTGGGAAAGAGGATCGTATCGGACCGAAGTCGGCACAGCTGGCGGCGTACCTGGCCCACTGGGGTATCAAGTCAGAACGTGTCAAAACCCGTGGCCACGATGTCAACGCAGAATTGCTCGCGAGCTACAACGAGGCCGGTGCAGACATGCTGATCGCGGGAGCTTACAGCCGCAACCGCTGGCGGGAAAAGATCTTTGGCGGCGTCACCGAGTACCTTATTCGCAAGGCACGGATACCGGTACTGATGCGGCATCACTGACCTGAACTGAGGATGGTTAAAAAAAACGCGTACAGCGGAAACTGTACGCGTTTTTATTCGCAGCGCTGCGGCCAAACTGGCCACAACGCTGCCTTCTTAGCCTAACGCTCTATGATGCGCAATACAACACGGCGATTCTGTGCCTTGCCGGCACGCGTTGTGTTGTCTGCGATCGGCTGTGACTCGCCGTAACCACGGAACGACATGCGATCTTCCGCTATGCCGTTGGATGCGAGGTAATCGCGAACCGTCGTAGCGCGACGCGTCGACAGGCCTTCGTTGTACTCGGCGGCACCGTCACTGTCGGTGTGCCCGGCAACTTCGACAGTAATCGACGGGTTCTTCTTCAACGTCGCAACGGCGTCGTTCAAGACACTTGTGGCACCTGGCAGCAGACGGTCGGAGTTGGTTTCGAAGTTAACGCCTGGCAGCCTGATCACGGCCTTGATTTCGCAGCCCTTGATATCGACCTGCACACCCGGAGCGCTGTTCGGGCATTCGTCGAGGCGATCGACTACGCCGTCCTTGTCGCCATCGAGCTCACAACCATCCGGACCGACCTTCGCGCCCTTGACCGTGTTCGGACACTTGTCCTTGTCATCGCTTACGCCGTCGCCGTCGCTGTCCATCGGGCAGCCACTGGCATTGACGGACACGCCTCTGGGCGTACCGGGGCACTTGTCTTTCGAGTCTTTGACGCCATCGCCATCGCTGTCGAGTTCGCAGCCGTAAGCGTCAACGCGCGTGCCTGCCGGCGTGTTCGGGCAACGGTCTATGCCGTCCGCAACGCCATCGCCGTCGGAGTCGACAAATTTCGGTGTGCCCTCGCCAAACGGAAATTGAAAACCAAGGCTGAAAAGATTGTCGTTCTGATTCTCAATGGACGCTGTCTCCATTCGATGCCGCCACTCTCCGCGAAGTGCGAGGTTCGAATCGAACAGGTCGAGCAGAAAGCCCGCGCCCGCAGAATACATGCCGCCGTCGTCGTGTCCCGCGCCGGCCGAATCGACGTCAATGTAACCAACTCCGGCATGCAGGTACGGGCTAAAGCGTTCGCCGCGACGGAATACGCGCTGCAGATCGATGCCGATGCTGAGAATCTCCTGGTCAGGGCCAGAATTGCCGTCCGGCCAGGCGCCCGAAAATACGGCCTCAATATTGAGCGCGTCGTTGATGGCATAACCGAAGCCAAGCTGGCCACCATTGACATCGTCTTCGACGCCGCGGTCCTTGTCGTCATCGATATAGGAACCCATAATCGAAAAATAGCCTTGCCCGGCCTCGGCATCCGCAAGAGCGTCGCCCGTGCCAAGAAAAGCAATAAATATCGCTGCGACAACGCAGGTGAAAATTCTCATAACTGTCAGCTCCGTAAGTTTAATCCCTAAATCGCCGTACACGACGATCCGCCGGGTTCCGGCATGCGATCACCGAATAGACAAGCACGGGAGAGCCAAAGTGACTGCCCCCCGCACTGTGCGGCGATTCTATCATCTGGACGCCGCCTTTATGCAAGGATTGGATTTTCGCCAATTGAGGCGGTTGGCCCGGAATCCGGTCGGGGACAGGATCCCGGTCTCCGATAATAGTGGATTTGACCATGAGTTCAGGATTGAACAGTGATATAACGACATCCACTAACAAGAAGGAGACCAAGCAATGAGTGTTGCAAAGACATCAGAAATCACGGCATCGTCGTCCAAGAGCT
>CAMYIS010000019.1 GCA_947258485.1 uncultured Woeseiaceae bacterium
ACACCGGCACCCGCAACAGGCGCGCCGAACAGGTTAGCCGCAACGTGCTTGCCAGCCCAATAATGTGTCCAGGCAAAGCCACCTTCAACGAGCCCCGCGTCGACGGCATCAATGATGTCGCGTGGGCCGACAACAGCGCCTGCTGGCAGAACTTCGATGGTGAGCGACCCTTCAGTCAGTGCTGCGACATCGTTTCCGAACTCCTTCAACATAACGACTTCGTCAGCTGAGGTCGGTAGCACCGACTGGATACGCAAGACCTTGTCAGCCGCCATGGCAGACGATGTCATGAGTGCCAAGGCTACTGCACCGACAGCAATGTTTTTTGGTTCGATCATATCTACTCCTCTCCAATAATGTTTAAGAAAAATCAATAAAGCCTTCGCCATGTTATGCGTCGCGAGGCTGAAGGCAACGCCCCGGAGCTTGTTGGGCCGAAAATCGGCAAAACTTAGTTTAAAATGAGACTTCCGGTCTCGATCCTACAGATTTTTGCGGTTGAGTAACAGAGCTGAATACCCATTAATTTCGTCTCGGTATCTCCAAAACCGAACTTCATGAAGCTATTTCAGAATATAAACACCTAACAGATTCGCTAATGGACCTTAAACAAGAATATTTGTTCCATTTTAGCAGCGGTTATTGTATCGTTTAACCGAAACATACTAACGATACGGTGCTCGCGGATCAATTCGATTATATCGTCGTTGGCGCCGGATCGGCTGGTTGCGTGCTCGCCAATCGGCTGTCGGCGAATCCGGCGCACAAAGTGCTGTTACTCGAGGCCGGCGGCAGGGATTTAAACCCCTGGCTGCACATACCGGTCGGCTATTTCAAAACCATGCATAATCCCGGTTTCGACTGGTGTTACCTGACCGAACCGGACCCGGGTATCGCCGGACGTCGGCTGCAGTGGCCCCGGGGTAAAGTGCTCGGTGGGTCGAGTGCGCTCAACGGTTTGCTCTACGTGCGCGGTCAGCCGGAGGATTACAATCGCTGGGCCGAGCTGGGTAATCCTGGCTGGAGTTTTCGAGAAGTACTACCGTACTTCAAGAAATCGGAAGACAATGATCGTGGCGCCGACGAGTTTCACGGTGTGGGTGGGTTGCAAAAGGTGTCGGACCTGCGCCTGCGACGACCGATAGCCGAACATTTTATCCAGGCCGCGACCGAAATCGGTATTCCTTTCAACGAGGATTACAATGGTGCCGAGCAGGAGGGAGTCGGTTATTTTCAACAGACCGCGTATCGGGGTTTTCGCTGGAGTACCGCGAAGAGTTTCCTCCGACCCGCCAAAAAACGGCCGAATCTCCGGGTGTTGACCAACGCCCAGGCAACCGGGCTGATCCTGGAGGGAAAACGGGTAACCGGGCTGCAGTATCGGCAGGGCGGCCAGCAACGCTCGGCGATGGCCAGTGCCGAAGTCATCCTCAGCGCCGGCGCGATCAATTCGCCGCAGATTTTGCAGTGTTCCGGTATCGGTGATCCCGAACAACTGAAAGCCGCGGGGGTCGAAACACGGCATGCGCTCCCCGGGGTCGGCAAGAACCTGCAGGATCACCTGCAGATCCGTCTCGTGTTCAAGACTAACAAGCGCACCCTCAACGATGAGTTGAACAATTGGGTAAAACGCATGCTGGTGGGCATGCAGTATGTGCTGACCCGAACCGGGCCTTTGACCCTGGCCGCCAGCCAGGTCGCGATTTTCACCCGCTCCAGCGATGCGGTGCAGCGTCCCGATATCCAGTTCCACATGCAGCCCCTGTCGGCGGACAAACCCGGTGATGGCGTGCATCCGTTCTCGGCGTTCACCTCGTCGGTCTGCCAGCTCCGACCACACAGCCGGGGCACTGTTGCGATCAAGTCACCGGACCCGCTGCAGGCGCCGGCGATGATGCCCAATTATCTCTCCGACGAGCGCGACTGCGAGGTCGCCGTCGGCGGTATTAAAGTCGCCCGACGTATCTGCGAAGCACCGTCTCTGCGAAATTGTGTCATCGATGAGTATGTGCCGGGTCGGCAGTTTCAGACCGATGCGGAACTGCTCGAGGCCGCGCGTAATTACAGCCAGACAATCTACCATCCGACCAGTACCTGTAAAATGGGGGTCGATGCGGACGCGGTGGTCGATCCGGAGTTGCGTGTACATGGACTCGATGGATTGCGTGTAGTCGATGCTTCGATCATGCCGGAGATCGTATCCGGCAACACCAATGCGCCGACAATCATGATTGCGGAGAAGGCAGCCGACATGATTCTGGGAAAAAAGTGGTAATTTGGTTGCAATACCGTTTAAGAATTGCAAAAATGAGACTCTGAGTATCATTATAACAAACGAATGACTTTGGCTTTAACCTGACCTGGTTCGGGATTCTGGCGGCGGTGAATCTACGAACCGCCTGGCTATCGCCACCGGTGGCGCTATCCGCCTGTTTTTTGAAGGGGGTAGTGCCGGAATGGGATCTGGAAGATATCTACGGCGGCATGATGCAGTTCATGGTGATCCAGGTGGTTGGCCTGATTTTGATTATTACGTTCCCACAGATCGCTCTGTGGTTGCCCGAGTACCTGTACCCAACCCCGTAGCATGAGATAGAAAAATGAGTATAGAAATTGTAAAGAAAGCGAGCAAAACCCCGGCCACCGGTGAAGACGACACCGCGCAAGTCGTGCGCACGATGCTGCAGGAAATCGAGCAGGGCGGTGAGGCGAAAGCGCGTGAGTACGCGCAAAAACTCGATGGCTGGGACAAGGATATCATCCTCAGTCGCGCCGAAATCGACGCCGCTATCGCGCTGGTTCCGGAGCAGGCCAAACGGGATATTCAATTCTCGCATCAACGTGTCAAGGCATTTGCCGAGGCGCAGCTTGCCAGCATGAGCGAGTTCGAAACCGAACTTTCTCCGGGGCTGTTTGCCGGCCAGCGCCTGATTCCGGTCAACACCGCGGGCTGTTATGTCCCTGGCGGTCGCTACGCGCATATCGCCTCGGCGATCATGAGCATTACCACGGCGCGGGTTGCCGGGGTAAAACAGGTCGTCGCCTGTTCGCCGACGCATCCGGATCGAGGCGTGCACCCTTCGATTGTCTATGCCGCGGATCTCGCTGGCGCCGATACCATCCTGTCGATGGGCGGCGTGCAGGGCATTGCGGCAATGGCTTTCGGGCTGTTTACCGGGCATCCCGCCGATATCCTGGTTGGCCCGGGTAACCGTTTCGTCGCCGAAGCCAAGCGCATCCTGTTCGGTCGCGTCGGTATCGACCTGTTCGCGGGACCGACCGAAATTCTCGTCATTAGCGACGAGTCGGCCGATCCGGAGATCGTCGCCTGTGACCTGGCCGGCCAGGCCGAGCATGGACTCGATTCGCCGGCATGGCTGGTGACGACTTCGCGCAAGCATGCCGAGCAGGTCATCGAACTGATGCCGAAGTACATCGAGCGGCTGGCCGAGCCCAATCGTTCGACCGCGGAGAGCGCCTGGCGCGATTACGGCGAGGTGGTCGTCGTCGACACCCGCGAAGAGGCGGTTGCGGTCAGCGATGAATACGCGCCGGAGCATCTCGAGGTGCAATGCGAAGACCTCGACTGGTGGCTCAAGCATTTGACTAATTACGGTTCGCTATTCCTCGGTGAGGAAACCACCGTCGCCTACGGCGACAAATGCTCGGGCACCAATCATATCCTGCCGACCAAGGGCGCAGCGCGCTATACCGGGGGTTTGAGCGTGAGCAAGTTTATCAAGGTGCTGACCTGGCAACGCATGAGCGAGGAATCGAATCGTGATGTCGGCGCGGTGACGGCACGTATTTCACGCTCGGAAGGCATGGAAGGCCATGCGCGCTCCGGCGACGATCGTTTGTACAAGTACTTTCCCGGAGAGGAATTCGACCTCGGCATTGAGTAATATGCAGTCATGCCGGGTATCCTCGACCAATTCACCCTGGGCGGTAAAAGCTTTGTCGTCACCGGCGCAAGCTCCGGAATCGGCCGCGCGATGGCGGGGTTTCTGGCGCAGGCCGGCGCCGACGTGGTGCTGGTGGCGCGGCGCGCGGATGCCCTGGCGGCAGCGGTCGACGCGATTAACGTCGGTCATCAACGGGCCAGCTACGTTAGCGCGGATTTGAACGATCGCGAGCAACTCGCCGAAGTCGCGCGACGCTGCAAGGCGGAAATACCTGCCGCTGCGATCGATGGCGTCATCAACGCGGCCGGCCTCAATCTGCGCGAACCGGTGGACGAGATTTCCCTGCAAAGCTGGGACCGAACGCTCAACCTCAACCTGTCGGTGCCGTTTTTTTTCACCCGTGAATTTATTCCCGAGATGCGCGAACGTGGCTACGGCCGGGTAATCAACATTGCCTCGCTGCAATCGGAGCGGGCCTTCCCCAATGGCTTGCCCTACGGCGCTTCCAAGGGTGGCGTCTGCCAGTTGACGCGGGCGATGGCGGAAGCCTGGTCGCGCTTCGGCATCTGCGCTAACGCGATCGCCCCGGGTTTCTTCCCGACCGAACTGACCGCGCCGGTGTTCGACGATGCCGCGACCCGGGACCGGGCGGCGCAACAGACCGCGATCGGGCGCAATGGCGAGCTCGACGACCTGGCAGGCGCCACCATTTTTTTCGCGTCACCGGCGTC
>CAMYIS010000020.1 GCA_947258485.1 uncultured Woeseiaceae bacterium
CTCGATGGACTGGCCCGAGGAATCCAGAATCCTGGCGTCCTCTGCCGGTCTCAGCGGAGCAACCGATCGCTCGGAATCCCGCCGGTCACGGTACTCTATATCCCGTGAAAGGGCGGCAAGGCTAACATCCATACCCTTGTCTTTCAACTGCTTATGACGCCTTCGCGCCCGTTCTTCGGCGCTCGCCGTGAGGTAGATTTTGAGCGGCGCATCGCAGAATACATAGGTCCCCATATCCCGCCCGTCGGCGACCAGCCCGGGCGGCTGCCGAAAAGCTCGCTGCCGCGCAAGCAGGGCGTCACGAACCGCCGGAATGGCGGCCACGGTGGAAGCCCCGGCCCCGGTTTCCTCGGTCCGGACTTCGCCTGTGACGTCCTCACCGGCCAGCCAGATTCGCTCGGATCCATCTTCATTACTGTCAAATTGGACATCCAGCGCCCGGGCAATCCGCGCGAGCGCCTGAAGGTCATCAAGTGCAACTCCGGCCTTGCTCGCTGACAATGCGACCAGGCGATACAATGCGCCGCTATCCAGCAGGTGCCAGCCGAGCGCTTTCGCAACACGATGAGCGATGGTGCCTTTACCCGAGCCGCTGGGGCCGTCTATAGCGATAACCGGAACCGGTTTGTTCATGGGGAACTCTCCTCGACCGCCTGGATATCCGCTCCGATGGATGCCATACAGGAGCAGAAACCCGGGAACGATGTGTCGACGGCATCTACATCCCGAACGACAACCTCGCCGTCGGCGACGGTTCCGGCCACAGCAAGGGACATCGCTACGCGGTGGTCGCCGAAACTCTCGACGGTTCCGCCAGCAAAGCCCCCGCCATGCACGACCGCGCCATCGGGTGACTCATCGACCGTGACTCCGAGTCTGCGCATGCCCACCGCCATCGCCGCAATTCTGTCGCTTTCCTTGACCCGCAGCTCACCGATGCCCGAAAACACGGTTTTCCCGGTCGCGGCAGCCGCCGCGACGAACAGCACGGGGAACTCATCAATGGCCAGTGACACGAGAGCGGGATCGACAGATCCGCCGCGCAGCTCCGAGGAGCGGACACGAATATCGGCAACGGGCTCGTCGCCCAGCTGACGGGTGTTTTCCATGCTGATGTCGGCACCCATGCCTTGCAAGATATCGATAACGCCGGTTCGCGTTGGGTTGACGCCCACATTGGCGATCACGATGTCTGCATTCCGAGCCAGCAGCGTCGCGAGAATAACGAACGCAGCTGACGACAGGTCCGCGGGGACCTTTACACGGCATCCCTTCAAGGCCTGTCCACCTTCTATCGATATTCGATGTCCCGCGGTGGTCACTCGCACACCCATCGAACGTAACATGCGCTCGGTATGGTCCCGCGTTACGCCCGGTTCAGCGACACACGTCGTTCCCTTGGCGTACAGGCCGGCCAGCAACAGGGCGGACTTTACCTGGGCACTCGCGATGGGCAGCTCATAGTCGATCGCCCGTAGCTCCCCCCTGCCGTGAATCCGCAGCGGCGGCTTGCCGTCCTGGCTGTCGATTTCCGCGCCCATTCGACTGAGCGGCGTAATGATCCGTCCCATGGGCCGACCCGTGAGCGATGAATCGCCCGTCAGCACGCTGTCAAAATCCTGGCCACTCAGCAGGCCTGCCAGCAGGCGCATGGCTGTGCCCGAATTACCGAGGTCGAGCGCCGTCCCGGATGCTCTGAGACCGTGCAATCCGACTCCATCGATCGATATCTCGGTCGGTCCCGGCTGTTCAACGGAGACACCCAGGGCACGCATGGCGGCCAGCGTTTGCAGGCAGTCTTCTCCTGCCAGGAATCCGCTGACCTCAGTCCGACCGACGGCAATGCTGCCGAGCATGAGGGAACGATGCGACACGGACTTGTCGCCTGGCACCGTGACCCTGGCGTCCTCGACTTTTGATGGGGATACCTTGAAATGCATTCTGCCCGAGTATCAACCTATGGCTTTCGGATACGCTCCGAGTACCTTGAACAGCGAGCTCGTCTTTTCGAGCTCGGTCAACGCATCCGCGACCGGCGAATCCGCAGCGTGCCCGTCAACGTCGATAAAGAAGACATAGTCCCATTTACGGCGCCGCGACGGCCGCGACTCGATCCGCGTCATGCTGACACCATAGTCGGCGAGTGGCTGCAGCAAATGATGCAAGACACCGGCACCGCCCGCCGTATCGCTCGTCGATACGAGTATCGTGGTCTTGTCGTCACCGCTCGACGCCAGCAACTGCCGGCCAACGACGAGGAATCGCGTAGCATTATCGGGTCGATCCTCAACGTTGTTGACCATGATATCGAGCTCGTAGACATCGGCTGCAACCTCGGGACCGATGGCGGCGGTGCCGTCCTCGTCGCGTGCACGCCTGGCGCCCGCCGCATTGCTCGACATGCCGATCAGCTCAACGTGCGGCAGATGCTCGCGTATCCAGCCGCGGCATTGCGCGAGCGACTGCTCATGCGCGCAGATACGCTCAATATTCTCGAGCCCTTTGAACTTGCTCATCAGGTGCTGCTCGATCTTTAGCTCTATTTCACCCGAGATCTTGAGCGGTGATGTCAGGAACATATCGAGCGTATTGTTGACAGAACCCTCGGTTGAATTCTCGATCGGCACTACGCCGAAGTCAGCGGCACCGCTCTCTACTTCCTGGAATACTTCATCGATAGTGTGAAACGGCAGCGCCCTGACCGAGTGACCGAAGTGTTTAAAGACCGCGGTTTGCGTGAACGTGCCTTCCGGCCCGAGGAATCCGATTCTAAGGGGCTCCTGCTGCGCAAGACACGCGGACATGATCTCGCGAAACAGGCGCAGCATTTCCTCATCGCGCATCGGACCCTTGTTGCGCTCCAGAATGTTGCGCAGCACTTCCGCCTCACGCTCGGGCCGGTAGTAGTCAACGGCCGACGCCAGGTCGCCTTTCACGACTCCAACCTGTTGCGCGATCTTCGCCCGATCATTGATGAGCGACTGTATCTGTTCATCAATGCTATTGATGCGCTCACGAATCTCGGAGAGATCCGGCTTATCCGATTTGTCGTTCGACCCTGCCATGCGATCCCTGTTCGAAAACCGTAACGGAATCCTCAGGTTACAGGCTTACCGAGATTTCGCAACGTCAGGACGCCGTCAATTGCCCGGATCTCCGCCAGCAACTCGGCGGTTGGCTCCTCATTCACGTCAATAATTGTGTAGGCGAAGTCCCCAACGGACTTGTTCAACAGGTCTTCGATATTGAGGCCCGCATTCGCCAGGTCAGTCGAGATCTGGCCCACCATGTTCGGCACATTGGCGTTCGCTATCGTGATGCGCCAGGCATCGAGGCGTGGCAAGCGCGCTTCCGGGAAGTTCACAGAGTGGCGGATATTACCGTTCTCAAGGTAGTCCTTGAGGTTCTCCGCGACCATGATGGCACAGTTCTCTTCGGCTTCGCTCGTCGACGCACCCAGATGCGGCAGGGCCACGACTTTCGGGTGTGCGATTAGCTCTGGCGTTGGAAAGTCACTGATATAAGCGTGTAATTTGCCGCTATCCAGTGCGGCTATCGCCGCTGCATCATCGACCACGCCGCCGCGGGCAAAATTGATCAACACGGAATGGTCATTCATGATCGCCAGCCGATCGGCATTGACGATATTCCGGGTTGCGTCGATCAGCGGCACATGCACCGTGACAAAGTCTGCATGCTGAAATAGTTGATCCAGTGTTTCTTCCTGCTCGACGCCCGAAGAAAGCTGCCATGCATTTCGGACCGTGATCTTCGGATCAAAACCGACGACCTTCATCCCCAGGTCAAGTGCAGCGTTGGCGACTTCCACGCCGATAGCGCCGAGACCAATTACGCCCAGCGTTTTACCGGGCAGTTCGAAGCCTACAAACTGCTTCTTGCCGGCTTCAACAGCCTTGTTCAACGCGGCCCCCGTTTCCGTTAATGTGCTGACATACTCCCGGGCGTTGCATAAATTGCGTGCCCCGATGAGCATGCCGGCAATTGCGAGTTCCTTGACCGCGTTGGCGTTCGCGCCGGGCGCGTTAAACACCGGCACACCGCGCGTACTCATGGCGTCAACGGGAATGTTATTGGTACCCGCACCGGCTCTACCTATCGCCGCAACAGTATCCGGAATATCCATATCGTGCATATTGTGGGACCGCAGCATAATCGCATCCGGGTGTGCAATTTCGGACGCGACTTCGTAGCGTTCGCGAGGTAAGTGACGAAGCCCCTCGACCGCGATGTTATTCAGTGTAAGTACTTTAAACATGATTCCGTTTCGTCATAGTAGCGCGTCGCAGCACGCCAGAAGATTAGCCATTGGCTTTTTCAAACTGCGCCATGAATTCGATCAACGCATCAACAGCCTCTTCACTGACTGCGTTGTAAATTGAAGCGCGCATACCGCCTACTGAGCGATGCCCTTTCAAATTTGTCAGACCTGCCGCGTTCGACTCCTCAAGAAATTTCGCGTCAAGCGAGTCGTCCGCCAGGATGAACGGCACGTTCATCCACGAACGACAGTCCTTGCTCACCGGATTCGAGTAGAAACCGGAATTATCGATCGCGGCGTACAACTTGCTCGCTTTGCTGCGATTAACTTCAGCGACAGCACTTAGTCCGCCGCGGTCTTTAAGGTACCGAAACACCAGGTCAGCGGCGTACCAGGCGAAGGTCGGCGGCGTATTGGTCATGGAGTCGGATTCTGCGTATGACTTCCAGGTCATCAGGTGTGCATTATTTGGCCGCGCCTTCTCCAACAGGTCGTTTCGCACGATGACAAGGGTAAGGCCGGCAGGCCCGATGTTCTTCTGCGCGCCCGCGTAGATGACGCCAAATCGGCTCACATCGATCGGCCGCGAGAGAATCGTACTCGACATATCAGCGACCAGCGGCACGTCACCGCCAGGCACGAAATGAAACTCCACCCCGGCGATCGTTTCATTCGGGGTGTAATGCAAATACGCGGCGTTGTCGCTACGGGCCCAGTTGGTTTCGTCCGGGATGTAGGTGAACTTCTTGTCCGAGGCGTCGGCCGCGACGTTGACCCTGCAGAACTTCGTCGCTTCGCCAGCGGCTTTCTTCCCCCAGCTTCCGGTTACGACATAGTCGACGGTGTCGTCAGGACCGGTCAGATTCAGCGGCACCATCGCCATCTGCAGCGTTGCCCCGCCTTGCAGAAACAGTACGCTGTAATCATCCGGTATTTCGAGCAGGTCCCGAACATTCGCCTCCGCGCGAGCCGCCAGCTCGACGAACTGCTTGCCACGGTGGCTGACTTCCATGACCGACATGCCCGTACCTTGCCAGTCGGGGATATCGTTGCGGATTATTTCGAGGACTTCGAGGGGCAGCGCCGCTGGCCCGGCACTGAAATTGAAAACGCGCGACATGTCGCTGTGGTCCTTGGACTTTGAGGGGGATGATTTCAGGCCGCGTATTGTTACGGTTTAAGGCATCAAATGCACTAGGTAAATGACGCTATCGAATCAAAGCTCCGCACCGCTTAGGCGCACCAAAACAGTGCGCTATTCCTCGTCTTCCTCGATCGACTCGATGCGCGCCAAGCCGACCAGTCGCTGGCCGCGCTCGACCCGGATCAGCCTCACACCCTGGGTATTGCGCCCCACAATGGATATGTCCTCAACGCCGGTCCGAACCAGCGTGCCGTTGGAACTGATGAGCATGATCTCGTCATCGTCCGCGACCTGCAGCGCCCCGACTGTCCTGCCGTTTCGATCCGTCGTCTGAATCGCGATCACGCCCTGCCCGCCGCGGCCCTGGACCGGGAAATCACCGACCGGAGTGCGCTTCCCGTAGCCATTTTCGGTGGCGGTAAGAATCAAGCCATCGCGAATGATCGTCAGTGCAATCACCTCGTGACCCGCGGGCAGCTTGATACCCCTGACACCGGCGGCGCCACGACCCATCGGCCGAACGTCCGCTTCTTTAAAGCGGATTGCCTTGCCGTGACTGGCCACCAACAGTATTTCTGCCTCTCCATTCGTGATTGCAACGTCAACAAGTTTGTCGTCGCCGCGAAGATCTATAGCGATGATGCCGCTCGTCCGCGGCCGCGAGAATTGCTTCAGCGGAGTCTTCTTGACCGTTCCGCCCGAGGTCGCCATGAACACGTAATGGCCTTCTTCGTACTCGCGAATGGGCAGCACGGCGTTAATTCTCTCGTCTTTTTCGAGCGGCAGGAGATTCACAATGGGTTTGCCCCGTGAGCCCCGACTTGCCTGTGGAACCTGGTAAACCTTGAGCCAGTACATCTTGCCGCGACTCGAGAAACACAGGATCGTGTCGTGCGTATTGGCGACAAACAGGTTGTCGATGAAGTCCTCGTCCTTCACCTTGGTTGCCGAGCGCCCGCGACCGCCGCGCTTCTGTGCCTGGTAGACGTCCGTCGGCTGCGCCTTCGCATAACCGCCGTGCGAAAGCGTCACAACGACTTCCGCTTCCGGAATCAGATCTTCAACGCTGAGATCCGAGTGATCCTGAACGATCTCGGTGCGGCGCTCATCACCATAGCTGTCACGCACGTCGACGAGTTCGTCGCGAATCACCTGTATGAGTCGGTCGGGATCTGCAAGAATCTCAGAAAATTGTTTAATTTTACCCAGTATCTCTTTGTATTCCTTTACTATTTTATCCTGTTCAAGGCCGGTCAATCGGTGCAGCCGCAGGTCGAGAATTGCCTGTGCCTGAACGGCCGAAAGGTGATATTTCCCGTCGATCAGGCCGCTGCCAACGTCGAGGCCGTCCGGTCGGGTATCGGTATCGCCCGCGCGTTCGAGCATGCCGGTAACCTCGCCCGGCGCCCAGGCCCGCGCCATCAATCCGGCTTTTGCGTCGGCCGGCGATGCCGATCCCTTGATCAGGGCGATGACGTCATCGATGTTCGCGAGGGCCACGGTCTGGCCTTCGAGTACATGCGCACGATCGCGCGCTTTGCGCAGATCGAAAATGGTCCGTCGTGTCACGACGGCGCGGCGGTGTGCAATGAACGCTTCGAGCACCTGCTTCAGATTCAGGAGCTTGGGCTGGCCGTCGTGCAACGCCACCATGTTGATGCCGAAAACGCTCTGCATCGGCGTGTGTTTGTAGAGGTTATTCAATACGACGTCACTGATTTCCCCTTGCCGCAACTCAATGACGATGCGCATACCATCCTTGTCCGATTCGTCGCGCAGTTCGCTGATGCCTTCGATACGCTTGTCGCGTACCAGGTCGGCGATCTTTTCGATCAGACGGGCCTTGTTCACCTGGTAGGGCAGCTCGGTGACAATGATGGCCTCTTTACCACGGACATTGATCGTCTCAATCGTGGTACGCGCCCGAATGTGGACCCGCCCTCTTCCCGTGCGATATGCGGCATAAATGCCCTGTGCGCCGTTGATAATCCCGGCCGTCGGGAAATCTGGCCCCGGAATATGCTTCATCAGGCCCGGGACGTCGATCGACGGGTCTTCGATCACGGCGAGGCAGGCGTTGATTACTTCCCCGAGATTATGCGGCGGGATATTGGTCGCCATGCCCACGGCGATGCCCGAGGACCCGTTGACCAGGAGATTCGGAATGCGCGTGGGCATGACCGACGGCTCGCTCTCGGAGCCATCGTAATTCTCGACGAAGTCGACGGTTTCCTTTTCGATATCGGCCAGCAACTCATGCGCGATCTTGGCCATGCGCACTTCGGTGTATCGCATGGCAGCCGGCGAGTCCCCGTCGACGGAGCCGAAGTTTCCCTGGCCATCCACGAGCATGTAGCGCATCGAAAAAGGTTGCGCCATGCGCACGATCGTGTCGTATACGGCCGAGTCGCCATGCGGGTGATATTTACCAATGACGTCACCCACTACGCGGGCGGATTTCTTGTAGGGCTTGTTGAAGTCATTGCCAAGCTCCCGCATCGCATGCAAGACCCGTCGATGAACCGGTTTGAGGCCGTCACGAACATCCGGCAACGCCCGGCCAACGATGACGCTCATCGCGTAATCGAGATAGGACTGCTGCATCTCTTCTTCGAGACTTACAGAGAGCAATTCCTGTGCGACTTCAGCCATAGTTTTGTACTTTCTCAGCTCACAATCTCAGCGCAATTCCGGCCCTTTGGACCGGAAAAAAAGCGTCAATTTGTAGTGGGTTTCAAGCGGACCAGAATGTTGATTTCGCCGGACTCAATAGGGCCACTTCCAAGGCCCGGATCAGGGCATAAATAATACCACAGCGGTCGCTGAAACAGCAGTGTTTCCGGCACTTTGAAGCCACAAAAGCGCGGCGCTGGCACTGATCGCAGCGACGCGTATACTGCGGCGACTATGCGGCATTGTGACACCCTGATCGCGCCTCGCTGGTGCGTCCCTGTCGAGCCTTCCGGGGTCGTGCTGGATGGGCACGCCGTGATCGTGACCGACGGCAAGATCACGGATCTTCTTCCGCTCGAAAAAGCACTGAAAAACTACCAGCCCAGCGTGCTGATTGAGCGCCCGGAGCATGCGCTGATTCCGGGCCTTGTCAATGCTCATACCCATGCCGCAATGACACTGCTGCGTGGACTCGCCGACGATCTGCCGCTGCAGACCTGGCTGCGGGAAGGCGTCTGGCCTGCCGAGAAACGCTGGGTGAGCGCCGAAATGGTCCGGGACGGCACAGAATTGGCCATAGCGGAGATGCTCTCTGCCGGCATCACCTGCTTCAGCGACCAGTATTTCTTTCCGGAGATCGTCGCTGAGACCGCCGTCGACCTGGATATGCGAGCCATGGTCGGCACGCCGGTCGTTGACATTCCGACCAGCTGGGCCCACGACGCCGAGGAATACCTGAGCAAGGGCTCGGACCTGGTACATGACCCTTACGCAGAACATCCGCTGATCTCGACCTGCTTTGCACCGCATT
Organism: uncultured Woeseiaceae bacterium; assembly: GCA_947258485.1. Taxonomy (GTDB): domain Bacteria; phylum Pseudomonadota; class Gammaproteobacteria; order Steroidobacterales; family Woeseiaceae; genus UBA1847. The sequence continues at coordinate 8,908 of CAMYIS010000020.1, forward strand.
CGATCAGCGCGCTGTCCGACGAGTGGTTCACCAAGCTGCGAGTCATGGCCGACCAGCTCGATGTCCCGGTGCAGATGCACTTGCACGAAACCGCACAGGAGATTGCAGCGTCCCTCGAAAAAACGGGCAAACGCCCCTGCGAACGCATGGACGAGCTGGGGCTGGTCAACGCCTCTCTGCTGGCCGTGCACGCCGTGCACATGACCGACGCTGAAGTGGCGCGATTCGCGGAAGCCGGCGTGAATATCGCCCACTGCCCGCGTTCAAACCTTAAGCTCGCCAGCGGCATTGCACCAATTGCCCGTTACAGGGCGGCAGGCGTCAATGTTGCGATCGGGACCGACGGTGCCGCCAGCAATAATGTGCTGGACATACTTTCCGAAATCCGATTGGCCGCGCTTCTGGCGAAGGTATCAGCCGATGATGCCGCCGCCGTTTCTGCGAGCGACGCGCTGTACATGGGAACGCTGGGAGGCGCCAGGGCGCTCGGGCTCGCCGATGCGACGGGCTCGATAGTCGCCGGCAAATGGGCAGACCTCGCGTGCGTGGACCTCAGTGTCCTTAACAGCCAGCCAATTTACGATATTTCGTCGCAGCTCGTTTATACGGCGGGTTCCGGCCAGGTTTCGGACGTCTGGGTCGCAGGCAAGCACCAGTTGGATAATGGCAAACTCGCCCATATTAATACGGACGAGCTGCTGGATCGCAGTAACGAATGGCGCGACCGAATCGCCGCGACAACCCACTAAAGGCAAGGTAAAGCAACAATGACGACCGTCAGAGACAATGTGGACCCGGCAGAACTCGCCAAGTTCGACTCACTGGCGTCCCGCTGGTGGGATACCGAGGGCGACTTCAAGCCGCTGCACGACATAAATCCGCTGCGGCTCGACTGGATCCGTCAGCACGTTAATCTGTCTGGTTGCCGGGCCATCGACATCGGCTGTGGCGGCGGCATTCTCGCGGAATCGATGGCGGCGGCGAACGCAAGAGTCACCGGGATCGACATGGCCGAGGGTCCGCTGGCCGTCGCCCGCCTGCACCAGCATGAGTCGGGCGCCGACGTTGATTATCGCCACGCTACCGCTGAGGAACTTGCCGCCAGTGAAGCCGGCGAGTACGACGTCGTAACCTGCCTCGAGATGCTGGAACATGTTCCCGATCCCTCGCAAGTCATAAAGTCCTGCGCGGAACTCGTCAAGCCCGGTGGCCACGTGTTCTTCTCGACCATAAACCGCAACCCGAAGTCATTCCTGTTCGCCATTGTTGGCGCCGAATACGTTCTCAAGCTGTTGCCGAGCGGCACACACGAATACGCTAAGTTCATTCGACCTTCGGAACTCGAAGCCTGGGCGCGCAGCGCGGGCCTGGAGTTGCGGGCAAGCATCGGCATGCATTACAACCCCATCACCAGGGATTATTCGCTCGGGTCCAACCTGGACGTCAATTACCTGATGTATTTTCAGCGACCCGCCGACTGATGCAGATCCAGGACAGCGCTTTCGACCTCGTGCTTTTCGATCTCGACGGCACGCTCGTTGACACGGCACCCGACATGGTTGCGACGCTGCAGGAAATGCAGGGCGACCACGGCTACGATCCGGTCGCGTACAACCTCGGTCGCTCGAACGTGTCCAATGGCGCAATGGGCCTTTTGCGAATCGGTTTCCCGGACCTTGATGAGGATGAGCGGCAAAAACTGGTTGGCGAATATATTGAACGCTACGCAGACCGGCTTTGTGAATTGACGACCGTATTTGCGGGCATCGACACGCTTCTCGAGTATCTCGACGACGCCGGTTGCCCGTGGGGCGTCGTCACCAATAAGCCCGAGCGCCTCACCAATCCGCTGCTCGAACAGCTGGGCCTTTTCCACCGCAGCGTCTGTACGATAAGCGGTGACACGCTTTCGGTGCGTAAACCCGAGCCCGGCCCCCTGCTCCTCGGCTGCGACATTGCCGGCGTGGAAGCTGGCCGATCGATTTATATTGGGGATGCCGAACGCGATATTCAGGCTGGTTTGCGGGCCGGGGCAGCAACGATAGCTGCAGCCTACGGCTACATCACCGAAGACGACGACCCACGCGAATGGGGCGCCGATATCATCGCCGTCGATACCGAGGAACTGGCGCAAATCGTGTTTAAAGCAGTTAACCTTGAATCCTGATGATCTCTATAACAATTGATCCCGTTTATCTTGAAGTCGGAGCGCCCGCGTTGGCGATCGGGCTTGTCGCGGGAGCCTTGATCGCCTGGCTGATCGGACGGCAGCGGCGGAAAAAGCTGATCGAACACATAGCCCTTGTCGAAAACAATCTCAAGAATCAGGAAGCCATTCAGAGCGAGCGTGAAGCAGCCTTTGAACTGGCAAATGCGAAACTGACTGCGGCATTCTCGGACGTCGCCAATCAATCGCTCAGATCCAATAGTGAGAACTTCCTCAGGCTGGCCGAACAAAACCTCGGCACCCAGCAGGAAAAAGCCAAACGCGAACTCAGCGAACGCGAGAAGGCGGTCGAGGCTCTCGTCAAACCAATCCGCGACGCGCTCGACGCATCGCAAAAGCAAATTTCCGAACTCGAGAAAGCGCGCAGCGAAGCTTACGGTGGAATAAGAAACCAGCTGGAGGAGATGCAACTCAACCAGAAATCGCTGACCCAGGAGACGCAGAACCTGGTCAAGGCACTGCGCCGCCCCGAGGTGCGCGGTCGCTGGGGCGAAATCACGTTGCGGCGGCTGGTCGAACTGGCGGGCATGGTCGAGCACTGCGACTTCATGGAACAGGTACACACAGTCGGCGACTCGCAGGCCATTCGACCCGACATGATCGTAAGGATGCCCGACCAGCGAGAACTCGTTGTGGACGTCAAGACGCCGCTGGATGCGTACCTCGCCGCCGCCGAAGCCGAGGACGATGTGCAGCGCAAACTGGGACTGGAACGGCATGCGAAGAACGTTCGCTCACATATACGTTTGCTGTCGTCGAAAGCCTACTGGGAACAGTTCGACGAGAGCCCTGAGTTCGTCATCCTGTTTATTCCGGGCGATCAGTTCCTGAGCGCGGCACTTAACGAACAGCCAGACCTGATCGAATACGCGCTCTCGAAACAGATCATCCTGGCAACGCCGACGAGCCTGGTGGCACTGCTCAAAGCAGTTGCCTACGGCTGGCGACAGCTGGCGCTCGCAGACAATGCCAAAGAAATCCGGATACTGGCGGAAGACCTGTATGGTCGCCTGGCAACGTTCGTCACCCATATGAACCGCGTGGGCAGGCAGCTCGCAAGCAGTGTCGAAAACTACAACAAGGCGGTCGGCTCCCTGGAGCGCAACGTGCTGCCCGGCGCCCGCAAATTCGTCGAACTCGGGGCGCATGCCCAGAAAGACCTTGAGAAACTGGAAACGCTGGAGTCGGTACCACGGACGATGATCGAAGGAAATGACCCTTGACCACCGATCCCCGGTCCTACACGTACGCTGCTGACCTGCTGCGTGATCGCATCGTACTGATCACGGGGGCCAGCGATGGCATCGGCAAAGCCCTGGCGCTGCACTCGGCCGGCCTGGGCGCACAGGTGATCCTGCATGGGCGCAATGTCAGCAAACTCGAAGAAGTGTACGACGAGGTCGAGGCGATCGAGGGCGCGCCGCGACCGTCCATCGCCGTGATGGACCTGGCATCGGCCAACAGCGAGTCCTACACCACACTCGCTCAGAGTATCGACCAGGAGTTTGGTCGCCTCGATGGCCTGGTTCATAACGCCGGTATTTTGGGTGAGCGTTATTCGATAGAACAATACGACGCGGTCCTGTGGCAGCGCGTCATGCACGTCAACGTTACGTCGGCATTTGCATTGACGCAGGTCTTCTTGCCGCTTTTGCACGAGTCCGAAGATGCCTCGGTCATTTTTACAAGCAGCGGTGTCGGTCGCACCGGGAAAGCGTTCTGGGGTGCCTACGCCGCGTCGAAGTTTGCTACTGAGGGGCTTTCGCAAGTCCTGGCAGACGAGCATCGCCACGGCGACCTTCGGTCCAACTGCATCAATCCCGGTCCGACACGCACGAAAATGCGCCTGGAGGCTTATCCGGCGGAAGACCGGAATAAATTAAAAGGTCCCGAAGATATCCTCGCGACCTACATCTACCTGCTGGGGCCGGACAGCAAAGGAGTTACAGGTCAGAGTTTCGATGCACAGTAAGTTTTTGCTTTAAAAATGACATATAACTTATTGTTATTTAATGTGTTTTCTTGTTTTTTTATTCGAACGGATCTCACCCGGCACTTTCAAGCCCGCCGCGTAATACAAAGTGCGCACCTGTGACGGCGTCAGAGCCTCGTATTTTCCGCGCCGCAACTTCCTGGGCAGCTGCACGGGCCCGTATGCCGTGCGAATCAGGCGACTGACCTCGTAGCCGATTGCCTCCCAAAGCCGCCTGACCTCGCGATTCCGTCCCTCTTTCAACGTGACATTGAACCAGCGATTTGCGCCGTCTCCGCCTGCATGTTCAATCGTGTCGAAATGAGCAGGACCGTCTGATAGCTCCACCCCTGACTGGAGCTTTTCGAGCTCAGCCCGGGTGGGATTTCCATGTACCCGGACGGCGTACTTGCGGACGATCTCGGCCGAAGGATGCATCAGCGCATTGGCGAGTGCGCCGTCCGTCGTGAAGATGAGGAGCCCTGTCGTGACAAAATCAAGTCGGCCGACGCTGACCCAGCGTGCGCCCTTGAGCGGCGGCAACGCGTCGAAAACCAAACGGCGCCCTTCCGGGTCCTCGCGGCTGCTTACCTCGTCGCCGGGCTTGTTGTAGACAATGTGCCGATGCGGCTGTGCATGTGCCCGTAGCGACAGCGGACGCCCATCCAGCGTGATCTTTTCAGTGCCTTCGATAGGCTCGCCCAATGCGGCCAGGTGGCCATTGACCGTGAGCCGGCCTTCCCTGATCCAGGTTTCGACTTTGCGTCGCGAGCCATGACCGGCCGCTGCGAGGACTTTCTGAATTCGATCAGCCAACCGGGTCCGGCCACTCCGAGACCATCAGTTCCTCGAAGTCTTCGTCTTCGACCACCGCTGCTGGGGCTACCTCGGGCTGCTCTTCTGGCGCTTCGTAGTCGCCTGATTCTTCCGACGCCTCCTCGCCGACCGGGAAGAGGATCGGCAGGTCTTTTGCGGCCGCTGCCTCGGCCCCTTCAGCGCCACTGTCCAGATGATCTTCGACCTCCGGGAGATTGAGCTGCACGCGCAGGCTTTCCCAGTCGGAAAGATCGGCGAGCGGTGGCAGATCATCGAGCTTTTTGAGGCTGAAGTAGTCGAGGAAGGTCTTGGTCGTTCCGAACATGGCGGGCCGCCCTGGAACATCGCGGTGTCCTACGACACGAACCCAGTCGCGCTCCAGCAGCTGGCGAACGATATTGGAACTCACTGACACGCCCCGAATCTCTTCGATATCGCCGCGCGTAATGGGCTGCCGGTACGCGACCAGCGCCAGGGTTTCGAACAACGCACGCGAATAGCGCGGTGGACGCTCTTCCCAGAGTTTCTGCAGCCTGTCCGCCATTGCTGACTTGACCTGCATTCGAAAGCCCGAAGCCACTTCAGAAACGACGATGCCGCGCTCTTCGTAGTCTTCGTTAAGCGACGCGATCGCTTGTCTGATTTCAGATTTCTCGGGCGCCATCCGGCCATCGAACAGACCCTGCAGCTGATCGATATTCAATGGGCGTCCGGCCGCAAGCAATGCGGCCTCGATAAAATGCTTTATTTCAGTTGCGTCCATTGGGGATTTTTCTCAATCTGTCTCATTGATCGGGGCTGACATAGCCGCATCGTCATCGGAAACCAATCGGACGGCGGATGCCGCCCGCACGTGCAGCGGCGCGTATTCGTCGGACTGCACGACCTCGATCACCGCTTCACGAAGCAGCTCGAGAATTGCGATAAAGGTGACGGCGACGCCCATTCGACCTTCCTCAGGATCGAATAATTCTGCAAAACCCGTAAAACTACCGGCTTTGACACGCGACAGGATTTCGCTCATTCGCTGCCGCACTGACAAGGGCTCACGCTGCATGTGGAGGTTGGAGAACATCTCCGCGCGCCTCAGGACATCGTGAAATGCCAGCAACAACTCTTTCAAGGTCACGTCAGGCATTTTCGTAACAATCTTGCGTTCGGGCGCGTCGGCGCTGGCAATAAACACATCGCGTTCGAGACGCGGCAGGTCGCTGATGTCCTCGGCCGCCTTCTTGTAACGCTCATATTCCTGCAACCTGCGAACGAGTTCCGCACGAGGATCCTCTTCCTCATCCTCGAGGGCCTCGGGACGCGGCAGCAACATGCGTGACTTGATCTCGGCGAGCATCGCCGCCATGAGCAGGTACTCGCCGGCCAATTCCAGCTGTAACTCCTGCATGAGCTCGATGTACTGGACGTATTGCCGTGTGATCTCAGCGACCGGAATATCGAGAATATCGATGTTCTGACGACGAATCAGGTAGAGAAGTAAATCGAGCGGGCCCTCGAACGCCTCCAGGAATACCTGCAGCGCATAAGGCGGAATGTACAGGTCCTGCGGAAGCGTCGTAACCGGCTCGCCGTCGACGACCGCGAACGGCATTTCGGCCTGTGCGGGCGACTGTTTCTCGTCCTGGGCAGGCTTGGGCGCGTCCTCGGGCGTCAGGACTTTGAGATCGGGCTTCATACGGCTTCCAACGTGGTTCGTCGCATTCTATCGCATATTTTGAGGGTCAAGCGAACTGACTGACATCACCACGCCCGGCCCGCAATATAAGCGGCAAATCGTCACCCGGCAGCAACAGCGTCGAACTCATGATGGGCTCGCCCAGCTCCTCGAGTATCGCTCGTACGAGGGCATGATCCGGCACGCGCAGGCCGATCGTCCGGCGTTTTGGGTTTTGCAGGCGTTTGGGGACTTCCCGCGTGGCCGTCAAAATGAACGTATATGGGCCCGGCGTCAGCGACTTGATCAACCGATACGCCCAGTTATCGACTTTCGCGTACAGGCTGATCTCTGACAAATCGGCACAAACCAGCGTGAAGTTATGCTTCTTGTCCGTGCGGCGAATTCGATGAATGCGATCGATCGCTTTCTTATCGCCAATATGACATCCGAACGCATAGCTCGTATCCGTTGGGTACGCGATCAGGCCACCACTGCGAATAATATCCACAACGGCCTTCACCCGCCGCGGCTGCGGGTCTGTCGGATGTATTTCGATGATTTTTGCCACGCGCGGATTGTAGGGGAGCCAGGGCCCCGCGCCTAGTCTATTCTGGCAATGGTACAGCTTGGACAAATTAGGCTATTATTCGCCACGATTTTCTGCCGCACTGCGGGCGCACAATGAATCTACTTTTCGAATTCTTGCCTCTTATACTGTTTCTCGGTGCTTTCTTTTACAAAGGCATCTATTTTGCGCTGGTCGTCCTGATGATCGCCATGCCAATCGGCCTCCTTGTCAAATACGTCCGCACCCAGACCTTTGACAAGATGTATTTCTGGTCCACTGTGTTTCTCCTCGCCGCCGGCGCATTGACACTATATTTCAGAAACCCCCTGTTCCTTTACTGGAAACCCACAGTGTTTTACTGGGTGGTAGCCATTGTGTTTCTTGGCAGCTTGTGGGTCGGAGACAAACCGCTGGTACAGCGCTTTTTCGGGCTGGTAGAAGGGATGCCCCTTGGCAAAATTACTCCGGCTCAATGGAACAAATTGAATATCGTTTGGGTCTTGTTTTTTGTTGCTGCGGGCCTGCTCAATATTTTCGTGGCATACAATTTTTCGCAGGAGACCTGGGTCAAGTTCAAAGTCTTCGGTCTTATGGCCCTGACGTTTGTGTTCATGCTGTTGCAGACATTCTGGATCGATCAGCTGGAAGAGTAGCCGTGTGGTACCGAGTAATTACTGAAGATCACAAACACACTTCGGACAAGCGGATGACCGCTCGACCTGATTAAGCGTCAAGCCTTTTAATTGTGTATTGCCATGAATAGCGAAACGGTGCAAGCAATCGAAGTGAAGCTCAACGAAGCGTTCTCTCCGGTCAAACTGCTCGTGAAAGACCAAAGCCACCTGCACGCCGACCATGAGGGCGCGAAAGGTGGTGGCGGTCATTTCGACGTGACAATCGTCTCTCAGGCCTTCGATGGCTGCCGTCCGCTTGAGCGCCATCGGATGATTTTTTCAGCTCTGGAGTCGATGATGGAGACCGATATTCACGCATTGCGCATTCGCGCCAAGACCCCGGACGAACTCTAACGCCCGCGCCACCCATTTTTTTGGGACCTTTCTCGCGCGCAAGACGTCATATCGTTTATTATTCGCCAACTTCGCAAAAAGGACCTCAACATGATTTTCAATAAGGGTTCCCGGAATAAGGCCGGCTGTCGGCGTGTTTGCTGCCACGGCACTGATGCTATCCGGATCACTTTGGGCAGAAACGGTGGCTACCGTTAATGGAGCTGAGATCAGCTCTGATGTATTCAATATTTACCTCGAGTCGCGTATCCAGAAGCCGGCTTCAGCCGCCACTGCAGACGAGCGCGCGACGATTCTGGATGAGATCAAGGATATTTATCTGCTGACCACGCAGCCTCGCGCCAAGGAGTTGGGTCAGGACCCGCGAACCAAGGCGCAGATTGAGCTGCAGACCCGCGGTATTCTTGCGCAGGCAGTAGCAGGCGACTTTTTGGCCAGCAACGCGGCAAGCGATGCAGAGATCAAGACTGCCTATGAAGAACAGATAGCATTGGCGCCCCCTCTCGAGTTTAAGGCACGCCACATTCTGGTAGAGACGCAAAGCCAGGCCCAGGAGCTAGTGAAAGAGCTGGAGGGTGGTGCAGATTTTGCCGAACTTGCAAAGGAAAAATCGACCGGACCGTCCGGGCCCAATGGTGGGGATCTCGGGTGGTTCGGGCCCAGCCAGATGGTTGCCCCGTTTTCGCAAGCAGTCGGATCGCTTGAAGATGGCGCTTTCACCAAGGCTCCTGTGCAGACTCAATTCGGCTGGCACGTCATCTTGCGTGAGGACTCCCGCGAGTCCACGCCGCCAACATTGGAAAGTGTTCGCGACGTTGTGAAGCAACGCATTGAGCAAGAGAAATTGCAGAAGTACTTGCAGGAATTGCGCGCGACTTTAGACAAGTAACCAGAACTTAACTTAATACTGCTGATTTGTTCAGCTAAGGGCGCCGAAAGGCGCCCTTTTCTTTTTCAAAATTCGATTTGTGAAGCGGGTCACACCCCGTCCCGATGATCACATCTAATATTCTCCCCGAGTCATTCCTAATCGCTCGGGGATGACTCCTCCAACTCTCGCATCTCCTTAATTGGTTGATACGAGATCTAAGTCGGCAGGGACGCCGACTTTTTTTATCCCCGCTTTACGCAGACAAAGAAAAAGGCCACCGAAGTGACCTTTGTCTTAGTTCATTGAAAGGAACTGCAGTCCCTGGCATGGAACTCTAAATGAGCGATATTAGAGTCATCCTTTCGAACGAATCTATTCCCTGCTGCTACTCTTGTCAGACAGCATGATACCGCGCACCGCGGGTATCGTACCGCTGAAACTCCACATCGCACTCGAAGGAGCAAATCCGCTGCCGAGGCTCGATGTGTAATCAATTGTCAGGCTACCCATCTGCGCTGTTCCGCGCGCCAAATCGACTGATGAAAGCATTCCGGTGACAAATACTTCAGTTGCGCCTGGAACATATCGTTCGGTCGATACAGTGACCTGGTCGGCATACAGCCAACCCGGCGAAACAACCGAGCCTGCAACCGATACGTAGTCGCCTACGCTCATGCCCGCCAACATGCCCTGTGAGGCCATGACAATTTGACCCATGGATTCGAATACACCGTTGGTTGAGTCGATGGAATCGACTGGGCCGGATAGGAGGCGAGTATCGCCACCGGAAATACCAGTCACGTCACCGCCGGATATACCAGTCACGTCACCGCCCGAAATTCCCAGCACGTCGCCGCCGGATATACCAGCCACGTCACCGCCCGAAATTCCCAGCACATCGCCGCCGGATATACCAGTCACGTCACCGCCCGAAATTCCCAGCACGTCACCGCCGGATATACCAGTCACGTCACCGCCCGAAATTCCCAGCACATCGCCACCGGATATACCAGCCACGTCACCGCCGCTAATCCCATTCAACCTACTCGTTGGCTCAGCTGCTGAAGCTGTTGCCAACGACGTGATCACAATCAGCGTCGCTCCCAGGGCCACTTGTGCCCCGGCGCCTCTTGCCATGCGCATGTTTCGCTCCTTACCGTATCTTCTCCAACCCTCTTAACGCAGCGACACTACATGCTCGCTTCTTGGCGCTCCAATCGCCGAATTGAGTATCGTCCCTATAGCGTCGCTGAACCTATCTTTCTTTTTCAATCCCTCGTTTATGCAGCAAGGACCTCAGAGTCCCCTGGTCGTCAATGTCCTCGACATAGTGGACCATATAGATCCCGGTTTCCTTCCGCTCATCGCCCGGTCGATTCAGTTCTTTTCGAGATGAAAACCAAACGTCGATTTCTTCAAGAAACTCTTGGCCGCGCGGCTTAATGAAGTCATCGAATGAGTCTATAAGCTCGTCCGTACACCCATCGTCTGCGAAAACCATTCGGTCAAAGTAACCGCTTCCCTCCATTTCTTTATCGATATTCTTAGCTGCAGTAGAGAAAACCCTGTATCCGACCTCTCCAAGCCTCTTTATGAGCGACGGGGACAATGTCGAATGCTTGAATATCCTTCTGACCGCTTTATATCTCCCTTCAACCTCAAGAACCGAACCGGCCTCAACCAGTTGATCCAGCATTTGTCGCGGAGCCATATCGCCACTGTATTGCCTTACCAAATCGACGAAGCAAGGCGTTTCTTTATCCGCAGATTCGTAAGGCAGCTCCAGCGGAATCCCATATGGACCCTGATACCTTGGATCCGAATACCACCCTGTTAAGACTCGCTCCGGCCTTGAATATGTTTTTTCTTGATAGCCGGACTCAATCGTCCGGTCTATTACGTTTTTAACCTCTTTTCTGGTCAACCCAGTTAAAATAGCCACCCTTGATCGATTAACCCGGCCTTCCGACTCAAAGTGGCGCAATGCAATTTCTACATATACTTCTTTCGCCGTCTCAGAGAACTCCGCATGAGTCACTCCCTGCGCAATCAAGAGACGAATAAGTGGCTTGAACATCAGCGAGAGGGCGGCCCTCAAGTGGTCTTTTACTTCTTGCCCCATCTAACGCTTGGTCTCCTGCGCAATATGTAAAGTATCTTGGAGTGCCTGCGTATGCAAGACACCGTTGCTCCCGGAAATGGGCTCCTACACCCACATGCGGGCCCATTCGCGTTTTAGTCAACTACTTGGAGATGCTTCATCCCCCGTCACGAGACCGGTGTTATGTAACATACTGAATTTAATATATTTTTATACAGCCAGTTACAGGCACCTTTGGACCCTTCGCAATCTAAGGGAAATGACACAAAGTTTTCCCAATAACCCTTTCTTTTTAGAAAGTCCTCTGGCCGCCGAGATACAGAGCTTAATTGCGCAAAAAGTCTGCACTAACTCTTTCAATCACCACCACACCTAGCGTGGTCAAAAGATGTGTCGAGAATTACGTTGCTGGTTCAAGAACCTAGCGATTGGATGGGGGAATTCGGAGCAAAACGAATGCACAAGAGCTTTTGTTACCCTGCGCTTACCACTTATATTTCGCGTTCTCGTCAAACTCTTCAAAATAGTACAAACCGACAGAAACAAC
>CAMYIS010000021.1 GCA_947258485.1 uncultured Woeseiaceae bacterium
GCGGAACTGGTAGACGCGCCGGATTCAAAATCCGGTTTCCGAAAGGAAGTGGGGGTTCGATTCCCCCTCCCGGCACCACAGGAATACGATGAAATACTGTTCAAGCTGCGGGGGCCCGGTTAGTCGCAAGACCCCAGCAAAAGACACACACGAACGCTGGGTCTGCGATGACTGTGGCATGGTGCATTATCAGAATCCGCTGATCGTGGTCGGCTGCGTCGCCGAGCGCAATGGCAAAGTCCTCCTGTGCAAACGTTCGATCGAACCCCGCTACGGATATTGGACAGTGCCTGCCGGGTTCATGGAGCTCGGCGAAACCATGGCCGGTGGAGCCGCCCGCGAGACCCTGGAAGAGGCGTGTGCGACGGTTGAACTCGGTCACCTGTTCGCCTCTGTCGACGTCATTGATGCCGGCCAGGTGCATATTTTCTTTTCGGGAAAACTCGTCAGCGATTACGGCGTCGGGGAAGAAAGTCTCGAGGTCGCTTTGTTCAGTGAAGACGAAATACCGTGGGACGAAATCGCGTTTCAGAGCGGCAAGTTCGCACTAAAGAAGTACTTTGAAGACCGTGGCACTTTCAACGGCGTGCATTTTCACGAGCTAAGGCGTTCGCGGTCCTAGGGCTTGATCGCGTTCTGCTGCAGGCGCTGGCTCAACTGCGCGGGCGGCAGGTAGCCGCCGATCAACGTGCCATCTTCCAGGACGATCGCGGGAGTCCCGCTCAGACCGATATCGCGTCCGACGCGATAGTGGTTACTGACCATCGCTGAATCACACTGTGATGATTCGAATTCACGGTCCAGCTTCGCTGCCGTGAGCGCCTGGTTACGATCCTTCGCACACCACACTTTTTCCGAGGTACTCCACGACTTCGACGCCGGCCCGTTGCGCGGGTAAAGCGCGTAGCGCACCTGAATGCCCTTGTCGAGATACTCGTTGATCTGGCTGTGCATCCTGCGGCAGTAGGTGCAGTCGACGTCCGTGAATACGGTGACCGAATGCTTTACGTCGGCGGGCGAAAAAAGAATTGCCTCATCGTCTGTCAACGTGGCAATCAAATCGCGCCTCGCATTACTCCGGCTTTGCTCGCTTAAATTGACCTGCTGCTCGAGGTCGATGAGGTCTCCCTGCAGCAGGTAGCGACCATCGTCCGACACATAGGCGATGATGGAGCCCTGCTGAATCGTGAACCAGCCATCGACCGGGCTGAAAGTAATATTCTCCGGATCGATGGACTCAAACATATCCGACATCTTCGTGCGAACTTCATTAAGCGCCGCATCATCGTTGGCGGCCTGGGCAAGTGCGGCACAACAAAACATTGCTACGACGCCGGCCAGCAATTTCGATCCAAAGTAAATATTACGAGTCATTGAAATACGTTCCTGCAGGGGCTGTTGCCGACCAGTAGTAGTGGACCCGGATTATCGACCCCGGTTCCGCAAAGGAGCGAGTTTAGCAAACGCGCCGCCTGCCGGCGCCTTATTGTCGGTCTTTAGGGATCAGCCGCGGGGGTGGTGCTCGCCGTGCAGCTCTTTGAGCCGCTCACGCGCTACATGTGTGTAGATCTGCGTTGTGGACAGGTCGCTGTGGCCCAACAGCATTTGTACGACCCTGAGGTCTGCGCCGCGGTTCAGGAGATGCGTCGCAAACGCGTGCCGCAGACTGTGCGGCGACATTTTCTGATGCACGCCGGCTTTCTCGGCATAACGCTTGATAATGTGCCAGAACGCCTGCCGCGTCATGCTATTGCCGCGGCGCGTCGGAAACAGGTAGTCCGTCTGGCGCTCAAGCAGTATTTCCATACGCGGACCCGCAATGAATTCCTGCAGCCAGCGCTGCGACTCTTCACCCAGCGGTATCAGGCGCTCACGGTCGCCTTTGCCGACGATGCGGAGCACGCCCTGATTGAAGTTTACCTGTGACTGGCGCAGGTTGATCAGCTCAGAGACCCGCAGGCCCGTCGCATACAATAATTCCAGCATGGCCCGGTCACGATGACCCAGCGGCTCGTCGGTATTCGGTGCGTTCAGCAAGGAGTCGACTTCGTCCTCGGACAGCGTTTTGGGCAAAGATCGTCCGATTCTCGGCATCTCGATGTCTGCCGTCGGATCTGAACTCCGCATGCCTTCGCGCATGATGTAACGGAAGAAACGACGGAAGCTGGACAACTGCCGGGCCGTCGAACGGGGCTTGGCGCCGCTTTCGACGCGTTTCGCTATAAAGTCGAGCAGATCGGATTTTTCCGCCATTTCGATGGACTTGTCGATCTCCGACAGCCCGCGACCCAGCGTCATCAGGTCGGCGCGGTAGGCGCCCAAGGTATTCTTGGACAGGCCGCGTTCCATCCAGATGGCATCAAGAAAACGATCAACAAGCTCTTCCGAGCGTTGCACCATCTTTGATTCCGGCTTGCTTGTCTTGTTGCTACTGCCCATATGATCCAACTAGTCTGTCGCGCAATCCCCTGCCGCGATGCCTGTGCCTATCCCAACCCTGCCGGCAGACTGTTAGCATACGCCGTTCCGAAAATCGGATCGTTGTATCAGTCGCGCCGAGCAAAATGGCCAATGCATTGCCAAGCGACGGATTTTCCAAGGATTCTGAGTATGCTGACGATGCACATCAGCGGGCGTGACCGCTGTCACAGATTACTAAAGGCATTAACATAAAGTGAACTGGGTCACACGCAGCGTTTATTCGCTCTGGGGAGTGCTCGCCTGGATGTCGTTTGCTGTGGCCGCTCTGTTCGCTCTGCTGGCCACATTACTCGTGCCCGGCAAAGCACGTCGCCAGAAACTCGCCGGCCTGGCATCCAGGGCCGTGTTCGTCATGCCGCGCGTCAAGGTCAACGTCATCGGCATGGAGAACCTGCCGCCCGGAGACTGCGTCGTGGTTGCGAATCACGCCAGTTACGTGGATGGTCCATTGCTGAAAGGATACCTGCCTGGCCGTTTCAATTTCGTGATCAAGGGCGAATTGCGGGACATTCCCATTGCTCATTTTCTGTTGCGACGCTCGGGCGCCAAATTCGTCGAACGGGCCGAGCACTATGGCAGCGCGCGTGACGCAAGGGTCATCGTCAAGGCTGCCCAGGGCGGCGCGTCGCTGGCATTTTTTCCGGAAGGCACTTTTCGCAAACACCCAGGCGTTGGTCGCTTCCGGCCTGGCGCTTTCGTCGCGGCGGTCCGGGGCGGATTACCGGTTGTGCCCGTTGCGATCAGTGGTACTCGCGAGATGCTGCCTTCGGGCCGACATCTGCCGTGGCCAGTCCCCCTGACAATCCAGATCCTGCCCGCTATCTCACCCGGTGATCCGGACTTCACCGACAACCGTACGCTGGCTGAAGCCGCCCGACAGCGAATTCTCGGCGTCCTGGATGAGCCGGACCTTTTGCACGAACCCCGAGGTGCCGACGACGCTGCGACTAACTGATCCGTAGTATTGCGCCACGGCAATTTTTGCAGGAAAGTATCGACCCGTCTTGCCGGGCGGCCCACTGTTCTTTGGAGATGAAAAATGAGTTCTGACTCCGTAGTGATTGTCGCTGCCAAACGCACACCGCTGGGCGCCTTCCAGGGCTCGCTCGCGGGTGCGCAAAGCCCGGAGCTGGCAACGACGGCGATAAAAGCCTGTATCGAGGATTCGGGCACGAACCCCGACACGATCAGCGAGGTCCTCCTCGGATGTGTGCTTCCGGCGGGCCTCGGCCAGGCACCTGCCCGCCAGGCAGCACTTGGAGCCGGTATTCCTCTGAGTGCGGGTTGTACGACGCTGAACAAAGTCTGTGGCTCGGGCATGAAGACGACGATGCTGGCTCACGACCTGATCAAGGTCGGCAGTGCCTCCGTCGTTGTGGCAGGTGGTATGGAGTCGATGACAAATGCGCCCTACCTTATGCCCAGGGCCCGAAGCGGCTACCGCATGGGGCACCAGGAGGTACTCGACCACATGTTTTTCGACGGGCTGCAAAGTCCGTTCGACGGCAACATGATGGGCCACTTCGCGGAGGTCACCGCACAGAAATACAACTTTAGCCGCGAGGATCAGGACGATTTCGCGATTGAATCGGTGACGAGGTCACGCAATGCCGCCTCGAGCGGAGCCTTCAAAGCGGAAATCGCAGCCGTAAGCATGAAAACGCGCAAGGGCGATGTCACCGTCGGCGACGACGACGGGCCGGCGGCGGCAAACATCGAGAAGATCCCGACATTACGGCCTGCGTTTGCGAAAGACGGCACCGTTACGGCCGCCAGTTCCTCGTCCATCTCGGACGGTGCCGCGGCACTCATCCTGATGAGCGCAAGCGAAGCCAGGCAGCACGGCCTGAAGCCGCTCGCTAGAATCGCTGGCCATTCAGGTTTTGCCCATGCGCCCGAGTGGTTCACGACGGCCCCCATTTTTGCAATCAGGGCTTTGCAAGAGAAGCTCGGCTGGGATCCTGACCGCGTGGATCTCTACGAAATCAATGAAGCATTTGCCTGCGTCACGATGGCGGCCATAAAGGACCTCGGGCTGGATCACGCGAAGGTCAACGTCAACGGCGGCGCGTGTGCGCTGGGCCATCCCATCGGCGCCAGCGGTGCCAGAATCATCGTGACGCT
>CAMYIS010000022.1 GCA_947258485.1 uncultured Woeseiaceae bacterium
GTATGCGCTTCTGCGGGAACCCAGCCCAGGCTGTTGACGATGACGAGCGCGACAAAAGCCACGAGGAACCAGGGCAGCAGGGGCGCGTCGCCGGGTTGCGGGGATCGGCGGCGGTGCATAATCACCGAGATAGTAAGCACGACGGGCACCAGGCAGGCAACGCGAATGAGTTTCACAAGTGTGGAAATCTCACCGCTTTGATCGGAGATGATATAACCGGCTCCTACCACCTGCGCGACATCATGAATCGTCGCCCCGAGAAAAATACCTGCAGTAATGTTGTCGTACTGCAGGTACGTGACGAAGACAGGGTAGAATACCATCGCGACCGTGCTAAGCGTCGTAACGCCGGCAACAGTCAGAATCGTGTTGCGCTCATGATCTTTGTGCGACGGCAGTACGGACGCGATCGCAAGCGCGGCTGACGCGCCGCAGATTGCAACCGCGCCTGCCGAGAGTATGGACTGGTCGCTTTTCAAGCCAAAGGCACGCCCGATGAGTCCGCCGAACAAAATTGTCGCCACCACGCCTCCCACGATCAGGGCAACAACGGGCCAGCCGAGGTCCATCACGTCGCCTGTCGTAATGCGCAGACCGAGTAACGCGACTCCAATTCGGAGTATATTTCGGCTCGCGATACGAATGCCGCGCGCAAAACGTTCATCCTCCGTTAGAAAGTTGAACGCCATCCCGAACAACAGGGCGTACAACATCGCAGGACCGCCAAGCCGGTCACTGACAAATCTCACGGCGAGTGCGATGGTCGCACTCAGCAGCAGTCCGGGTATCGCGGCCCGAATCGTGTCACGCAAATCAGTCACCTGGAACCTCTGTCGTTAGGGCAATCGCCGCCAGCACACTACAAATTAGTATATTATAATTTTTAAATATAACTGAAATTTGCTGATACCTAACATACGGGGTACCCGGTGAGAAACAAGAAACGTGGAATTCATGCGCTGTATGAGGCCGATCCGGTCGCTGCCGACGAAGAACTGTGGGGGCGAAAAACCAATCCGATAAGCCGACGCGGTTTCTTGACGCAGAGCAGCCTCGTCGCGATGTCGACCGCGGTCGGCGCGTCAATTCCATTTGCCCACCTGATGCCGGGCGGGCTCATCCCTGCGGCACTGGCGCAATCAGACGCACCGTTCGAAATACCGGGTAAAGAAGGCCTGGTCATACTCAACGACCGGCCCGTTAATGCCGAAACGCCGGCGCACCTGCTCGACGACAGGATCACGCCCGCAAAACACCTGTTCATTCGGAACAACGGCATTCCGCCGACGACGACAGGAATCGACGCCGATGCGTGGACGCTCGAGTTCGGCGGGGAATCCGTGGCACGCGAGCTGACGCTCACTATTGCCGAGCTGAAAAAGCAGTTCAAACATTACACTTATCAACTTCAGCTCGAGTGTGGCGGCAATGGCCGCAGCGAGTTCGTGCCGCCCGCGTCCGGCAACCAGTGGTCCATCGGCGCCGTCGGCTGTCCGGAATGGACCGGCGTCAGGCTCAAAGACGTACTCGAATTCGTCGGCATCAAAGAAGACGCCGTTTATGTTGCCTACTACGGCGCGGATATTCACGCGAGCGGCGATCGCAACAAGGTACCGATTTCTCGCGGCGTGCCGGTCGAGAAAGCGCTCGAAAACGAGACATTGATCGCATGGGCCATGAACGGTGAAGACATTCCGCCTATGAACGGTTACCCGTTGCGCTTTGTCTGCGCCGGATGGCCCGGTTCCGTGAGCGGCAAGTGGCTTAAGAAGATTGTCGTGCGCAACCGGGTCCACGATGGACCGAAAATGACCGGAACTTCATATCGCGTGCCCTGCAAACCCGTCGCGCCCGGCACCACGGTACCCGACGACGAGATGTGCATCATTGAATCCATGCCCGTGAAATCCCTGATTACGTTTCCGAAATCGGGCATCGAGCACGCCAACGACAAAGCACTGGCCTTGCGCGGCCACGCCTGGGCGGGTGATCTGGACGTGACCGAAGTGCACGTGTCGACCGATTTTGGGACTACCTGGAAGAAGGCCGCGCTCGAGGCGCCGGCCAATCGATTCGCATGGCAGCACTGGCGCGCCGACGTCGCGTTCCCGCAGATCGGCTATTACGAAATCTGGGCGCGAGCGACAGACAGTGCCGGCCGATCGCAGCCCATGGTGTTGCCGGGATGGAATCCGAAGGGCTACCTCAACAACGCGTGCCACCGCATCGCCGTGCAGGTTGTGTGATGCGACTGATATTGACGCCGTTGTTGGTTCTTTCGCTCGCCCTCGCGGCATGCACGAAAGAACAGCCGACGGCAGCGCCGGCCGTTGCGCCGGAATCCGTTGTTGACACTGAACCCGAGATCGACCCGGTAACCGGATTTAAGATGACCGGCGACTGGGAGCTCGTGCGCGGCAACTGCACCGCGTGTCATTCGGCGAAGCTGATCACCCAGCAACGCGGCACCGCGCAGCAGTGGCTGACGATGATTCGCTGGATGCAGCAGAAACAGAATCTCTGGCAGTTCGATCCGGGTACCGAGGCGCGCATCATCGCGTATCTTGCCGAGAACTACCCGCCTGACGCGGCGCGACGACGCGCTGCAATCCCGCCGGACCTGATGCCGCCCAATCCGTATTCAACCGTAACACTCGACTGACTGCAGGTAAGTTCAATGCTCGTGTCACCCGCCGACATCGTTGCCCGCGCCAAAGCGACCATCAAGGAATGCTCGGTCACCGAGGTCGATCGGTGCCTGACATCGGATACGCTGCTGATCGACATCCGGGAACTGGCCGAATTCAGGAAAGGACACATCCCCGGCTCGCTGCTGGCGCCGCGGGGGCTGCTGGAATTTGAAATACACGGTATCGTCGAGCGCACGGCCACGGACCCGACTGTTGCGCCGGAAGACCGCGACATCGTTCTTTACTGCGGCACCGGCGGTCGATCGGCACTGGCTGCGCTAACCCTCGACACGATGGGGTATCGCAAGGTCAAGTCAATGGCCGGGGGCATCGTCGCCTGGGCCGCCGCTGGTTTGCCCGTCGACCTACCCTCCTGAAGAGTCCAGTTCCACCCGCATCAAGGTCAGTTCATCGCCCGAGACCAGCTGCGTCCGGAAATCCCCGCATGTACCACACAGCAGCTTGTTCGGCATCACGGTGGTTTCGTTCTCGCACTGGCTGCAGCGCACAACGACATCGGCGATTTCCATGATCAGCTCGGCTTCCTCGGCAACCGTGCCGGCGACCGCCAGCGGATAGGCATTGCGCAGCAGCTCGGGCTCAACGCCGGACAGCGGCCCGATGCTCAGCGAAATGGCTGTGACCTTCACGGCATTGCGCTCGAGCGCAATCGTTTCAACCTGCTGCAGCAGGGAAAGGCAGACGGAAAGTTCGTGCATGGCGTATTCCTGTAGCGAATTTTCCCATTTCGGTATCACCCGTTGAGGCATTCGTACAAACCAGTATATCGGGCATCGGGACGCTGAATTAGTCTTTCCTAATACGAGGGGTGCCTTGTGTCTGCAAGAGCGAAAACTATCGCCGTCGTTGGCATCGGCAACAGTCTCCTAACGGATGACGGGGCCGGTATCCACACGCTCGAGCGATTCGCAGCGGGCAACACGAATGACGACGTGTTTTGCCTGGATGGCGGCACGGTCGGCCTCGCATTACTCGACCGCCTCTCCGATCTCGACGGCCTCGTCGCTCTCGATGCGATGAAACTCGGCCATCGCCCGGGTACCGTCACGGTACTGCAGGGCGAAGCCATGGATGCACATCTCCGCAATCAACACGGCAGCGTGCATGAGGTCGGATTGTCGGACCTCATGGACGCCCTGCGCCTGCGTGGCGACCTGCCCGAAAAACGTGCCCTGATCGGCATAGAACCCGAAGACATGGACTGGGGTACTGAGCCGACCGCGGCGGTCGCCGCGGCACTGCCGGAAGCGGCCGAACACGCCCATGCCCTGGTCCGAAACTGGCGGACCGAACCCCGTCTGGAGGCCTGCCAATGACCGCGATCAACGAAATCGGCGTTCAGGTTGAGGCCATGCATGGCAACGTGCGGCCGATACTGAACGAAGTCATGCACGCAATTGACAAGCTGCTCGACGACGGCATCCCTACAACGATCGATCTCGCCAGCCTGCCCTTTGCGCCGGGCGAGCTCGACAAACTGGAAGCAACGCTCGGTACGGGTGAGCTTTCCGCACGACTCGATGCGCTGGGTACCAGCCGCATTCGGGAAACAACCTACCCCGGCGTCTGGTGGATCGAACACCGCAACGTCAATGACGAAGTCGTAGGTCGCTACCTGGAAGTCACGCGGGGCCGCGCGCGCCTGGAGGAACAGCTCCAACAAGAATCTAGCGGGAGGAAGACAGCATGAAATACACACCGACCGTCGGAGAAGTCCTGCAAGCCAAAGGCGTATCACGGCGCGGATTTCTGAAATATTGCGCGACGACTGCCTCATTGCTGGCTCTGCCACCCAGCATGATTCCGCGGATCGCCGAAGCCATAGCCAATGCAAGGCGGCCATCGGTTATCTGGTTGTCGTTCCAGGAGTGCACGGGCTGCACCGAGTCACTGACGCGATCGACGTCGCCGACGGTCGAGGGCCTGATCTTCGACGCGATCTCGCTCGACTACCATCACACGCTGCAGGCGGCCTCGGGCGACCAGGCCGAAGCGGCTCGTCACGCGGCGATGGAAGAGAACCACGGGAACTACCTCGTGCTGGTCGATGGCTCGATCCCGATGGCTAACCCGGGCTACTCGACGATTGCCGGCATCAGCAACTACGACATGCTCATGGAAACAGTCGCGGGTGCTGCCGCGGTTGTAGCGATCGGCTCCTGCGCCGCGTTCGGCGGCATACCGGGCGCCAATCCCAATCCGACCGGTGCCGTTTCGGTACAGGATCTGGTGACGGATAAACCGGTCATCAACGTACCGGGCTGCCCACCCATCCCGATGGTCATAACCGGCGTACTGGCGCAGTTCCTGACGTTCGGCAAAATCCCCGATCTCGACAAGCATAGCCGACCGCTCGCGTTCTTTGGCAATACGATTCATGACCGCTGCTACCGCCGGCCGTTCTACGAGCAGGGCAAGTTTGCCGAATCCTTCGATGACGAAGGCGCGAAAGCAGGCTGGTGCCTGTACAAGCTCGGTTGCAAGGGACCGACAACCTACAACGCCTGTGCAACAGTCAAATGGAACAGCGCGACGAGCTTCCCGATCGAGTCCGGGCATCCCTGCCTTGGCTGCTCGGAGCCGCGCTTCTGGGACAAGGGCGGTTTCTATCAGCCGCTGTCCACGGGTCATTTCGGCAGCGGCGCAAAACTCGCCGGCGCCGCCGTCGCTGGCGCGGCAATCGGGGTAGCTGCGGCTGCCGCCGGGCGCCGTCGACAAGCCAAATATACAAAGGAGGCATGACATGGACCTTCTGGAATTTGCAAGAGGCCCTGCACTGCAGGCTGCCGCATACATACTCGTCGCCGGGACAATCTGGCGGATCGTCGGCATCGTAATGCTGAAAGAGAAGCCGGATTATTCGGAACCGCGCGGTCGCGGCGGTTTTCTCGCTGCGCTCAAGGTCATCTGGACGCGCGCGTTTACCGCGGAGCCGTTCAAGAAAGCCACGCTGTACCCGAAGATGATGGCGTACGTCATGCACATCGGTTTGTTCGCCACGATTTTCCTGTTCACGCCGCACATCGTGTTTTTTGAGGGCTGGACGGGATTCGACTGGCCGGGTTTGCCGAACAGCGCGATCTTCTTTATCGGCGTTGCGACCGTCATATCGGGCGTCGCTTTGATCGTACGACGCATGACGAGCCCGGTTCTGAAGCTGATCTCCAACTTCGATGACTACTTCAGCTGGTTCGTAACGATGTTGCCGCTCGTTACCGGTCTCTTGATTCCGGTGCGCGCCTTGTTCCGTTACGAGGACCTTCTGGCGATACACATACTGAGCGTCGCGCTGCTGCTCATATGGCTGCCGTTCGGCAAGTTGGGACACACGTTTCTCGTATTCATCACCCGCGGTACGACCGGCATGGTCTTTGAACGCAGGGGGGCCAAGACATGACTACTGTAGACGGCAGACACACCCTTGATCGGGAAGCTGAACGCATTGCATACAAGCCTCCTGAAGTCCGCCACGATAAACAGGGTGAAATGAGTACGGAGGAGCGCGTCGAACATGCGATGCGCCATTTCGTCAAGAACTTCAACACGCAGACTGCGTCGTATCTCGACGGCTGCGTCCATTGCGGCATGTGCGCGGACGCCTGTCACTATCATGTGCGTACGGACGATCCGCGCTACACGCCGATCTGGAAGATCGAGCTGTTCAAGCAGGCCTACAAGCGCGAAGTCGGACCTTTCGCATTCTTCTATCGTTTGTTCGGCTTCAAGAAAAAAGTCACGATCGATCAGCTCGAGGAATGGCAGCACTTGTTATACGACAGCTGCACGGTTTGCGGCCGCTGTTCGCTCGTGTGCCCGATGGGCATCGATATCGCAGGCATGGTTTCGATGGCGCGCCACGGCATGTTCAAGGCGGGCCTGGTTCCGCATGAACTACACGAAACCGCGAAAATCGCCGCCGAGACCGGCAGTCCGCTGGGAATCACGCCCGAGAAATTCGAGGAGCGGCTGGAATGGATGGCCGACGAACACGAAGTCGACATCCCGCTCAACGTCGAAAAAGCCGATGTCCTCGCCGTCATGTCGTCGATCGAGATTCAGAAGTACCCGCAATCGATGGCGGCAACCGCAAAGATACTAAATGCGGCGGGTGAAAGCTGGACGTTTCGGACGGACGGCTTCGAAGCCACGAACTTCGGCATGCTGTCCGGCAACACGGAATGGCAAAAAGAAGCCAGCATGAAGCTCATCAATACGGCGATCAGGATCGGCGCCAAGACTCTGGTTCTGCCCGAATGCGGTCATGCCTACATGGCGTTGCGCTGGATGGGCGCCAACATGTATGGCAAGCCGTTGCCCTTCAAGGTCCAGCACATATCCGAATACTTGGCCGACGCATTGAACACGGGCAAGATCAAGGTGAAAAAAGTCGACAAGAGTGTCACCTACCACGATCCTTGCCAGGTATCGCGGCGTGGCGGCGCTACGCAGGCAGCACGTGACGTCCTGAAGCATCTCGGCGTGGATTTCCGTGAAATGAAGAACGGCGGCGACTACAACTGGTGCTGCGGAGGCGGCGGCGGTGTCGTGACGATCAAGCGAGCCGACGAACTTCGCCACCGGGTATTCAAGCTGAAGATGGACCAGGTGGAAGCGACCGAAGCACAGGAACTGCTATCCAGTTGCGCCAACTGCCGCCAGAGCTTCGATGACTCGCAGCAGCATTTCAACTGGGATTACACCATGGGCAGCCTGATGGAAATGGTTGCTGAAAATCTTGAGGAGAAAGCGTCATGAGCGCTCGAATTGTCGTAGATCCGATCACGCGCATCGAAGGTCACCTCCGCATCGAGGCGCAAATGGACGGTAACAAGATCGGCCAGGCTTACTCCTCCGGCACGATGGTGCGCGGTATCGAAATCATTCTGCGCGACCGTGATCCGCGTGATGCCTGGGCGTTTGCCCAGCGCATTTGCGGCGTGTGCACGCTGGTGCATGGCATCGCGTCGATTCGGTCCGTGGAGAACGCGGTCGGGGCGAAGATTCCCCCCAATGCAGAGCTGATTCGCAACCTCATGATCGGCGCGCAGTACATTCACGACCACGTAATGCATTTCTATCACCTGCACGCCCTCGACTGGGTGGACGTCGTGTCGGCGCTCAAAGCCGACCCCGCAGCGACGGCCGCACTCGCGCAATCGTTGAGCAGTTATCCGCGTTCGTCGACGGGCTATTTTAAAGACGTACAGAAGAAAGTGGCTGATTTCGTCGCGGCCGGTCAGCTCGGCATCTTTGCGAAAGCTTACTGGGGCCACCCGGAATACAGACTGCCGCCTGAAGCCAACCTGATGGCGGTTGCGCACTATCTCGATGCTCTGGAGTGGCAGCGCGACGTAGCGCGGCTGCACGCGATCTTCGGTGGCAAGAACCCGCACCCGAATTTCGTCGTCGGCGGCGTACCCTGCCCGATCGACCTGAACTCGGATTCCGCGATCAACAGCAAACGTCTCAGCGAAGTTCAGGACATCATCAACAAGATGAAAGTCTTTGTTGAACAGGTCTACGTTCCGGATACAATTGCGATCGCCAGTTTCTACAAAGACTGGTTTGCACGCGGCGAAGGACTGGGCAACTTCCTGTGCTGCGGCGACTTGCCGAGTACCAGCATGGATGACCCGGACTCCTTCCTGTTCCCGCGCGGCATCATTCTTGATCGTGATTTGACGACGGTCCATGAACTGCGCCTCGATGACGCGGACGGTATCCAGGAATTCGTTTCGCATTCTTATTACGACTACTCGGGCGGCAAAGAAGTTGGTCTTCATCCGTGGAGCGGTGAAACCAACCTGAACTACACGGGACCACAGCCGCCTTATGATCAACTTGATATTGACCAGTCTTATTCGTGGCTCAAGTCGCCGCGCTGGAAAGGCAAAGCGATGGAAGTCGGTCCGCTGGCTCGCGTCCTGATGCTCTATGTGAAGGGCCACGAGCTGACGAAGGAACTGGTCAACAGCACGCTGGCGAAACTCGATGCGCCGCCGCGCGCACTGTTCTCGACGCTGGGTCGCACCGCGGCTCGCACGCTCGAAACCGCGATCCTCGCGGACGGCATGCAGGGCTGGCTCGATTCGCTGATCGCCCCAGCTGGCCGTCGAAGTGCCAGGGCGTAGGCGTAATGGAAGCGCCGCGCGGTGCGTTGTCACACTGGATCGTCATCGAGAACGGCAAGATCGCCAACTACCAGGCCATCGTTCCGAGCACATGGAATGCCGGACCTCGTGATCCGGTCGGTCAGCCCGGCGCTTACGAAGCCGCGCTCGAAGACGCGCACGTCATGCATGACCCGAAACAGCCGCTCGAGATACTGCGCACGATCCACAGCTTTGACCCGTGTATCGCCTGCGCCGTACATGTGACTGATCCGGAAGGCGAAGAACTCGTTCAGGTCGCGGTTCGCTAGCGACTACTCCGTGGCGAGTTGTACCAGCAGCGGTGCGGGGGCCCAGGCCTCCGCACCGAAGCGGTCCCGGAATTCACAAACCCGTTCGTAGACGCGCTTGATGCCGACCGCATCGGCGTAGTGCATCGGTCCGCCGCGCGACGCCGGAAAGCCGTAGCCGTAGACATAGACGATGTCGATATCGCCGGGGCGCTGCGCGATACCCTCTTCGATAATGCGCATGCCTTCGTTGACGAGCCCGTAAACGAGGCGGTCGACGATCTCGTCGTCGGGAATGTCACGACGCTCGATGCCGAAAGCGGCCGCTTCGCGTTCGATAATATCGATGACGGCGGGGTCACTCGCATGCTTTCGCGTGTCAGGGTCGTACTGGTAGAAACCGGCGCCCGTCTTCTGCCCGAGGCGGCCCATCTCGGCGAGTACGTCGGGAACCCGCGACGCGCGCGGATCGCCGCGCTTGTCCTCGGGGAGTGCTTGCCGCGCTTTGTAGCCAACATCGATGCCGGCAAGATCGGCAACGCGTATCGGCCCCATGGCCATTCCCCACTCCTCCATCGCGTTATCGACCTGCTCCGGTGTCGCTCCTTCGATCAGGCAAAGCTGAGCCTCGCGGAAATACGGCGTGAGCATGCGGTTGCCGATAAAGCCGTAGCACACGCCCGACATGACCGGCACTTTGCGAATGGTTTTGGCGAGCGACATGCACGTAGCCAGCACGTCGTCCGCCGTTTTTTCGGCGCGCACGACTTCCAGCAGTTTCATGATGTTCGCGGGACTGAAAAAATGCAGCCCGATGACGTCTTCGGGACGTTTCGTTGCGGCCGCGATTTCGTTGACGTCCTGGTACGACGTGTTTGTTGCGAGGATTGCACCCGGCTTACACACCGAATCCAGGCGCGCGAAGATCGTCTTCTTGAGCTCGGGATCTTCGAACACGGCTTCGATAACGAGGTCCACTTCGGACAGCGCCGCATAATCGGTGGAGCCGGTAATCAGCTCCCGGCACTGCGACGCTTTTTCCGGCGTCAGTTTGCCGCGCTTGACGCTGGCCCCGTAGTTCTTGTCAATTATTGCCAGGCCGCGCGCCAGCGCGTCGTCTTTAATCTCGATGAGCGTGACGGGTATGCCCGCGTTGGCGAAACTCATGGCGATGCCGCCACCCATCGTGCCGCCGCCGATAATCCCGACCGATTTGACGGATCGCTTCGGCGTGTCCTTCGGAAGATCGTCAATTTTCGCGGCCTGCCGCTCCGCAAAAAACAGGTGTCGCATGGCCGCCGACTGCGTGCTCTTCATGCAGTCGAGGAAAAGATCGCGTTCCACTTTGAGACCGTCTTCGAAAGGACGATTCGTCGCGGCTTCGACGCAGGCCACAATATGCTGCGGCGCAATCTGTCCCCGCGCTCGTTTGGCAAGCGTCGCTCGATAGCTGTCGAATAGCCCGGCGTCGAACTCTGGCACGGCCTGTTCGCTGGACTTCCGGTTAGCGGCACCCTGCTCCTGCAGCTCACGCGCCCAGGCAATCGCTTCTTCGCGCAGATCGCCCTCGACAATCTTGTCAATCAAACCCAGTTCGAGCGCGCGCGACGCTTTGATGGGATTACCGCTTGTGATCAGGTCGAGGGCCGCTTTGACGCCGGCCAGTCGCGGCGCACGCTGCGTGCCGCCCGCGCCCGGCAACAATCCCAGCTTGACCTCGGGCAGCCCGACTTGCGCTGACGCCAGCGCACAGCGGTAATGCGCTGCCAGCGCTGTCTCGAGTCCGCCACCAAGCGCCGTACCGTGGATGGCCGCAATCACGATCTTCTTCGAGGCCTCGATGGTATTGAGCAGGTCCGGCAGGAACGGTTCCTTGGGCGGCTTGCCGAATTCCGTGATATCGGCGCCGGCGATAAAGGTGCGGCCGCTGCAAATAATTAGGAGCGCCTCACTTGCGTCATCCTGTGCGGCCGTAATCGCATCCAGCAGGCCTTTCCGGACCTCGAGCGACAGCGCGTTGACCGGGGGATTGTCCACGGTAATAACACCGACGGACCCTTCAATCTCATAATTGACTGCTTGCGACATGCTCGGCTTTGGATACTACGACGATGTACCGGCAACTCACAGACCAGGCTGAAAAATACCTGAGGTCGCTGTACCAGCAGGACGATATCGCGGGCGAGCTAAAACGCAAGCTCGCGGAGCTAATGGCGTACGGTGAGGCCAATGCCGATGCAGCGTGTCGGGCGCTCAAACTAAGTCGCAGAACCCTGCAGCGACGTCTGAAAGCGGAAAAAACCAGCTTCCAGAAAGTCTTGAAGGAAGTTCGAGCCGAACTGGCAATCAATTACCTGCGCGATGCGCGCCTGAAATCGCTCGAAATTGCGATGCTGCTCGGATACTCGAACATCTCCACGTTCACAACGGCGTTCAAGTCCTGGTACAACGTGCCGCCGGCCGAATACCGGCAGAAATTCCTCGCGACCTCCTAGTACCACCACCCACCATCTCGCCGCGGCACCCAACTCCCGCCGTATGGACAGCGGCGTCGATCCGCCACCGCCTCAATGGCGGCGATCACGGCCATGTCTTGCTAGCTCGCGCTGACGCGATGTCGCTTCGCAAGACATCCCCGCACTTCCCGCCGCTGTCACATCGTACAGCGTGAGGCGAGCGGACGAGATGTTTGTTGGCGAGACATAAAGCGAGCGGAGCGAGACAGTCCGCCAACAAAGCATGTCGGCCGGTTGTCTCAGGTACGCGCTCGATCGACGCCGCGGTCAGAACGTTGGACGATCGCCGCCGTGGCGAGCCTGATGAATCATGGGTGGTGGGCGCGTGCTTAGCTGGCCTTTCGGACTTGCCCAGCCAGATCCCGGATGACAGCCCCCAGAATACCCAGCGCCTCGTCCAGTAACGCCTCCCCGATTGTAAGCGGCGGCAGGAATCGGATGACGTTGCCACGCACACCGCAGGTCAGCAGGATGAGGCCCTGCTTCGTGGCTTCGGCCGCGATGGCTTTGGTCAGGTCTGCGTCGGGACGATCCGCGTCGTTGTCAGCGACGATCTCGATCGCACACATGGCGCCCGTTATTCGAATATCACCAATGCAGTTGGTATCCGCCTGCACCTGTTGCGCCCAGTGCTTGATTTGTTGACCGATGGCTTGTGCCTTGTCGCAGAGTTTTTCTTCCCTGATGACATCGAGGACGGCGAGTCCTGCCGCACAGCCTAACGGTGATCCCGCGTACGTTCCGCCGAGTCCGCCGGGCTCTACCGAGTCCATGATGTCGGCCTTGCCGATAACACCCGACAACGGGAAGCCGCCCGCAAGGCTCTTGGCAACCGTCATGAGGTCGGGTTCGACACCAGCGTGCTCAATCGCAAACAGTTTGCCCGTGCGCCCGAAGCCTGTTTGTATTTCATCGACGACCATGACGATGCCGTGCTCGTCGCAGATTTTGCGCAACGTCTTGAGAAACTCGGGCGGCGCCGCGTAGAAACCGCCCTCGCCCTGCACGGGCTCGACGATCATGGCGGCGATACGCGACGGTTCGACATCCGACTTGAACAGCTTGTCGAGCGCTGCGAGGGAGTCCTCCATCGTAATACCGTGGTAATCAATCGGATAAGGAATATGAAACACCTCGGCCGGGAATGGACCAAAGCCGACCTTGTACGGCACCACCTTGCCCGTAAGCGCCATGCCCATCATCGTGCGGCCATGAAACGCGCCCGAAAACGCGATAACCGCACTTCGGCCCGTGTATCGGCGGGATATCTTGATAGCGTTCTCGACGGCCTCGACGCCAGTGGTCAGGAAGATCGTTTTCTTGGGGGTGGATCCCGGAGCCAGTTTGTTGAGTCGCGCGGCCAGCGCTACATAAACATCGTAAGGGGTCACCTGGAAACAGGTATGGCTGAAGCGCTTCAGCTGCGCCTCCACGGCGGCCACGATTTTGGGGTGATTGTGCCCGGTGTTTGTAACGGCGATGCCTGCGGCCAGGTCGATGTAGCGCTTGCCCTCGACGTCCCAGATCTCGGCATTGCGTGCCTTGTCCGAAAACACGGTTGTCTGCGTACCGAGGCCTCGCGGCGTTTCGGCTACGCGCGAGGCTAGTAGTTCCTTATTCGTCGTCACGGGACTTCTCCATCAATATCAACCTGATATGGCTGTTTCGCGACCCGGCGCATGGCCAGGTTCCGGTATTGTCGCATTCCTGCTACCCATAGCGTCAATATCCGAAATCCACTATGATTCGCGCCTCGTTTGAGGAGGACCCTGCATGCTCGAGAAACTCCAGTTCTATATCGATGGAGCTGCCGACGTCGATAAAGCGGTCGCTGCCGCGAAACGCGCGTTTGAAACCTATTCACAGACGACGCGCGAAGAGCGCATGGCATTGCTGCAGTCGATACTGGACGTTTACGCCAGGCGTCACGACGAAGTGGCTGAAGCTATCATGGACGAGATGGGCGCCCCCTGGGGACTCGCCAAGAACGCGCAGGCCGCGAGCGGCCCGCAGCACATCAAGGCCGCGCTCAAGGCGCTCGAGACCTACAAATTTGAAGAACGCATCGGCACTACACTGGTAGCGAAAGAAGCGATAGGCGTCTGTGGCCTGATCACGCCCTGGAACTGGCCGATGAACCAGATTTCGGTCAAAGTCGCACCGGCACTGGCCGCCGGCTGCACGATGGTGCTGAAGCCCAGCGAAATCGCACCGTTCGATGCGATGATTTTCGCAGAAATCCTCGACGAAGCTGGGGTGCCGAGGGGTGTATTCAACCTCGTCAACGGTGACGGGCCCGGCGTTGGCACGGCGCTGAGCGGGCACCCGGATATCGCGATGATTTCATTCACGGGTTCGACCCGCGCCGGCATACTGGTCGCGCAGAATGCGGCTCCAACCGTCAAACGAGTTGCGCAAGAACTTGGCGGCAAGTCGGCCAACATCCTGCTTGATGATGCCGATTTCGAAAAATCAGTTGCATCGGGCGCCGGCGACATGTTCGAAAACACGGGTCAGTCCTGCGACGCACCTTCGCGCATGCTCGTGCCACGGGAGCGCATGGATGAAGCGGCGTCGATCGCGGCAAAAGTAGCTGCTAAGACGAAAGTCGGAAACCCGCGCGATGAAGGCATCGCCGTTGGTCCGGTCGTTTCGGAACTGCAGTGGAACAAGATCCAGGGCCTGATCCAGAAAGGCATTGACGAGGGCGCAACGCTGGTCGCCGGCGGCACGGGTCGCCCTGACGGACTCGACAAGGGCTACTACGTGAAACCAACTGTATTCGCGAATGTCAGTAATGACATGACGATTGGTCGCGAAGAGATTTTTGGCCCGGTCCTGTCGATCATTCCTTACGATGATGAAGATGATGCCGTTCGCATCGCCAACGACACGCCCTACGGCTTGTCGGGTTACGTCTCATCGTCCAACCTGGAACGCGCGCGTCGCGTTGCATCGAAGATGCGTACCGGCATGGTTCATATCAACGGTGCATGGCTCGATTCGGCGGCACCGTTTGGCGGTTTCAAGCAGTCAGGCAACGGACGTGAATGGGGAGCATTCGGGATCGATGAGTACCTGGAGGTCAAGTCGATTTACGGCTACGAGGCGAGAAAGAAACAATGAAACGGATTTTAGTTCTGCTGTCATGCGCAGCCGCGCTGCTTCTCGGCGCTTGTGGAAAGGATTCCACGCTACCGACGGCAACGGGCAAAGCCAGCATACGCGCGATCAATGCAGTCAAGACATCGCGGGATATTAGTTTCCTGATCGAGGAGCGGAACATAGGTTCGGCTACTTATGCGGCGGCAACGGCAACTGCCCAATATGATGACCTCGACTACACGTTCAATATCGAAGTTTTCTATGCAGGCGAAACAACATTCCGCCGCATCGCCAGTCAATTCATCGATTTCGTGGCAGACAAGGATTACACGCTGCTCGTTAGCGGCTCACTCGCCAACCCCACACTTACACTATGGGTGGGCGATGAGCGGACGTTTGATGAAGCGGACACTGTGTTCGAAGCCAGGTTTGCGCACCCATCCGCGTCGTTTGGGGCACTTGATTATTACTTCGCCGACCCGGCCGTTGCCCCGGCACTCGGCAACCAGGCGGCCACACTTTCATTCGGCGAGATATCCGCGCCAGCCGATTTTGAAGCCGGCGACTACGTATTGACGATTACAACAGCCAACAATCCGGCCGATGTCGTGTACGTGTCCGACACAACGGCTATTGCCGCACAGGGGACCTACATTTTCTTGCCGTTCGAGGGCAGTGCCAGCAATACTGCACCCGTCATCGTTCGCGCAATTAATACGGCGGGTAACAGCATTTCGTTGCCCGATCCACGATTCCCGCCAACGATCCAGTTTATCAACGCCTCAATGGAACTCGGGGCATCCGATATTTATGACGACGAACTGCTGACCTCACAGCTGGTCGCCAATCACGATTATCTTGACGTGTCTGCGGAACTGGGCATTCCCGCCGGTGACAATACCTTCTATTACACGCCAACCGGCGACACAACGGCCGTAACGCTCGAGACAATACTGACGGCATTCAACGGCGACCGTTATCGCCTTGTCGCCTCCGGTGCGGCCGGGGCATTTTCCGGGACTCTAATTGCGCCAGATCGCCGTGCCGTCGAGACGCACGTCAAGCTGCTACCGTTCCAGGTTTCGAACAATTTTGATTTCGTGGATGTTTACGCAGTTGCGGCCGACACGAGTATTGACGATGCAAACCCGGTTCAATTTGGACTGCCACCGCGGCTGTCGGCCTCCACGGTACCGCTCGCCGCCGGCAGTTACGACATTTACATTACCGAATCGCTGGAAAAAGTCGTGCTGGCGGGGCCCTACCGGGTCGATGTCGCCCTGGGTGACATTGTCGACATGATCATCGTCGACACGGTCGATCCTGCCGTGCTCGACGTGCTCTTTCTGTCAGGTGGCCCGACCCCCTGATCGATGCACCTGGTCGAGCGCGGTGGCAAGTTCGGACGCGTTCATTTCTCCGAGCGGCAGCGCCAGCATTGCTTCGATGCGCCGGCGCAGCCGATCGTACGCGCCGTCGAAATCGCCATCGATCGCGGGATCCGGAATTCCCCAATGCACAGTGACGGGCGCGCCTTTCCAGACCGGGCACGATTCCCCGGCGGCGTTGTCGCAGACAGTAATCACGATGTTAATTTCCGGTGCATCGGCACCACTGAACCTGTCCCAGGACTTGGACTCGAGTCCGTCGACGACATGCCCTTCTCGCTGCAGTTTGTCGATCGCGCCCGGATTGACGCGGCCAACAGGATGGCTGCCAGCGCTGAATGCCCGAAGCTTACCACCACCGAGCTCATTGACCAGCACTTCGCCGAGTATGCTGCGCGCCGAATTACCTGTGCATAAGACGAGTATGTTCATGCGCGCAGAATAACACCGACCGCGATGTTGGCGGTCGTCAGACGGCCAGGTCAGCTAGCCGTGGCCGCGTCCACGTAGGCTGCCGGGTCGTTCGCAGCGTCCTCGTCGGAGATGGATTTCGCGTCATACATGGCCTGGTCGGCCACGCTCAGGAGATGCCAGAGCTCTTCACCGTGCTTCGGTATCAGCGCGATTCCCACGCTCGCCGTGCACTTTATTTCCTGCCCCTGGATGATGTACGCCTCGGATGCAGTTTCCACGAGGCGCGCGGCTATGCGCTTGCCGTCTTCAACAGAAACTCCGGGCAGGATGATCGCAAACTCATCGCCACCTAGCCGACCCAATGTATCTTCGGGGCGCAAGCAGAATCCCAGTCGATGGCCGAATGCCTTGAGCAACGCATCGCCGGCCTGGTGCCCGAAGCGGTCGTTGATCGACTTAAACTGGTTCAGATCGAGATACAAAACCGCGCCCTGGCTGCAGTGGTGAAGACTGGCCACACCTTCCTGCTCGAAGCCACGCCGGTTCAGGATGCCGGTCAACGGATCGCGCAACGCGTCCGCTAGCATCTTGTCCTCGTTGTGCTTGCGCTGGGTGATGTCGACGAGTGTTACGGAGAAATCCTCGCCGACGGGCTCGGCCACGACTCGAAGCCAGCGGTCGCCCTCTTCACCGAAAGCGGATGTCTCGAAACTGACTTGTTTCGACGGTTGTTCCTCGGCCGCGAAGTGCTTCAACAAGCGCTCCGGATCCAGTTGCTCGAGTTTTTCCAGCGGCATTCCAACGAGCGTTCCCTGCCCGTCGCCGTGCAGAGGATCCGTGTCGTCGCGTTTGAATCGCAGGATGCCGTTGGACGACGTTTCAATCAGCGTGCGGATCAGGTGTTCACTGTCTGCGAGCTGGCTCAGCGCTTTGCGACGTTCCGTCACGTCGCGGCATACAACGACCATGCCCATGTTCTGACCTCTGGGACCAGTCAGCGGACCAACGCTGACTTCATAGATGTTCTCCGTGTCCATGCGCAGCGTCTGCGTCAGGTCGAGCTCGCGCGCCTTTTCCAGCGTGGCGCGAGCGGCCGGGAAGTCTTCCCAGAGCTTGCGACCGATCAGTTCTTTTTCCTTTCCGCCGAGCAATTCCTGGGCGGCGTGATTCGCGCAAATAATACGCTGCTCGCTGTCGATTACGAAAATTGGGTCACGCACATGGTTGAACAATGTTTGATATGCAAGCGGGCTGAATTCATACACGCGCGCTTTGACACTGAGGTAGGCGAAGAACGGCCATAGCAAAGTCAACACGACGATTCCGGTGGGAAATCCCGCCGGGCCCCACCCGAGATAGGTATCCGCGATGCCAATCACAAACGGCAGCATCCCGCAGACGAGCAGTAACAAAACGGTACTCCGATGTGCCGGCGCAATCGAGGACAAACGTCCGGCCAACGCAACCGCGGAAAAACCGATCAAGCCGTAAACGAACGGAGCATAAACGCGGTTGTACCAGTAGTGCTCAGTGACATCTGAAACACGGATTCCGGCGTCCGTTTCGATGACGGTCCAGAGAATATTGTGCATCGAGTTCGTCAGCGCGAGCGCCGTCGTCGCTATCGGAATTATGGACAGCATCGCGATTACCAGCGCGCTGGGTGAACCAACGGTGTACTCGCGGTAGATGATATAGAAAACGATCGGTATGAAGCCGGCCGAGAAATACGTGAAGATCGAACCGACATTGTGCAGGTTTGCGTTCGTCGCACCATAAGACAACGCCGTGCCGGCGATGAGCCCTGCGAACAGGAACATGAGAAAACTGACCATGCTGTTTGCATACCGCGGCCCCGCGCGAGAGACCCGCACAGCGAGCACGCAGTAGGCCAGGGCGGCGATGCCCAGCAAAGGCGCAAGAAATTGCTGCAGCACGTCCAGCATCAGCCGATCCCGGAGTCTGTCGAGGAGTCATTTGTGAACATTGGGCCATGCTATCGGGGACCCGCGCGACATAATGCGACCTGTTCCGCATTACCGCCGCCACGGTGGGCAATACGTCACAATTCCGGACGAAACTGCCCGTGGAAACGCCCAGGAACGGCGTCTTTAAAGGCCTTCAGCTGTATCCGCGATCAGCGTATCCACCACCGATTTTAGGCTTTCTTCCACGCTGGCGCCGTTGGCGCGCTCCAGTTCAAAGTCCTTGAGCTGCCGGTGAGCGCTCGTGCCGCGCGACAGGATGTTACGTACTCGCGAAAGCTCCTTCACGCAGCCCAGCGCAACTGCGTCCTCGGCAACGAGCGAAAGCAGTTCATCGAGAAGATCCTCGAAGGGCACCACGGCGCCTTTGGCGAGGTCGATCAGACCTTCGTCAAAGCTGTAGCGCATTGCCCGCCAGCGGTTTTCCCGAATGAGCATTGGCGTGTAGATGCGCCAACGCTGATTGCGGGTGCGCAAGCGATACAACATACGCAAGGTGCAGACCAAAAGTGACGCCAGTGCCACGGTGTCCTCGAGCCGTGTGCAAACGTCCATGATGCGGGTTTCGAGCGTCGGAAAACGCGCGCTCGGACGAAGATCCCACCAGATGCGCGTGGAGTCCTCTATGAGCCCGGCCTCCATGAGAATACTCACGTGCCGCTGGTATTCCGCGAAGCTCGCGAAGCGTTCGGGCAGCCCGGTTCGCGGCAAGGCATCGAATATGGTCAGGCGGTAGCTCTTCAGGCCCGTGTCGCGACCGTTCCAGAACGGCGACGAACACGATAACGCGAGCAGGTGCGGCAAAAAGTACGACATCTGGTTCATGAGATCGATGCGCAGTTCGTCGTCATCGATACCTACGTGGACATGCATGCCGCAAATCAACAGGCGTCTCGCAGCACCCTGCATCTCGTGCGTCAGAGTGTCATAGCGTTCTTTGCGCGTGTGCTTTTGCTCGGTCCAGCTTGAAAACGGATGCGTCGATGCTGCGATCGGCGCGAGGTCATGACGATTGGCAACCTCAATAATGTTGCTGCGCAGCCGCGCCAGGTCCTCGTGCGCTTCCTGGATGTTATTGCAGACCTTTGTACCGATCTCGATTTGCGAGCGCAGCAGCTCGGCGGTTACCTGCGATCCGCACTTCTCCTCGGCTTCCTGCATCAGGGTCGCTGGCGGGTCGACAACCAGACTGCGAGTCTCCTTGTCCACCAACAGGTATTCTTCTTCTACACCGATCGTAAACGCCGGTTCTTTTCTCGCCATCCCCTGCCCCTTTCTTATTCTGCCGTCTACGCGGTTATTCGTTCGTCCTTCGTATTGATGCGATCGGGAATCGACGCGATGATCTTGTGCATCACTCTCGCAATTTCGGCAACGCCTTCCTCGCCGTCAACGAGATCCTGGCGAATCTCGATACCGATGTGTGGCAGACCAATTTCTTCCGCGTGATGATCAATCGTGAAATCCTGCGGTGCCTTGCCCGAATATGGCTCGTTATCCCCGACGTAAT
The DNA here is from genome assembly GCA_947258485.1 of uncultured Woeseiaceae bacterium. Lineage (GTDB taxonomy): Bacteria > Pseudomonadota > Gammaproteobacteria > Steroidobacterales > Woeseiaceae > UBA1847. The sequence goes on from CAMYIS010000022.1 coordinate 20,030, forward strand.
AGCCGGCGGCACGAAAGCCCTCGAGGAAGATCTCGCGAAGCCGCTCATCCTTGTCCCAAAGAACGCCAATCTGCCATGCGCGGGATTCACCGTTCAAAACCGGCGTGAAACTGTGAATGGATATGAACGCCGGCGGCGGTCCGACACTGCGCAGGCGTTGAATCTGCTCGTCGATGGCACAGTGATAAGGCCAGTACAACGCGCTCGCCCGAAAATCCTTGTCCGCCTGGTGCAGGTTACGGTTGCCCGGGACGATGATGCCATCACCGTATTCGAGGAACGCGCCGGGATCCATGAGCTGTCGATTACAGTCGACGATGAGGCGGGAATAGTTGTGAACAACGGCCGTAACGCCGAGGCTTTCGGCAAGCTTTTCGGTCAGCGGGCCGGCACCGATATCAATCGCGAGATGACAGCGGCGCGCGAAGGGATCGAGCCCCATATCGCCGAGTGACTTTGGAAAACGACAGCTCGCATGGTCGCAGACCAGCATGACAGGCAGGTCGGCAAGTGGATTGAGTACTCTGAAAGGCCCCGGTTCGTCGGGAGCAATTAGCGTCGAGACTCTATTGTGGTCGGGCCCTTCTTTCATGCCTCACCATGAGATCACGGGGTGTCAGGAAGTGTACCGTATCGGAGGCCCGACGCCACCCATGGCGACGAAGGTCAAGCCAGCAGTTGTGAATCGGTGACATCTCGCCAGGGCTCGAATGACGCCACCGAGGCCGGACGCGCGATGTAGTAGCCCTGCGCAAACTCGACGCCGAGAGAGCCCAGTTTTTCAAGTACCTGTTTGGTTTCGACGCGTTCCGCGATCGTCTCGATGCCCATTGCATGACCGACTTCGCGTATCGCCCTGACCATGCTCTCGTCAACGCTGTCTTCCACGACGTTGCGGATGAAATGGCCATCGATCTTGAGGTAGTCCACAGGCAGGTTCTTGAGATAAGTAAAGGATGACAATCCACTGCCGAAATCATCCAGCGAGAATTTGCAGCCAAGCTTTTTCAGTGTCTGCATGAAATGTACGACGCGCGACAAATTGGAAATTGCGGCGGTCTCAGTGATCTCAAAACAGATCGCGCCTTTGGGTAGCTTGTGTTTCGTGAGCTCGTCGATGACGAATTCGAGGAAACGATCTTCGCTAAGCGACGTACCCGAGAGGTTGATTGCCAGGGTATAGCGCGCCTCGCCGTCATCGCTCCGATCCGCAAGTTCGGTGAGCGCTTCATGAATGACCCACCGGTCGAGTGTTGACATCAGGTTATAGCGCTCGGCCGACGGAATGAACATATCCGGCGGGACAAGTTCGCCGTTTTCATCACGCATGCGCAGCAACAGCTCATAATGACCGCGTTCCTTGCCATTATTTCTGCCAATGCCAATGATCGGCTGGAAAAACAGCTCGAAACGATCTTCTTCAACCGCGTTCGTAATCCTCGAGACCCACTTCATTTCCTCATGGCGCAACGACGCGTCGCTGTGCCTGTAGAGATGGACCTGGTTGCGACCCATGTCTTTCGCCGAGTAGCAGGCAACGTCGGCGGAGCTCATCACGGCCGCGACGTCCGCGTTTTCATTCGTAACGAGCACGACGCCGATCGAG
>CAMYIS010000023.1 GCA_947258485.1 uncultured Woeseiaceae bacterium
GCCTGTGTACAAGATCGATGAACGCACGATTGGACCGAGCCTCGGCCAGGACAATATCGATCGCGGCTTCAACGCAATCAAGATCGGCTTCCTCGCCGTAATCATATTCATGGCGATCTACTACAAGGCATTCGGGCTGATAGCTAACATCGCGCTTTTTTCGAACCTAATCTTTATTGTTGCAATGCTCTCGTTCCTGCAAGCGTCCCTGACGTTGCCGGGTATTGCCGGCATCGTTTTGACAGTCGGAATGGCCGTCGATGCCAACGTGCTCATATTCGAGCGAATACGTGAAGAGATTACAGCGGGCTCGTCACCGCAGAACGCGATCCACTCCGGTTATGAAAAAGCGCTGTCATCAATTACCGACGCCAACATCACAACGCTGATTGCCGCCATCGTTCTCTTCGGCGTAGGTACCGGGCCGATCAAGGGATTCGCAATCACACTGATGCTCGGCATCATCACCTCGATGTTCACGGCAATCGTGGGGACGCGTTCCATCGTCAATTCTATATTCGGCGGGCGCAAACTGGCGTCGATTCCGGTCTAGGAAATTACAGCGATGAAACTGATCAAAGAAAAGACAAATATCGATTTCCTCGGCTCGACGCGTCGCAAGATCGCATTGTCGCTATCCGCAGTGCTGGTAGTGGTTTCCCTGGTATCTCTCGCAACGCGTGGCCTGGAGTTCGGTATCGATTTCACGGGCGGAATTCTGCTGGAAGTGGGTTATCCACAGGCTGCAAATCTCGACGATATTCGTAGCAACCTAAGTGCTGCCGGGTTTCCGGATGCGCAGGTGCAGCGTTTCGGCAGAGATACCGACGTTCTCGTTCGCCTGCCGCCGCAGCCAGGCAATGAGGCCAGCGAAGTTCGGGAGAAGTTGCAGCGAACGCTGCAGGCCAACGGCGAAACGATCGATCTTCGCCGCGTCGAATTTGTCAGCGCCCAGGTGGGCAGCGAGCTCGCAGAACGCGGTGCGCTGGCGATGGTCATCGCCCTGCTCATGATTTTTGTGTATGTCATGATTCGCTTCCAGTGGAAGTTCTCGGCGGGCGCCGTGGCCGCTCTCCGTCTTCGGCTTGCCGTTTGATCTCACGGTCGTTGCGGCCGTACTTGCGGTCATCGGTTATTCGCTAAACGATACGGTCGTTGCGTTTGACCGGATTCGCGAAAACTTTTTCTCGTTGCGCGGTGTGTCAGCAGAACTGGCGATGAACATCTCGATCAACGAAATGCTGGCGCGAACCTTGATTACCGGACTTACAACGTTGCTCGTGCTGGTCGCTCTGCTGACCTTGGGTGGCGAGTCGATCGCGCCGTTCTCGATTGCCCTGATCGTGGGCATTATTATCGGTACTTACTCATCGATCTATACGGCGAGTGCGACGGCGCTGGCGCTCGACGTCAATGCGCAGGATTTGATCGAGCCGATCAAGGACCCGTCGCTGATCGACGATCTTCCCTAGCTGCGACCAGCCAACCACCCAATTCCCCAAGCGAAGGGCCCCGATTCGGGAGCTCCTCTCGCTTAACCTCGCTCGGCGTCCTGCCTCGCTCGCATCGGGCTCCGCTTGCTTTGGCGTCCATGCGTCGCTGCGCCTACGCACGACGCTTGAGGAGCTCCCCAACCGGCACCTTCGTGCAGCGGCGGTGAGTGCCGGGGTGTCTCACAAAGCGAGTTTGCGCAGCAGCTGTCCGAGCGACTGAGATTCCCCGGCGATCGACGCCGCGGTCAGAATGGTGGGTGGTTGGGTGGTGGGCTAGGGTTTTTGCAGGATAGCTTTGATGTCGCCGGCGCACAGCTTGGCGAGGTCCCGGTAGATCTTCGGTGTGCCGCAGAGTATGTGTCCCGTGTCGAGAAAATTCTCGCCGCCATCGAGCGCACTCACGATGCCACCGGCTTCCCGGATGATCAGCGCGCCCGCTGCCATATCCCATGGTGCGAGCCCCGTCTCCCAGAATGCGTCGAGCCGTCCGGCCGCGACATAGCAGAGGTCCAGTGCAGCGGCGCCGGGTCGGCGAACGCCGGACGTGTTTCGAACGACTTTGCCCAGCATGCCGAGGTAGGGGTTCAGCTCGCTGTCGGCCTGGCGATAGGGAAAGCCCGTGCCGACCAGCGCGCGTTCGAGTTCTTTCTGGCCACTGACGCGAATCTTGTGATCGTCGAGCTGTGCGCCGTTGCCGCGCGTGGCCGTGAACAACTCCTGCCGCAGTGGGTCGTAAACGACGGCGTGCTCCATCCGGCCGTTGACCTGAACGCCAATCGAAACAGCAAACACCGGGAATCCGTGCAGATAGTTGGTCGTGCCATCCAGAGGATCGATGATCCAGACGGTGTCGGCGTCTTCATTGCCCTGTGCGCCCGACTCTTCGGCGAGTATGGCGTCATCGGGGTAATGCTTCAGGATGACATCGATGACGGCGCGCTCAGCCGCGCGATCCGCTTCGCTGACGTACTCGTTGTGGCCTTTTTGTTCAACCTTGAGCTTCTCGAGCTTCACCAGGTTCCTGATCAGCGTGCCACCG
>CAMYIS010000024.1:0-4594 GCA_947258485.1 uncultured Woeseiaceae bacterium
ATGCCGCCAAGCAATGCCGTCGCGACGCGAAGGTTGCCGCGCGCATTAAGGGGCCGGATAAGCTCGGACGGAATTTCGACCGGCACGGATTCGCCCCTGCCGCCCTGCGCTGCTTCCTCTGCGGGCGCCATGTAGCGGTTGAGGTCTATCCGGTCGGCGCCCAGATCGAAGCGGTAGCCCCCGCTTGTGCCGCGCGGCACCGAGAGCGCGCCTTTAAACGTCGTGTCATCGAGTTTGACCGTGACGCCGGTCATCTCCACGGCGTTTGTTTTGAAAGCCGCCTTGGCATCGACGATAACGCGGCTCAAAGCGACCGGGTCGGCCGTTTCAGGCACTTCGATATCCAACAGGTGCATCACGCTTCTCGGCGAAAAGGCGTCTGTCTTGATCGTAGCGACTGGCTCAACCGCACCGGCATAGGAAAAAGGCTCAACGTCGGCCTTTAAATCGATGCCCAGCACGGTCATCGACAGCGGCTGCATCGTAACGGTCTGGTTTTCTGTTTGAACTTCGATGCCACCGGTTTCGAACTTCAGGCTGGTCGGCGACGAGGTAATGCCACCAACGACACCCTTTATGCTCAGTCCGTCAAAGAGCACGAGGCTTTTTTTCAAGTCGAAGGACAGCTCCGTGTCCATTTCGATGTCGCCGCTGATCTTGGCGGGCTGCATCTCGAATTGAAACGCGCCGCTGGCAGGAACCGGCTGCCCGTCGTCCGACAGGCGACCAAACTGCATGGTCATTCCGCTCAGGACATAGGTATCGCCAGACTGCCTGTCCCTATACGTGATCGTCGTGTCGCTGACGTCGATACCGGAAACTTCAACCGCCTTGCCTTTGTCACTTTCGCTCTTGGTTGTTTCCGGGTCCTTGTCAGCAAGAAGATCGTCCCAGTTGCTGCGGCCCTTCGGATCCACCTCGAGATTCAGCGCCAGCGCCGTCAGCTCGGCAGTACCAATTGCAACTTCCTGGCGAAACAGCAGGGGCAGCAAACGAACGCTGAGTTTTGCCCGATCGAATTCGGCAAACGGCTTGTCACCGAATCCCGGCGCATTACCGAGCGTCGTGTGGCCGACCTCTATCGCGAGCCAGGGGAAGAACGCGACGGACAGGTCTCCCTCGATTACCAGGTCGCGGCCGGTTCTCTCCTTTACGGCTTCCGCGATGTCGTCACGAAAATCGTTAGGGTCGAAAAACAGCACGAAGAAGATCGCGGCAAGCGCGAAAACGGCAACGAACGCGGCCACCAGCCACGCGATGATTTTGGTCGTTCGGCCCATGTTGGAACCCTTGGTTGGCAGACCCCTAAGGGTATCAAACTGGGCTCAATTTAGGCTGAATCAACCCCCAGGGCGTCCGGATTTCCGGGCTGGTCCCATGCGACCGTTACTTGCGGCACAGATTCACGCGACCGTTCACGGTTGAGATATCGACGCGGCCGTCACCATCGCCTTCGGTAAAGCGCAAGGACCAGCCCGGTGCGTATTTGCTGGTGCGTTCGGCTTCCGGCCCGAAACAGTTACGAATGCGGCCGTTGGTCGTGCTGACATCGATCTTCGCCGACAGGTCGCCGACAAATTCCACATCGACTTCGCCATTGACGGTCTCGGCGGACAGCTTGCCACCTTTCTGAAGCTGCGCCTGGAATAACACCTCGCCGTTGACAACGGTCAAATGAGCACGACTGAAGGAGCCTTCGTCAACAATGATGTCCCCGCTAACGGATTCGGCGCTGACCGTTCCCGATACGCGGAACAGCGTTACGTCGCCCGAGACAGTGCTGGCTCTCGTTTCGATATCGCTGTTGTCGCCATCAACCTCAACGTCGCCGCTCACCGACTCTGCCATTACATCGCTAGCGGCGGACTCGGTTGAAACGTCGCCGCTGACAGTACGCAGGCGCTGCTCGCCCATGACTTCCGTGACGTTGATGTCGGCGCTGACGCCGCTGACGTTTATCGAGCTTTGCTGCGGGACATTGATGTGCAAATCGCTGTCGATTCCAGGCCCACCGCGTCTTGGAACCTTGACCTTGACCGTAACCTTGTCCTTGTTACGTTCGAATATAAGCTCTTCGACGTTGCGTCCCAAAGTGCCGGTAACTTCCACCTGGTTTCTGCTCCAGCCAGTCACGGTAATGGAGCCCTCAACATTCGAAATGTCGACCTGTCCATCAGCCGCTGCTTCGAGCGTCTTATCGACCTCTTCTGCCACGACAGGCATGGCGAGCAGGAGGATCAGGGTTGTCGTAATCAGTTTCTTCATCATCGTTCTCTCTTGCATTTCCGGTTGGCAAACGCGCCAACTAGATATCGTTTCTCATCATGACGTCTCTCGTCAGGCCGCCCACCCGGCGAAGCACCGAGAGCTCCTCTCGATACGTCTTGACGAGCTTCGCCTGCAGCATGACGTTGTCGGGGTCTCGCTCAAGAGCCTCGTTAATATCGAGAATCGCTTCGTGCAGCAGCTCGAGGTTGGCCGCGATCTCGGCACGCGTTTGCGGCGACAGCCGGGCAAGTTCAATCTCGAGTTGTGCAACCAGTTCGTCACGCGCGTCCTGAAAATCAGGCCCCGGGTTGTAGCGACCGCTGAATGATGTCTCTTCGAAAACCAGGTCCGGCGTCACCTGTGTAACGGGGCCCTGCTGCCCCTTTACAGCGACGTAGGTCACCGCTGACGACGCGCCGATCAGCAGCACGATGGCGGCGGCCTGTGCAAACATCGGTGTCCAGCGTGAGCGCCGCGGCGTATGAATAGCTTCGGCAATGCCCGGCCACAGGTCTCGTTCCGGGCTGATTTCCGTGGCAAGTCGCTTTGCTGCCGCGGCCAGTTTGTCATCGTTCGATTCGGTCATGCCTCAAATCCCTGTTGTTTCAATTGTTGCGCCAGGAGCCTTCGAGCGCGGTGCAGCTGCGCTTTGCTGGTACCTGTTGCGATGCCCAACATGCTGCCTGCCTCTTCATGGCTGTAGCCGTACACAGCATGCAGAACGAATACGTGACGCGCGCCTGCCGGCAGCCGGTCAACGGCTTCGGACAGGTCTCTGAGTTCGCCGACATCGCCCAGAGCCAATGGCGCCGCCGACGTATCGGCAACGGCCTGGATGCGGTCCTGCTCCCGTTTCGACGATCGAATGCGTCCCAGGACCGTGTTGACTGCAATGCGGTGCAGCCAGGTGGCAAACGCACTGTCGCCGCGAAATTTCGCCAGCTTGTTCCACGCCTGGATGAATGCGTCCTGCGTACAGTCTTCCGCCTCACTGACATTGCCGGTCATCCTCAGACATAGCCCGTAGACCTTATCCACGTGCAGTCGATAGAGGGATTCGAAAGCCCGGGCGTCCGACCGCTGCGCCTGGCTGATCCAGGCGGCCTCATCGGCAGCTCCCGCAGGTGTCCTCGTAAGCATCGTTTGACTATAGTCGCTGCTGTTTGCGGTCAAAAGCGCTGGCAAGTGCTTTTTCTCCCTTTATCGTGACCTTTGGATGCCGGTGCGCCTGTTTTGGTTTGAAAATGGCGGCCTGGTAGCGCCAAAAAAATCGCTCAAGCGACTGTCTTTGTTTACTATTCTGTTATGATGCGACTGGCCGCACGCAAGCCCGGCCGTCACCCGACGCAACCGAAGAAGCAAAACAAAAATATGGCACCTACAGACGCCTGTCCGTTATCAGCACCATGTCACGACGCCACGGGTAAGTTGCCGCTAATGGTTGCGAGTTACTGATGTCGGGACACTCGATTCTTTACCTGGGCCGCGGCGAATTTGCCCCCGACTATCTCAGCGAACTGGAAACCCTTCCTTGCTGCACCATGTTGACGCGCTGCGCCGGCCTGAGCCTGCCGATAGATGCCGCCGCGGTGGTTGACCTGATTCTGCTCGAGGTCGGGCCGACTATCCCGCAATCGGGGCAATCGCTCACCAGCATTATTCACTCGCTTGAGCCTTACCCGGTCATTGCGCTGACTCGCAAAGAACACGAGCATCGTGGCATTGCCGCCGTAGCAGCGGGTGCCGCAGCCTATATTTGCGTCGACGATATCAGCGTTGAAAGCCAGGACGCCGTTTTTGACCACGCCGTGCAGCGCAGCCACCTGCAGCGCCGGCTGTCAGACACCGATATGACGGTGCTGTCCATACTCAAAGACATTAATGATGGCGTAATCGTTGTGGACAACGCGGGCCACGTGCTCGACATCAATCCGGCCGCTCGCTCCATACTTGGCCTCGGACCACGCTCACAGCCCGACCCAACCTGGGAACAGACATTTTGCTGCATTGATGAGCACGGTGAAAACTACCGCAACTCTGCAGACCTGCCGCTCGTTCGCGCCCGCAATGGCGAAAAGTTTGCGGCCCAGGTAGCCATCTACCGCGCGCCGGAACAGCCCGATGCGGTGCTAAGCCTCAACGGCCAGGGCCTGTTCGACGGCAACCGCGAACTCATCGGCGGCGTTATAACGTTCCGCGACATCACCGAGCTTACCCGCAGGACGACCGAGCTCGAGAAACGGGCGCAATTCGACGACCTTACGGGACTGGCTAATCGTGGTTTGTTTAGCGAACAGCTGACGCGAGCCATTGGGCGCAGCCAGCG
>CAMYIS010000024.1:4661-6079 GCA_947258485.1 uncultured Woeseiaceae bacterium
AAATCGGCACCGCTCGCCGCACTCTTCATCGATCTGGACCGGTTCAAGTCTATAAACGATACGCTGGGCCATGACGTTGGTGACGCATTGCTCTGCGAAGTCGCAAAACGCCTGCAGTCAAACCTGCGCGTCGGTGATTTCGTGGGCCGCTGGGGTGGCGACGAATTCGTCGTGTGCCTCGAGGATTTCGGCGAAGCGAGCAATGCCGCCGCGGCCGCGCAGAAACTGTTGCTGGTGTTGTCCGAGAAATACGAGCTTGACGCCAGCGAAGTGTATGCGACCCCGAGTATCGGCATCGCGATGTACCCTGACTCCGGCGACAACGCAGCACGACTCATTAAAGCCGCAGACATTGCAATGCTCGAAGCAAAGAAACGTGGTGGCGATCGTTTCCAGTATTACTCCAACGCCCTCAACACCAAGCTGGCGCAACGCGAAGAACTCGAGGTCGGCTTGCGACATGCGCTGGTCCGCAATGAATTCGTATTGCACTACCAGCCACGCATCGATGTCTCGAGCGGGCGCCTGATTGGGCTCGAAGCACTGCTGCGCTGGCAGCACCCTCGTTTTGGCCTGCTGGCACCGGCACGCTTCCTGCCTATTCTCGAAAGCAGCGGCCTGATCCACTCGGCCGGCGAATGGGTGATCGCAACTGCCTGCCGGCAGCTCGCGGCATGGCAGCATCGCTTCGAACTCCCCGACCTGTCGCTCGCCATCAACCTGTCAACTCAACAGCTGATGCACCACCGCCTGGTCGAGGCGGTCAGCAAGTCGCTTTCCGATACATCGCTCGACCCGGGCTGTATCGAGCTCGAGATTGGTGACGACGACATCGTTCGCAAACGAAGCAATGAACTGGAAACATTGCGCAGCTTGAGAAAGCTCGGCGTCCGAATCTCGCTCGATCATTTCGGGACGCGCGACGTGTCATTCGAATCACTCGACAATGGTTTCATCGACAGTTTTGTTCTTGACCAATCCTTGATTTCCGACGTCGAGGAAAATAACAGCCACCAGCGCATCATCCGCGCCGCCATCGCGATGGCGCAGGGCCTCGATATCGAGGTGGCTGCCGAAGGCGTAGAGACGCTGACGCAACTCGAGTTCCTGAAGAGCTGCAACTGCGATCTTGCACAGGGTTTTCTAATCAGCAAACCCATGCAGCCGGAGAAAGTCGCGGCCGTACTACGAAGCGAGATCGCCGGCACCACCCTGCTTGCCCGTGGAATGCCGTAAGCGACATTTCCAGGGTTCCAGCGAAGGTCGCAAACGCAGCAACTCCAGTCATTCGTGATGATCGAGTTCAGCGGCGGTCGAAAGCCGTCCGCTGCAACGAAGGGTTAGACCTGATCACGCTCGAGCCGGATGTCCACTTCGCGCTCAACATACTGCCACTCCGGTATAGCACGCAATGCAGC
>CAMYIS010000025.1 GCA_947258485.1 uncultured Woeseiaceae bacterium
GCAGGATTTGAGCGCATTGTTCTGTCAGGAAAAGTACTACTTGTTGAGATAGCTACACAGGTGGTTCACGACGCACTCGAAGACATAGTGCTTGGGAAGTAACGGTCGCTGACAGGGCGTCAGTGGTATGACCGCTCTTGGCCGTTCTGAGACGGTCGCCTGGAGCTGCTAGAATCGTCTCCTGATGACCCAAAGCAGCCATTGACTTACAGCACTGGAGCGAGAATTGAAACAAGCCAAAATTCGCGATTGGTTGGAAATCGTCGGTATTTTTGCGGTTGTCGTGTCTCTGGTATTTGTAGGGCTGCAAATGCGACAAACGCAGGAAATCGCCCTGGCTGAGAGGGGCTGGAACAATATGATGGCGGAGATGGAATCTCGTTCTGCTATCTATGAATATCCGGACATTTGGGCAAAAGGAAACGCCGGGGAGACATTGAATCCATCTGAGTCCGTTATCTATACAATGCTCATTCGAGACTTCAATTCATTGCAATTTTATAGGGTCAGTAGTTTCTTGGCACTCACCGGCGATGAATCGGCAATGGACGTCATCATTGGAGATACGTCCGGTTTCTTATTTGAGAATCCCGGCGCCCGGAGAGAATGGGAGGCTCTACGCGCCACGTTCAGAAGGTATCGAGAGCCACATGTACCTGGTGCCTACAGTAGTCGTTTTGAGGAACAAGTGCGTGCGCAATTGGCGAGGCTGGACGAAATGCACCGTTCGAACAAATGAGTGCCGTAGCTTTCCGCTACCAAATAAGTTGAACGGCCGCTTCTGGCCGTAAGCAGACTGTCGGTCGGGGCCAAATCTGAGCTTTTGAATGGCCGCTTTCAGCGCGGGCCAAAAAACGACGTCAGAGACGTTTGAAAGATGGACGGTCGTATGGACTGGCTCAGATTACAAGAAATAAGCCCCTGATTGAAAAGGGGCTTATTCTTCTATTTGGCGGTGGAGCTAGTGCTGTGCGAACGATGCTCCGGCAATGAATCCTCGCCGCCGCTCATACGCATCGCTATATCTAATAATACTTCTGGTTCCGAGACGATCGCCATTTCCGAATTCAGACCCTCTTGCCGTTACCTCGAACATGCTCTGACCTATTTGCGTAGCCCTCACGGCCGAGCCAACGGGCGCGAAAAACCAATAGAGGAGATTCTGGCCCAAATGCGCTTCTTCTTTCGTTGGACCGATATAGTCGGGCCGATAGGCGATCACGCGGAGATTCGAGCCTTCCGCAACGTCGAAGAGCGTATTTTCCGCGCGCACTTTCTCACGCGCCCACATCATCCGGGAATCTGCGGATATATCGCTGGAGCTGATGTAATGAAATGAGATATCCGCGTTATCGCTGACACCCAACCATTCCCTGACAAAGCGCACCGGGAAATCTACATGGATCAGGCCGTAGGTTTCCTCGTCAACACCGACGCTACTTGTTCCAATAGCCCAGTAGACGGCATCGGCCTTCGCAATTTGCGCATGGAGTGCCGAATAATCGAGGTAATTCAGATGCAGGGTCATTTCTACCTTGCCCGAGGCTACGCCTGTGTCGATTCGTGGCGTCGTACGCCGGGTAAATACGTGAATCCTGGCAATGGCTGGGTCGGCCAATGCAGCTTTGAGGATGCCGTCGCCCGCTGTCCCGCTGGCGCCGAAGATCGCGATCGTGTGGTGCCTTGCAGGCTGCCCTTTGAGCGGTGCAGCTATTTCGTCGTCCAGAAGCAGGAAAACAGACACGCCCACGTAGAAGAGCGCGAACAAAACCAGCGGTGCGAGGAAAATTGTGCGGACGCGAAGAAGTTTCATTACTCGAAATCTTAACATTGCTAACGGGCGCTAAGGCCTATCCGATTAGCGGACTGCTCGGGTGCGGAATTGACGCGACGTATCAAGCTCGGTATCACTGTCCCATGCCGCATTGCAGAAATTGCCAAACCGGGCTCGACGGCCCCTACTGTTCGAATTGCGGTCAGCGAAACGTCGATCTCGAGCGACCCCTCTGGAGCCTGGTTCGGGAGGTCGTTAGAGAGACCTTCGAACTCGATGGGCGGGCCGCCCTAACGGTCAAGACCCTGTTTCGCCACCCGGGAATGCTGACCTATGAGTTCCTCGCCGGTCGTCGCCGCACTTATTCGTCACCACTGCGGCTCTACCTTGTAATCAGTATCTCGTTTTTCATTCTTGTTGCCTGGTTCGCACAAAGCGGCAAATTGCTCGAACCTGGACAGGATCCGGGCTTCGACGCTGCTATCCAGGCACGTTTTCTGTCTGACGATTTGCCACGCCTGATGTTCGTTTTGCTGCCCATGTTCGCACTGCTGTTGAAGATCGTGTACGTCAAGCGACTGTACTTCGACCACCTGATTTTTTCGATTCATTTGCACAGTGCGGCATACGTGATACTCGCAATGATGCTGCCGCTCGAGGAACTGGCCAACAGGCATACTATTTTTATGATTTCGAAGTTTGTGCTGTTCGTCTACTTCCTTGCATATTTCATCATCGCTGTGCGCCGCGTCTATCAATCAGACTGGCTGGCTATCGCTTTAAAGTCTGCCGTCGTGTTGTTTGGTTATATGATCGTAGTGTCCGTCGTGATCGAGAACACCAGCAACTTCAGGATCATCGCGGATTAGCCGGTATCACGCTTGCCGCGAGGGTGGGATTGAGATGCGCCTGCGGCACTGCATCGCCAACGATTCCAACGGTCCAACGTCTCGGTTTTCAGGGCTGGCATGGCGTTAATCCACCCAAGACGAGTCACCTTGCACTATAATTACTTACAATCGCTATCGTCGAGGTGGAAGAGCCGGATCTGTAAATCGGCAGCACACTGTAGCCCCCCCAAAAAACGATAAAGAAAACCATGGCTATTTACATAGAACAACCAACGGGGTGTCGGAAATGAAACCGCTACGTTTGAAGCAGGCGTTGGGCGTAGTTGCGACTTTCGGTGCGATTACTCTTGTAGCGCCCTCACTGGCGGAAATTGATTCCTCAGCCGTGCCGCCCGCACACTTTGCCTGGAACCGCGACCCTGCGGTAGTGGTCGTTTCGTATCGAGAAATTTGGGGAGAGTTCGCCAATCAAGACCCAACCCCGTTGATTCGTGTGTTTGGCGACGGCCGGGTTCTGGTCCACCACCCGAGCTACACCAGCAAGGCCGGCGACTACGAAATGTGGCTACATGCCGCGGAGCTCGAGAATCTGCTGTCGTCATTGCTGGCAAACGGTTTAGCGACATTCGAAACCAGGGCAGTAGAGAATCTGAAGCGGTCGAAGGAGCAGGGCCGCATGAAAGCGGCTTTGGCAGCCCAAAAGCCAGCCGAAATCTTCGTGGTTGCCGACGAGTCAATAAGCGTCTTCGAGCTCAATCTGACGGCGGTAAGCTCGGGTGAGCTGCAGCGAAAAATTTCCTGGTCGGGTCTGGGGACCGACGCCGAGAAATACCCAGACATCGAACCTATCCAGAAACTGCGCGCGGCTGAGCTACAACTCCGCGCATTGCTCGAGCACGACGATTTGTGGGGAGTCCGTTAGATAAAAATGCAACCAAGAACAAAAAAAGGGGGATCGCGAGTTATTTTCAGTCTGCTGGGCATGATCTGTCTTGCCGCAAGTCCCATACAGCTAAAAGCCGGTGCATTCTTGCAACCGGGTGCGGTCGTTCATGCGCCGAACTATACCGGCACCGGTGGGAATATCACGGTGTCAGTCTGCATCGATCCCGCTGATCCCAATGCAGCAGCGCTGGCGACCCCGGTCCAAAATGCCGTCAGTGCATTCAATGCATTGGCACCTGTTCAGTCAAATCTGAAATTTGGCGCGAGCAACAACATTCCTGCTACGAGTGTCGACTTTGAATCGGTGATATCGCATGAACTCGGGCACTGCCTCGGCCTGGGACATACGAACCTGGCGACCGAAAGCGGACTTCCCGAAGCCGAACAAAATGCCACCGCGGCCGTAGTTGGCGCGAACACGACGTTCGACGTCGACGCTGGCGTCGATGCCCTATTCGGCTCATCCGACGACGTCCGCGGTGACGATGTCAACCTGCATTTATACGAGGCCAACGTTAACAATCCGTTCCTGATGCCTGCCAAGGTGGACAGTTCGACCTACCGCCGAACCGGAAGCCTGCCGGTAGGACATCAGTTTGCAGTCAATGCCGACCGGCAGGTTGGGGCTCTTCTGGGATTTGCCGACACTGAGGCAGTGATGCAACAGGGCACGTTCAGCGACGAGGCGCAGCGGGCGCTGGCCTGCGATGATGCCGCAACGCTAATGTATGCCGGGACCGGATATGATGAGACCGCCGGCACCGCCGACGACTACACTGTCGAGCTGCTGTACGTCGGGCTTACCACCGCTTGCGACATCTCTGTCGTGCCGTCGAGTTCTGGCTTTGCGGTCTGTCAGGTAGGCCTTTCGAGCACCGTCACGAATCACTGGACCATTACCAACGGCACAATCAACTACAACAGTACCATTACGGAATGGTTCTTCAACCCGGACCTCGCCTGTCTCGACATCACCTTGGACTGGCCCCACAACCAGATGTTGCGACACTCGGT
>CAMYIS010000026.1 GCA_947258485.1 uncultured Woeseiaceae bacterium
GCCAAGCGCAGAACGGATGGCGGCAGCTCTTGCGGAGATGGCGCTCGACCGCTCTCCCGGTACCCTTGTCGCCTCCTCGAGCCGCATTGCCGCGGCACGCAGACGACCCTCGCTCTCATTGGCGTCGGCCCAGTCCACCCAGACCTCGCGCATCTTCTCCCTGGTCTCGCCGTACCCCGGGCTGAGCGTTTCGACCGCTTGCAGATTCGCTAGCGCCGCGCTCCACAGGCCGTCCTCGCGGGCGCGCTCGGCTGCCATGAGAAGGGCTTGCACCCGGCGATCAACAAGCTGCAACCTGCGGGACTCGACCAGGCTCGCCTGCCCACTCTCGACATCAAACGACGCTGACCGTTGTAGCAGGCGTCTCGCAGCATCCATCTCGGCGATGGCCTCATCCAGCCTCAACTCGGCCTCCATTCCTGTGGCCAAATTCAGCTTCTCCGTAGCCGCCTGGTCGATGATGCGCGTAAGATCAGCGCGCGCCTTCCGGTTTCCCGGCTGCGATCGAAGGACTGTCAGATACGTTTCCGCCGCCCGAAAGTACTGCCCCTGCTGTTCCTGCTGCGCCCCTCTTCTGATGGCATCGCTGACGAAGTCGTTCCCGGACTGACTTGCGCAGCCGCCACTACCTAACGCCAGGATAAAGAGTACGAGGATCGTCATCATGTGCTTGGTCATTGTCCAGGTGTCCTATCGGTCGTAGAACCATCATCGGGTTGCGTTTCGTCAACGGAGCCATCGGGCGGGAAGTCCAGCGTTCCCTCGAGTTCGTCAATCCTGGCGGCTGCGGTATTGGGGAACGGTAACGTCCCGGCGCGACGCCAGACGGCCACTTGTTCTTTCGCCGCTTCACTGAGCTTCTCGTCAAGCCCACCGTCACGACCGAGGTACAGGGTTTGGGAGGGAAAGGCGAAACTGGTGCCGGATTCGGCAACGATCTTGTTCACACGAAGGAAGACATCCTCGCGGATGGCAAGGAACTCGTTCCAGTCCGGGGTCAGCGCATACGCACGAATCTGCACATTAAGGGAGTGGGCCCC
The DNA here is from genome assembly GCA_947258485.1 of uncultured Woeseiaceae bacterium. Taxonomy (GTDB): domain Bacteria; phylum Pseudomonadota; class Gammaproteobacteria; order Steroidobacterales; family Woeseiaceae; genus UBA1847. Next base: position 1,041 of record CAMYIS010000026.1, read on the forward strand.
ATACCCGACGAAGCGCGCCCTCACCGTGGACCCGTCGATCATCGGGTGCGCGAACAACATCTCGCGCAGCGTCGCAAGTACGTGGCGCAATTGGTCCGGCTCGGTCTCGTAGCGAAGCCCGATCTCCGTGAGAATGAGTCTCATGTCGCAGCGGGCCCAATTGACCAGCTGCATGTCGACGAAGTGCGCGTTGGGCACCGAGATCAGTGAGCGATCCAGCGCCCGGATTTTCGTGCTGCGGATGCCGATTTCTTCCACGACGCCCATGCGTTCGCCAAAACTGCAGAAATCGCCGACCCGGACCGGCTTGTCCGCGAACAGCGCCAGCCCGCCGAGCAGGTTCTCGAGGGTCGGGCGAATGGCCAACGCAATGGCGAGGCCGCCAAAGCCAAGACCAGCGACCACCCCGAAAAGAGGCATACCCAGCGATTGTGCGCCCAGCGCGAGCACCAGCACGAAACTCACGAATCCCAGCAGCCTGGCGCACAGGCGCAACAGATTGGCATTGAGGCTCTGGTCCGGGATCTTTGGTGAGCGAATAATCCACTCGAACGCAGCGAGTATCGTGAGCCACGCCAGCCTTGCCAGAGCCAGGTAGATTACGACGGATATCACGTAGCCCAGGATCCTTGCGAATTGACCGCTTATGATCAACTCCATTCGGAGGTACCAATACAGCCCCCACGCCAGCGCTATACCCGTAATCGGGATCAGCATCCTGAGAATCTTGGTTGCAAACGGTGAGTCCGGAGTATTACGGGTCATCCATCGCCGCAGAAACACAAACAGCGCCAGAACAATCACCAGCGCGGCGATACTGAATACGATCTTCCAGATTGGAGTGCCGTATAAGGTCTCCTTGACATTGTCAGGGAGCCTCTCGACGAACGCGGCGGGAATCGAAGGACCGGTCAGCTGCGGCGCAGCGTCCGACCAACTCTCGAACAAAGAGGACTGTTGCACCGGCAGGTGACTGATGCGGTTATAGAAACCAGGGGCGTCGGTGACCGTGGTCGCACTGAAAAGAAACTCACCTGCACGAGGTCCTTCCTCAATTTGCGCGAAGATAATGGGCGTCCCGGGCAAACGCCACTTGTCAGGCGCCTCCTCCTCGTAAGGCTCCCAGTCCTCCGGCACCTCCTCCATGGGTGGCAATGCCACACGCAGCAATATGTCGTGGAGCGCATACGTTGCGCGTAACCCGACCTCGTTTCTAACCGCCGTCGGTGTCCGGGACAGGTCAAGATGTGCAAAAAGACGGCGCGCGTTAGCGGAAACCCGAGAGATATTTGCACGCGTCTGCTCCTGGATCGCCCGTTCGGTCAGAATCTCGGCCCTACGCGTATGATCCAGCCATGACTGCAGCGTCTGCCGCGGGCTGCCGGTCCGGACGACAAGCACAGTGTCCAGCTGCTGCGCAACCGTACCGCCCGCCTCTGGCTGCCCAGTGCTGTCTTGTGCGGAAACGAGGCCACCCGGGGCGCAGAGCAAGGTGGCGATCAACAAACAGAATGACAAGCCCCCGCGGGATATCCGTTTTGAAGGGCTCCGTCTTATCATCTGCCCGCTAGAATCCGTACCCGATTGCCACACCGGCTATCCAGGCATCGCCACCGCCCTCGAGGAAATCTTTGAAGACTTCCGGCGCCATCGTCCAGCGTTCACTGATGTGAATCTCATAGCTGATTCCTGCGCGAAACAGCCACTTGTCTTTGGCTGAACCGCTTGCAACCAGGTAGCCAGGAGCGGCAAACAGGCGCAGGCCATTCGAAAAGTGGTACCCGGCGCCGATCAAGGCGATGGTGTTCTCATGGCCGTCGACCTCGAGGCGCTCGAGGACAGCGCCGATGTCCCATCCACTGGGAAAACGGTATTCGTAGATGATGCCAATGGCCTTGGCACTCGCCTGATGGCCCTCGATGTCCTCTTCGCCGGCGCCAAGAAACGCCGCGAGGTGACTGTGGCCCGACTCACTGTGGCCCGACTCACTGTGGGCCGAGTCTGCTGGCTGCTCGGCTGCGTGCGCCGCGGGGACGGCGACAAGGCCGAGCGATAGCAAAACCATCACGTATCGGATAAAGCTCATGCCTGTCATCCTAGTAGCGAACCATGTAGTCCTTGGCTTCAAGGCAAACGCTGAACGCCTTCTTGAAATTCTCGACCTTGTCCTCGGCATATGCTTTCTGCGCATCGACAGACTGTTCGGCCTGTTGCTCAGCTTGTCTCCGATACGACCGTGCTTGGCGACGCCCTCTCATGACTCCCACTGCCGCGCCGTAAGCGGCACCTTCGCTGGCATCGTCATTTGCGATCTCGCCGATAAGCGCTCCAGCCGCCGCTCCGCGAACGGCACCTCGGGCGCCCGCCCCCCGGGTCGACTCCTGAGCCGCTTGTGCCTGTTCCGCCGCTCGCTGTTGCTGCTGCTCAGTGTCTTTGTCAACCTGGAACGGATCGACACCCGTATTGGTCTCAGCCCAGCTATAGCACTCGGCCTCGTCCTTAGACTGCTTCGATGCCTCCTGTCCGGACGTCGGAAATACATAAACCTCGAGGGTCGCCGCGAGGGATTGTCCGGATGGAGGAGTTTGCGCCGATGCCGTCGATGCGATGGCAACCAGAAATATGACTACGATTAATGCTCTCATCTCGTTCTCTCCCTGCGTTTCACTTTGACGGCGTACATGCGCCGAAACCGGTCACCGTCAGGTATTCCCGCGCCACCGCTGCGCTCATGAATCCCGTGGACCTGCTAATCACAAAGCTGAAAGCTCTGCCGCCTTCAACGCCCTGCAAATAGATAGCGTCTTCCGCCTCAATTACCGACTGAATGGGCGTCACACGATTCTCTCCACTCGCCTCGGTCGTAGCGATGCGTTTTTTCTTCAGATCGAATACGAGAAATCGGGGTACGTTGACTTCCCACGGCAATACCGAGACACATGCCCCGGCCTCATCACAAACGGTCACCTGCGCAGGTGCGCAGACGAATCGGTTTACGCCGGTAATATCGTCGGCGGTGGCCGCGGCAAACGCCGCGAATAACATGAGCGCAACGATGAGTTGGCCCGTTCGTTGCATGATGACTTTAGGTGCGCTCGTCATTTCTTGACTCCCGGAATCCAATAATCTTTTCGAGAAATTCTGACTCATTCAGCCAGTTCAATTTCGTTTAGGGCTACTGCCCAACCACCTCCAGCAATACTTCACCGGCAGCGCCAGAGGGCGGTCGCGTTCCGATAACCGTTGCCAGTGTCAGTGCCACATCTACCGTGTGAACCCGGCGTGAGACCTTCTGCGGCTCGATCCCGCTCCCGGCGAAGAGAATCGGCACATAGGTGTCATATCGCCAGGGTGAACCATGGACAACTGCCACAGACAGCCCGTCCAGATCGTTGATGAACCAGCCGGGATTGAACACCACATAGATGTTCCCTGAACGCGCGGCGTTGTAGTTGTTAAGGACCGCTCGCGTCAATCCGTTGTCGGGAACCGTCCCGCGTTCCAACGAAGTGCTCGGGATCGCATAAGACACTCTGACCCTGAATGCCGAACGTGTTCTTGAGCCGCGCGATGACCGGATCCTTGTCCCATTCATCGGGCGAGACATAGCCGGCCGGGATACCGAGCTTGTTCAGATACCCGGGAGCCTCGGGGCCACCATGGTCGGCGGAGAGTACGATCAGCGTGTTCTCGAGCCCGACCTCCTGATCCACATAGGCGAAGAGATCCGCGAGCGTCCGGTCGAGCCGCAGGATGTTGTCCTCGGCCTCGAGGCTCGAAGGCCCGAAGAAATGACCAACGTAGTCGTTGGCGGAATAGCTCACACCGAGGTAGTCAGTGATGTCGTCATCCCCCAGCCCTTCCTCGGCGATGACCGTCTTCGCGAAGTCCGTCGTCATCTCGTCGCCCGCGGGGCTGATCGTGAGGAATGTCGAGAAATAGGGGTTCTCGGGTGTCGTGAACTTGTGGGGGAAGGTGCGGCCATAATTGCCGAGCACGAATTCCCACTCCTGATCGTCCTGTTCTCCGAAGAGGTAGGTGTCGATCGGGTGCAACAACTCCCAGGCGGTGTTTGCGTAACTTTCCGGGACCTTCCTGGCATTCCAGTCGACAACCCACTGGGGGTACTCGTCGTAGTAGTAGCTGCTGGTCACGAACTGGTTGGTAGCCTTGGAGAACCAGAAGGCTTTGCCGGTATGGCCCGCCATCGACACCGCTCCCCGATCCTTGACCGAAACGCCGAAGATCTTGGCTCTTCCGGCAGTGAGCGAGGCCAACTCGTCAGAGAAAGT
>CAMYIS010000027.1 GCA_947258485.1 uncultured Woeseiaceae bacterium
GCGCGACCAGGCTGCCTTGGAACACAAATGTACCTCGCCACAAATGAGGCGGCGATGTTACTGTTCATGTCCGGTGCTGGCAAGGACTGTCGACCTGCAGCAGAGGAGTCGGTTACCCTCCGCCAGAATGGCCAAAGAAGCCGCCATAAATTTATAAAGTTGATTATAGAAAGATGTCACAACTTATTGTTATTTCAGCAGTTGGTACGGATCGAACGGGTGTAGTTCAGGATCTGACCAAAGTCATACTGGCGTGCGGCGGCAACATCGAGGAAAGCCGCATGACAACGCTGGGTTCGGAATTCGCGATGCTTCTGCTGGTCTCCGGCAACTGGCACACGCTGAATCGCCTCGAGCAGGGGCTCGACAAGCTCTGCGAGGGCGATCGACTGACGATTGCGATTCGCAAGACTGACGTCAAACCCGCCAAAGATGACCGCATGCCGTACGCGGTCGATGTCGTCGCTCTCGACCAACAGGGCATCGTCTACAACCTCGCCGAGTTCTTCTCGTCGCGCGACATCGAGATCGCCGACGTAGCGACACGCAGCTACTCGGCGGCGCACACGGGCGCACCGATGTTTGCCGTGCAAATGGCCGTCAACGTGCCCTCTTCCGTCCACATTGCCCAATTGCGCGAGGAATTCCTCGAGGTCTGCGACCGGCTGAACCTGGACGCAATCCTCGAACCCGTCAAAGCCTGATCCGGCGCCCTTCATAGAAAAATAAAGGAAATCACTATGAGTGCACCCAGAATGAACCGCGTCGTGGCCGATTTCACGGCCGATGCAACCCGAAACAAGACAATACGACTCAAGGACCTGCGCGGCCAAAACGTCGTTCTTTACTTCTACCCGAAGGACAGCACCCCGGGGTGCACTACCGAAGGTCGCGATTTCGCTCAGCTACACGCCCGGTTTCGACGACAGAAAACGGTCGTCCTGGGTGTCTCACGAGACAGCATCGCTTCACACGAAAAATTTCGCGAAAAGCAGGGCTTTCCGTTCGACCTTATTTCCGATCCGGACGAGAAAGTATGCAAGGCATTCGACGTCATTCACGAGAAGTCGTTGTACGGTCGCAAATTCATGGGCGTCGTGCGCAGCACCTTTCTCATCGACGCCGAGGGAAAGCTTCGCAAGGAATGGCGCAAAGTCAAGGTCAATGGCCATGCCGAGGAAGTACTTCAGGCCGTCAAGGCATTATAATTCGGGGAACACCCGGGCTTGTCACAAGTCGGACACTGGTACACGCATCGTTGAACTTCACCCTATGATCGCAGACACCCTAAAACGCGCGTTTACAGCGCTACTGCTCGCGTCGCTGGTATTTGTCAGCGGCGCCGGTGCTGACGATATCAAACTGCCCGACATGGGCAGCCCGGCCGATGCCGTGCTGTCGACCAACGATGAGTCTCAGCTGGGCCGCATGATCATGCGCGATATTCGCCGCAGTGGCCGGGTAGTGGAAGACCCGCTCGTGACTGAGTACATCAATGAAATCGGCAGTCGCATCGTGGCGCAGACAAGTGACGGCGACTACAGATTCACGTTCTTCGTCATCGACGATCCCCGGATAAATGCGTTTGCCTTGCCAGGTGGCTATATCGGCGTGCACACGGGACTCATCGAAGCCACACGCAGCGAAGACGAACTGGCCGGCGTCATTGCACACGAGGTGGCTCACGTCACGCAACGCCATATCGCCCGCGCAATTCACGCAAACTCGCGACAGAGCATAATCAGTACCGCAATGATGCTCGGCGCAATTATCGTTGCGGCCGCCGGGGGCAGCTCGGATGCCGTGCAGGGTGCGATGGCCGTCGCGCAAGGCACAGCCGTTCAGCAACAGATCAACTTCACGCGAACCAACGAATACGAAGCGGATCGCATAGGCATAGCAGCGCTCGCCGACGCCGGTTTCGATCCGTATGGGATGGCGTCTTTTTTCGAGGTCATGTCGAGACAAACAACGACCAGTCCGGAGATGCGTGCTCCGGAATTCCTGCGAACGCACCCGGTGACGACAGCTCGAATCGCGGAATCTCGCAATCGGGCCCGCGACTATCCGGCGGTTCGCAGCAACGATTCGACCAGCTACGGCATTGCACGTGCGCGGATGATCGTCGCCCGCTTCGATACTCCGAAGGAAGCCGTCGCTTATTACGAGAAACGCCCGTACGACAGTCAGACCAATGTGGAACGCTACGGACGTGCCGTCGCCTACCAGCGCGCCGGCCAGTACTGGGAAGCGCTCGATATCTTCAGGGAATTGCTCAAAGACGACAAATCCGTGATTGCCTATCATATCGGCCTTGGCCAGACCCTTGTTGCGCTGGATCAACCGCGAGAAGCGCTTGAAATCTATGAACGCGCATTGGGACTGTTTCCGCGCAATGTGCCGCTCGTTCTCGATTATGGCGAGCGTCTTTTGCAGCTGGGCCAGGCCACGAAAGCCCATACGATGTTATTGGACTTGATGAATAACGTGCCCCCCACGCCGGAGCAGGTTCGGCTCATCGCCCGCGCCGCCAACGAGGCTGGCGAGAATGCGGAGGCCTACTACTACCTGTCCGAATATCGCCTTATGATTGGTGACCTGACCGGCGGTATTGGATACTTGCAACAGGCACTGCGCCTGCCAGAATTGCAGGAAATCCAGCGCATTCGTTTCGAAGCCCGTATCGACTTCATACGTGAATTCATGACCGAAGAGCAACTCAAGATGATGCAGCGCGACAGGCCGGTCGGTATCTCCGTCCGTAGCGACAATTAGCTGTGCCGGCGCCGCGTGACATGCGAATCCTGGCAGCCGGCGCGGCCGTGTTGCTGGCGTCTTTGCTGGGCGCCTGCGCGAGCATCCCTGAGGATCAACGCACGGACAGTGACCCCTGGGAGCCGCTGAACCGAACGCTGTATGGCGTCAATACAGCCATCGACACGGTCAGCCTGAAACCGCTGGCCAAAGGCTATGACGCGATCTTGCCAAGGCCGGTGCGAAACAGCGTCAGTAATTTCATGGACAATCTCATCACGCCCGCGTCGGCGATCAATAATTTCCTGCAAGGCAAGCCTTCCTCCGGCTTTGCTGAATTCGGTCGCTTTTTGATCAACAGCACGGTGGGTATCGGCGGGCTGTTCGATGTCGCGGCTGCCGGCGGGCTCGAGGCGAGTCCGGAGGACTTCGGCCAGACGGCGGCGGTCTGGGGAGTCCCGTCCGGACCCTACGTCATGCTGCCCTTACTGGGGCCCCGTACCTTGCGTGATGCAGTGATGTTACCGCTCGATATCCTGTCGAACCCGTTGTATCACTATGAGGTCACGTCGGTTCGTGACAAGCTGACCGTGCTTAGAATAATTGATCTGCGCTATCGTTTGCTGGCGATCGACAAACTGCTGGAAAGCTCGAAAGACCGCTACATCACGCTTCGCGAATCCTATTTACAGAACCGCGAATACGAGGTGTACGACGGCTACCCGCCCGAGGATGACGAGTTTCTCGACGAATTCCTTGAGGATGAGTACTCCGAAGAAGGCGCGAGTAACTGATCAGGCTTCCGGGGCTTCGATAAATCCGGCCCAGCGTTCTCCGCGCGTCAGCAGCCCGTCCACTTCGGTCGTTTTTGCGATCGCCGTGATGCGCTCAGGCATGCCGGTGAATCGAATCTCACGCACGGTATGATTGGCCCACGTTACCCATTCGAGCAGCAGGGCCAGACCTGCAGAATCACTATCCGTGACGCCCGAGAGGTCTATCTCCAGCTGGGAATGCTCCTCGAACGGATCCTCGCTCTCCTTCAGGATTCTCTCCGCCGTGTCGAATGTCATTTCACCGCTAAGCGCAAAGCAGCCTTCGCCACGATCCTCGAGTTCGAAATCATTCATCAGCGGACATGTCCGCCTCTTTTTCGAGGCGCGCGATGACGGCATCCAGGCTTGTGCTACGAATCTCGGCGTCCAGCTCGGCACGAAAATTGGTCACGTACGAGACGCCTTCGATAACGACGTTATAAACCAGCCATCCAGACTCGCGTTTGACCAGGTCGTAATCAACAGCAACCTTGCTGCCATCGTCGAGTGCGACCGTGCTCCGGACTTTGGTGCGCGGCCTGGACGCGTCGCCCCGAAACGGTATGACCTTGATCTTGTTCGGATCAAATTCGAGTATCCCGTCGGCATAGCGACGCAGCAAGGCCTGGTAAAACGCCTCGATAAAACGTGTTCTCTGTGCTTGACTCGCCGAGCGCCAGTGCCGCGCAAGCACCAGCTGCGCGGCAAACTTCCGGTCGAATCGCGGCAAGAGGATCTCATCGATCAATGCATACAACGATTTACGATCGGCGGCCAATTCGGCCTTTCGCCCGTCGAGTTTCTCGGTAAGCACGACCATAGAGTCTTCTATGAGGGCGTTCGGTGAGTCTGCAGCCGCGTTCGCCAAACCGAAAACAGCAGCCGTTCCTATTCCAATTAGCAATGCAGTAATTGCTCGTCGCATGACCGAATTCCTGTCCATATTATTCTTCGTCTTTTGAGCCGGCATTCACAAGAAATTTGCCAAT
>CAMYIS010000028.1 GCA_947258485.1 uncultured Woeseiaceae bacterium
TGACACAGGAGATCGATTTTGTTTCGCGTTATCAGCTTGAATGCCAACGGCATTCGGGCGGCCGCCCGCAAGGGTTTTTTCGACTGGATGGCAGCACAGAATGCCGACGTAATTTGTATCCAGGAAACCAAGGCGCAGGCTCATCAATTGACGGACGATATTTTTTCGCCCGAGGGCTACCACTGCTATTACGAAGATGCTGTGAAGAAGGGTTATAGCGGCACGGCTGTTTACAGCCGGCACAAGCCGAAGAAAGTTGTGCGTGGATACGGCGACCCGGAGTTCGATGCTGAAGGTCGCTACCTCGAGGTACAGCTGGAAGGCATCAATGTGGTGTCGCTGTACCTGCCGTCCGGGTCATCGAGCGAGGAACGGCAGGAGGCCAAGTATCGCTGTATGGATACGTTCACAGAGCACCTCCGGAAACTACGGCGACGCCGTGCCGAATACGTGATCTGCGGCGATTGGAACATCGCGCACAAGGAGATCGACCTCAAGAACTGGCGTGCCAACCGAAAGAATTCCGGATTCCTGCCGGAAGAACGTGCCTGGATGGACGCTGTGTTCGGCGAACATCGATACACCGACGCGTTTCGCACAATAGAGCAGGAACCGGACCAGTACACCTGGTGGTCGAACCGCGGTCGTGCCTGGGATAACAACGTAGGATGGCGCATCGACTACCAGGTCGTCACACCGGGGCTAAGAGACAGGGTATTGAGCACCGACATATACAAGGAACAGCGCTTCTCCGATCACGCGCCGCTGATCATGGATTACGATTGGGTCCATGGAGACTGATACCGCAGAACAACGCAAGCGCCGGGAGACTTTCAGGGAAGCGATCCTGAACCGGCGCATGTTGATCTGCGTGTTCACCGGGTTTACCTCCGGACTGCCTCTGTATGTCTTGTTCCAACTGGTTCCCGGCTGGCTGCGAGTCGAAGGCGTCGGACTCGCCGAAATCGGGTTCTTCGCCCTGGTGCAATTCCCCTATACATGGAAGTTCCTGTGGTCGCCGGTCATGGACCGTTTCACACTGCCGTTCCTGGGTCACCGTCGCGGCTGGATGATCGTGACGCAGGTCGCTTTGCTGCTGTCTATGGGTGTGATGGGTTTCATCAAACCCGACCTGTCCCTCTGGACCGTCGCATACCTGTCCGCTGCCGTTGCGTTTTTCAGCGCGAGCCAGGACATCGTGCTGGACGCCTATCGACGTGAGCTGCTACCCGACGTCGAACTCGGTCTCGGCAACTCGATTCACGTGCAGGCGTATCGACTGTCCGGTCTCGTGCCGGGTGCCCTGGGCTTTATTCTCGCGGACCATTTCGACTGGCACATCGTGTTTGTCATCATTGCGCTGTTCATGCTCGTGGGCATCGTAATGACCCTGGTCATCAAGGAAGCTATTGCCGAGCCCACGCCGCCAAGAACGATGCGCGACGCCGTCATCGAACCGTTCCGGGAATTCATCGGCCGGTCTGGCCTCGCGCCGGCGTTGCTCGTGCTCGCGTTCCTGTTTCTCTACAAGCTCGGCGACAACATGGCGACGGCGCTGCAATCACCGTTCTTTATCGATGTCGGATTCACATTGACGCAAATTGGTGCGATTGCGAAGACGGCGGGACTGATCGCGGCAATCGTCGGCGGCATGGTGGGCGGTTTGGTCATGGTCAAGCTGCCGATTAACCGTGCACTGTGGCTGTTTGGTGTCGTGCAGGTCATCAGCATTCTCGGGTTTGCCCTGCTGTCCAAAATCGGCGCCAATCCCTGGATGCTCGGTGTTGTTGTCGCATTCGAGTACCTCGGTGTCGGGCTGGGTTCGGCAGCGCTGATAGCGTTCATGGCACGCACGACCAATCCGGCATTCGCGGCGACGCAACTGGCGCTGTTTACGGCACTCGCATCCGTGCCAAGGGTGTTCGCCAATGCCATTACAGGCGTCATTGTCGAGCAAGTGGGCTGGACAAACTTCTTCCTGCTTTGCACCGTGCTCGCCGTTCCCGGAATGTTACTGCTGTTCAAGGTAGCGCCGTGGAACGAAGCGGACGTATGAGCGTTACCGAACGAGAAGTCGAGGTTGGGCGCCTGGACGAACTCGATGACCCGGGATGCCGCGAGTTCGAGATCGGCGAAGGTGACTGGCCGTTTCGAGGTTTCGTTGTGCGAAAGGGCGACGCCGTATTCGCCTATCAAAATTTCTGCGCCCATGTCGGGCACCCGTTGAACTGGTCACCCAACAAGTTCCTGACCAAGGACAAGGCGGCGATCATCTGTGCATCACACGGTGCGACTTACGAGATCGAGACGGGTCGTTGTTTCGCGGGGCCGGGAACCGGGGGTTCACTGCGACGGGTGGAGCTGTCAATCCGCGATGGCGTCATCTACGTCACTGGCCCGACCAGCATGTGACTCTCCCCGCCACCACCCATCATCCACAACCCACCAACCCCAACACGCACCATCCGACATCTTTACCGCGGCGCCGATCGCCGGGGTGTCTCAGTCGCTCGGACAGCTGCTTCGCAAACTCGCTTTGTGAAACACCCCCGCACTCGCCGCCGCTGCAATGGCATGTGAGGAACTCCCCAAGCCGCACCGTCAAGTGTGTATGTTGAGTGGTGGGTGGGTGTGGTCAGATCTTGTCGAGAAAATCGAGCGGATCCTGGTAACCGTTCGGCTTGTCGTTTGCGTTCTTGCCGTCGTAATCTTCCGGATCCATATCCACCGACCCCGACCAGTCCTCGGGCGCGGCAACTTCAATAAGCATGAGAGTCGGCCAGATTTCGATGTCGATTTCATCGATCGTGCCATCGAATTGCTGGATCTCCACAGTGGCGGCGTCTTCGTCGATTGCGACGACTTCGAACACGGACTCCCCTGGCTTCTTGAACCATCGACCGATGACGGGATCATGCAGGGCCATTTGACAGAATCCTCAATCGAAATAAGAGCGTCCTACTACTAGTTATAGAGCATCAGCGGAGAAGCGCAACAAACTAATCGTTATTAGCGATTTTAGTGAAGCGCCAGTCCCATATGCGATGGCCTTTGCGCAAGCCGCGCCGCTCGAACTTGGTCTCCGGGCGATCCAGGGGCTCTTCTCCGTCGTGTTCGCGGCGCTCGTCGCAGCGAAAGAGCGCCGAGTCCGCGAGTACCTCGTCGATATGCTCCGCGTAATTGGCCCAGTCGGTTGCGATATGCAGCGTACCCCCGGCTTTCAGGCGATCGTTAATCAAATTCAGAAAAGGCTGCTGGATCAAACGGCGCTTGTGGTGCCTTTTTTTCGGCCACGGGTCGGGGAAGTAGATGTTGATGCGCTGCAACGAGGCCGTAGGCACCTGGTGGGTCAGAACCTCGATTGCGTCGCGCTTGATCAGCTTTATATTCGTGAGACCCGAAGCGTCTGCTTTCAGCAGGCAGTGTCCGACGCCCGGTTCGTGCACTTCTATTCCCAGGAAATTCATGCTCGGGTTCTCCAGCGCCTGCTGCACGAGCGAGTCGCCGTTGCCGAATCCGATTTCGAGAACGACGGGTTGAGTTCTTCCGAAGAGCTTGTAGAAGTCGAGCGGTTCGGGGCTGAAGTCCACGCCGTATGACGGCCACAGCTCGTCGAGGGCACGCTCTTGTGACGGCGTCAGCCTGCCGGCGCGCCGCACGAAACTCCGAACTGTGCGGTGTCGCCTGTCGTCAGTCGTTGCGGTCATGACCTGTCGACAAACTCGACCGGGGTTGTTTTCTCCGGCCAGCGACCTTCGAATTCGGCGTAATACTCCTGGAAGAAGCGAAGATCGGCATCCTGATCGCCGGTCAGGTCAAATCGCTGGCCGATACCGAGGCGCTTGTTCTTGTAGTCGAAAAAGCCCAGGTAAATGGGAACGTTCGCGCCTTCGGCGATGCGATAGAAGCCGGTCTTCCAGCCGCGTTTTTTGCTGCGCGTGCCTTCGGGCGAAAGAGCAAAGAAAAAGCTGTCCTGCTCCTTGAACATGTCGATCGCCTGCCGCACGGCAGAGCCGGCACGTTCGCGATCGAGCTCGATGGCTCCGAGCGCCCTGAGCAACGTGCTCAGCGGAAACCAGAATAAAGAATGCTTGGCAAAGAAATGCAGGTCGGCGCCGATGGCTACTTTGTAAACAAGCGCCCAGAAGCCGTCCCAGTTCGAGGTGTGCGGTGCGGCGATGATGACCGCTTTCGGCACATCCGGCATGTCGCCGACGGCGGTCCAGCCGCCGACGCGCAGTATCAATCTTGCAAGGCCTCTCAACATGGGCTTCACTGTCCGAATGTCTGTCGGCCGCTGCCGCACCCTTGTGTGGCATAGTAGCGCCGACTGAGTCAATTTGTAATCGGACCTGGAGTTATCGTGAGGACATCCGGATGGATGAAGCGCCAGCCGTGGTTCTGGCCGATCAAGCGTTTCATAAAACGCATCAGCGGCAAGGAGCTGTGGCTGAAGACCGAGGTCGAGCGCGAGGTCCTCGAAACAGGTGGCTGGATTTACATACCCGACCCGAGCTGCTGGGGTCTGATTCAATTGTTTATTCGCTCGGTGTCGGCGACTCGATCGACTTCGACATGGACCTGATCCATCACTATGGCCTTACCGTGCATGCGTTCGACCCGACGCCCTATTCCGAAGAGTGGATTGCATCGCTGGAGCTGCCGGCCAACTTCGTGTTCCATCCCTGGGCGGCGGCCGGTGAAGACGGCAACCTGCGGCTGTTTCGGCGCGTCAGCAAACGCGGCCGGAAGTCGAAAGTCATGTGGACGGCCGAGGGTGATGCGGGCGATGGCGCCGACTTTATCGATGCACCCGCCTATACGATTCGCTCGATGATGGAAAAGCTGGACCACGAAAAAATCGATGTCTTGAAGATCGACGTCGAGGGCGCCGAGTACGAGATCCTCGACGGATTCCACGAAGGGGACCAGCTGCCGATGCAGCTGCTCGTCGAGTTTCATCACCGTTTTCCCGGCATCGGTAAACAGCGCACGGCGGCGACGATCGAGCACCTGAGAACGCTCGGCTACCGGATATTCGCGATTTCCGAGACGGGCCGTGAGCTCGGTTTCGTCTTGAGCGCCGACACCGGAGCGGCATAAAAAAGGGCGCCCGAAAGTAGCGCATGAAAAAGGCCGGGAGAGCAATCTCCCGGCCTCGGTATTTTCCTCCTTGTCGGTTGTGCGGGGTGGGCCCGGAGGCCCGCCCCTCGAACCGATTGTTAATTCACCGCATCGATGATCGTCTGGCGACCCTCGGGGAATGCCTGCGGGGTCCAGCTGTTCTGGTACGCATGACCCTTGCTCGCACCGTCCTTGTGACAAGTGACGCAAGCAGTCGTCCCTGCGCCCTGGAGCACATCGTCGAGCTGGTTTTGCCATACCGTGCTGCCGGCATCCGTGGTCGTCGCCATCGACTTGGTCTGGTCAGGAATGACGGTGAAGTCCTCGTTTACGTCCGTGGTTGCCGGATCGTCCTCCGTGTGGCAGGCCGTGCACTCGTTCAGCGACCGCGGGTAGGTCGGAGCCTCGAAGTTGTGCACCTCGCACTTGTTTGGACTATCGGGAGTCGAACCAAAGACCCGTCTTTTTCCGTCAGCGATCTCGTCCGCGGTGCAACCCTCAGTCGATACAACGTCCCAGTTCGGCACGTCCGACACATCGGGCGCAAAGGCGTAAATGCCGCGGTTCCGATAGACCAGGTAGGGAGGCGAACCTGGCGTGCCGGCCGAGTGAACGCGGTGCAGCATCGTCTTCATCTCGAAGGTCTCGCCGACCTTGCCGTCATAGGCTTCGGACGCTTCAACACCCATGCCGACGCGGACATTCTTCTCGTTGGAGGCCGAGTTGTGGCAGACGAGGCACATGTCGACGTTGTCGACACGGTCGCCGCCATGCTGGTAGAGCGAGCCCACGTGGCAACCCAGGCACTTGTTGGTGTCGACGACAGCGCGGCGCTCCGGTGCGGGGCCGCCAATGCCCACGAGCCAATCGTAGGTTGGCGTCGGAACACGGGCTTCCATGGTCCCGGTGGGATCGCCGACGCTGACAACCACCGGCTTGCCGCCTA
>CAMYIS010000029.1 GCA_947258485.1 uncultured Woeseiaceae bacterium
GCCGACGGATTTACCCGAGCCGGTGGTGCCTGCAATCAGCAGGTGCGGCATGCGCGCGAGGTCGGCCACCACCGAATTGCCGCCGATATCCTTGCCAAGGGCGAGCGTCAAGGGTGACGCCATATCGTCGTAGGCACGCGATTTGAGAATTTCGCCCAGCGTGACCAGCTGGCGTCTTTCGTTCGGTATTTCGAGACCGACAAAAGACTTGCCCGGGATAACCTCGACGATGCGTACACTGACAACAGACAGCGACCGCGCGAGGTCTTTCGACAGGTTGGCAATCTGGCTTACCTTGACGCCCGGCGCCGGATCCAGCTCGAACCGGGTGATGACGGGTCCGGGCGACACTGATCGCACCTCGACATCGATACTGAAGTCCTTGAGTTTAAGTTCGACGAGCCGCGACATCGCCTCGAGCGACTCCTCGGAATAGCCGTGTTTCTGCTCGGGGGGATCATCGAGTATTGACAACGGCGGCAGCTCGCCGGCTTCCGGTGGGTCGAACAATGGCACCTGTCGTTCTTTTTCCGCCCTGACGCTCGGCTCCAGCGCAGGCAGCACCGGTTCGATGCGCGGCTTCGTGCGTTTTGCCTTGAGTTCTTTCTGAACCTTGACGATGTCCTGCCGGGCCGCTGCCTGCCGCCGGCCTTCTGCCCTGTCCCGCAGCTCGCTGATTCTGATTTTGGCCTTTTCGTATCCGGACAGGGTCCACTGGCCGATTCGATCCATCACGGCGATCCATGAAATACCGAGGAACAGCGAGATCGCCGCGACCCACAGGCAAAACAACAGCGTGCTCGCACCCAGCAGTTTCATTACGTCAACGAGCAGCTCGCCAACGCTGGCGCCGATGATGCCGCCAGCCGAATTCGGAAATCCCGCCGGCCCGAAATGCAACGACGACAACGCACAACTGGTAACTAGTGTCGCCAGAAAGCCGGAAAAACGCAGACCGAAGTCGAGCCCGGTAAGTTCGATCTGGGTCTTCTGTTCCCGATACAGCATCCAGCCCAGATAGAAGATCATGACCGTAAACAGATAGGCCGGGCGACCGAAGAAAGAGAACAGCAGGCCGGCAATCTGCGCACCGAATAGCCCGATGCCGTTGTTCACCGTTGTGTCGGTGGTTGCCTGGCTCCAGCTTGGATCAGCAGGGTCATACGTGAACAACGCATACCAGAGAATCAGCGCCAGCGCGCCGAAGACGTACAATGCGCCTTCACGCAGGGCCCTGTGAACCTGCACCGACAATCGTGATTCAGGTTGTTTCGCTTTTGAGACTCTTGCCATTAAGAAACTATTTTCCCTACACTAGCCCAAGGACGCGCGGTTCCGCATATAGCTTGCCCGCATCATCGCCCTTGAAAGTCGTCATTGGAACCGCATTTCCGGGGTCTGCGCGGGCAGATCAGTGCATCGCAAAATTTACGGACAAATTATACATGAGTGACTTGAAACATTGCCGGGTTCTGATCCTGGGGTCCGGGCCAGCCGGCTATTCCGCGGCGGTCTACGCCGCCAGGGCGAATCTCGACCCGGTGATAGTTACTGGCTTCGAACAAGGCGGCCAGCTCATGACCACGACCGACGTCGATAACTGGCCCGGCGACGTTGAGGGCTTGCAGGGCCCCGAATTGATGGACCGGATGCTTCGTCATGCTCAGCGCTACGATACCGAGATCATCAACGATCACATTCACAAAGCTGACCTGTCGCAGCGGCCGTTTCGCCTGGATGGCGATTACGGCAGCTACACCTGTGACGCACTGATTATCGCCACCGGAGCAACGGCGATGTACCTGGGCCTGCCTTCGGAAGAAGCCTACAAGGGCCGCGGCGTATCCGCCTGCGCAACCTGTGACGGTTTCTTCTATCGAGGCAAACCCGTTGCCGTTGTCGGAGGCGGCAATACGGCCGTCGAAGAAGCGCTTTACCTGAGCAACATCGCGTCCAAAGTGACTGTCGTGCATCGCCGCGATGAGCTTCGCGCAGAGAAGATCCTGCAGGACCACCTGTTCGAGAAAGAACGCGATGGCAACGTCGAGATTCAGTGGGACCATGTCGTTGACGAGGTTCTCGGCGACGATTCGGGTGTGACGGGACTTCGTATCCGCAGCACCAAGGACAAATCTCAGACCACGGATCTCGACGTCGATGGCGTGTTTATTGCGATAGGCCATAAGCCGAACACGACACTGTTTGAAGGGCAGCTCGACATGAAAAACGGTTACATCATCGTCAAGTCCGGAATTGCCGGTGACGCAACGGCCACCAGCGTGCCCGGCGTCTATGCTGCCGGTGATGTCGCCGACCAGGTGTATCGACAGGCCGTAACGTCAGCCGGTGCCGGATGCATGGCCGCCCTCGATGCAGAGAAATACGTCGATGCACTCGCAAGTCAGGATGCGGCGACGGACGACGCTGCCGCGTAAGGCAGCGGTGCCCAATGAAGGCCACCGTCCATGACAGCATTGCCGATATTGCGGCAAACGACTGGAACCAGCTTGCCGGCACCGCGTACCCGTTCCTGCGTCACGAATTCCTGAACCTCGCCGAACAAACGCACTGCGTCACGCCAGCCCAGGGCTGGACCCCACGCCACCTGAGCATCGGGAAGAAAGGTCACCTCCGCGCGGCAATGCCTTTGTACGAGAAGAGCCATTCCTGGGGGGAATTCGTGTTCGATTGGGCCTGGGCCCGTGCCTACGAACAGGCGGGCTTCCGTTACTACCCGAAACTGGTCTCAGCCGTCCCGTTTACGCCTGCACCCAGCCGTCGCCTGCTCCTCGCCGACCCTGATGATACTGAAGCCGCGCAGGCGCTCATCGCGGCAGCGATCGCCCTGGCAGACGAGTCAGAATGTTCCTCTTTTCACATTCTCTTTCCGACGGCTGAGGAGGTACCGCTGCTCGAATCCGCCGGCTTGCTTGTCCGCAAGGACTGTCAGTTTCACTGGCATAATCGTGGTTACGAGAAATTCGACGATTTCCTGGCGAGCTTTAACGCCGCAAAACGAAAAAAGGCCAAACGCGACAGGCGTCGAGCCGAGGAAAACGGCATACGTTTTCGTCGCCTGAAAGGCAGCGAGATGGACGACTCGACCTGGTCTGTTGTGTACGCTTTGATCAGCCGCACGTTCATGCGCCGAGGGTCTCTGCCCTACTTCAACGAAGATTTTTTCAAATCGATCAGCGAGCAGCTGCCGGAAAATATTCTTGTCGTTCTTGCAGAAAAGGAGTCCAATCCCGTGGCCGCGGCGGTTTTCTTTGAAAGTGACCGCGTCCTTTACGGGCGTTACTGGGGGAGCGACGGACACTACGACGCCCTGCATTTCGAGACCTGTTACTACCAGGGAATCGACTACTGCATCGACACAGGCAAGCAGGTTTTTGAGCCAGGCACGCAGGGCGAACACAAAATAAGCCGCGGTTTTTCACCGCAACCGACCTGGTCCGCGCACTGGCTGGCGCATCCGGAGTTCGCCGATGCGATCGGCAAATACCTCGATGAGGAAGCGCGCCACATCGATCGCTATATGGATGCCGTGGATTCGCGCAGTCCGTACAAGACTACCGATGAGCAATAACCGCGTTATCTGGCTAAGCCCGACGGATCCGCAGGAGGCCTTCCCGCCGGTCGAGGCAGCGTTGCGCGAACCCGACGGCCTGCTGGCAGCCGGTGGTGACCTCAGCACAGAGCGACTGCTGTCAGCCTACCGCAGCGGCATTTTTCCGTGGTCCGACGAAGGGCAACCGATCCTGTGGTGGTCACCCGATCCACGCTGTGTTTTCAGGAAAGGCGACTTCCACCTGTCGCGGAGTTTGCGTCGTCATGTTCGACGATCGACGGCAGAAGTGCGATTCAACACCTCATTCCCGGCTGTCATCCGCGCCTGTGCGGCGCCGAGAGTTTCCGAAAAGGAAACCTGGATTACCGCGGATATGATCGCAGCCTATGAGCGGCTGCACGGCGAAGGCTGGGCGCATTCGATCGAGATATGGCGGGACGGATCGCTGGTTGGCGGATTGTATGGACTGGCGATCGGACGCGCCTTCTTCGGTGAGTCCATGTACAGCGCCGAAGAAAATGCATCGAAAATCGCGCTGCTGGCGCTCTCCAATATGATCAATACCGACGAATTTGGCATCTTCGACTGCCAGGTGCCGTCCAGTCACTTGCTCAGTCTCGGCGCAAAACTGATTCCGCGCCATGAGTTCATCGGAATCCTGAAACCGCTGTGTGATCCCGTTGCACCATTTGAAAACTGGCCATCCGCCCCAATATCTATGCAGGATTTGTTGCCGGGATAGGCCAGTATTGCATTGCAATACCCACGCCATTTCTGCACAATTCGCCAGCCTTTTAGCAGTAGAGAGAAGCGAGACCCTTGGCGAAAGAAGAAGCCATTCAGATGGAAGGCGTCGTAAGCGAGACGCTGCCCAATACGACCTTCCGGGTAGAACTGGAA
>CAMYIS010000030.1 GCA_947258485.1 uncultured Woeseiaceae bacterium
TGACAGGCGCATTGACTTTATACTCGGCGATGCTGTGACGCGCCTGGCTGCTGCCAGTGACTCGCCACGGCTCGATGCCGAGCTACTGCTGTGCCACAGTATTGATCTGCCGCGCAGCTACCTGTTTGCGCATCCCGAAGATGTTCTCGATGACATGACGTTCAGTCGCTTCGATGCGCTGTTGCGGCGACGGCTCGACGGCGAACCCATGGCGTACATCATGGGTAGCAGGGAATTTTGGTCTCATGAACTGCTTGTCAGTCCCGCGACCCTGGTACCACGACCGGAAACCGAGCTGCTGGTCGACCTTGCGCTTCGGGAAATTCCGCGCAAGGCCGAGTGGCAGATCCTGGACCTCGGCACAGGCAGCGGCGCCATCGCCGTGGCCCTCGCCGCTGAGCGATTGATGTGCGAGGTAACCGCGGTCGACATCAGCGAAGCAGCGCTGGCCATTGCGCGTGAAAATGCGCGCCAGCTTGCGTTAAGCAATATCACGTTCGCGCACGGCAGCTGGTGCGAGCCTGTTCGCGGCAGGCAGTTCGAAATTATTGTGTCAAATCCTCCCTACGTGCGTGCCGGCGACGCGGCGCTGACAAAGCTGCGGTACGAACCCGTTGAAGCATTGATGGCAGGCGTTGACGGGCTCGACGCGATCCGCACGCTCGCCGCCGATTGTGGGCAAATCCTGAAAAGTGACGGCGTCCTGCTGATCGAGCATGGTGCCGACCAGTGTGACGAGGTTGCAGCCATCCTGGCAGCAAGCGGCTGGACGGATATCCTGAACCACAGGGACTTTGCCGGCCATCCACGCGTGACAGCGGCGCGCAGGGGTGGTACATAACGGCGCTCACCTATTTTTGCGAGACATCATGATTACAATCAAGACCAACCACGGCGATATCAGCGTCGAACTGTTTGACCGATCTCCTGCGAGAACTTCCGGCAATACGTCAAGGACGGCCACTTCGCCGGTACCATCTTCCACCGCGTGATCCCGAACTTCATGATTCAGTGCGGCGGTATGGATGAAAGCCTGGCCAGCAAGCCGACCCGCGACCCGATCAAGAATGAAGCGGACAACGGCGAATCAAACGAGCGAGGCACACTCGCAATGGCACGCACGGGCGTGGTTGACAGCGCAACGTCCCAGTTCTTTATTAATCTCAAGAACAATGATTTTCTCAACCACGGCACGCGCGATTTCGGCTACGCCGTTTTTGGCAAGGTCTCCGATGGTATGGACGTCGTTGATGCCATTGCTGCCGTTCCGACCGGCAATCGTGGCGGTCATTCAGACGTGCCTGTCGAAGCAGTGACGATCCTCGAAGTAACGATCGACGACTGAGCCGGAACGAGCAGAACAAGATGACCGCAAGCACGCTGAGCCGCGACGCACGCCACCTGGCCCTGCCGCAGATCGGTGCGGACGGCCAGCGAAAAATCGGCGCAGGAACCGCGCTGCTGATCGGCATCGGCGGAATTGGCTGCGCCGCGGCCACGTACCTCGCCTCGAGCGGCATCGGCCGTTTGCTGCTCTGCGATTTCGATACTGTCGATGAGACCAATCTCGGCCGCCAGGTACTCTATGGACCCGGCAATGTAGGCGAACTCAAGGCCGAGGTTGCCGCGGCGCGACTGAAGAAGGTCAACCCCGCTGTCGACATTACGCCGATGCCTGTGCGGCTATCGAATTCCGCGATGGCCGAGGCCGTAGGCCGGGCCGATGTCGTACTCGACGGCTGCGACAATTTCAGCACCCGCTTCCAGGTCAACGATGCCTGCGTTGCGGCGGGTCGGCGGCTGATAACCGGATCGGCGATTCGCTTCGAAGGCCAGCTCGCCGTTTTTGGACCGGACTACTCCGAGTCCCCCTGCTACCGCTGTCTTTACGTCGAGGCGGACGAGTCCCTTGGAAACTGCGCGGGCAACGGCGTTCTCGCACCGGTACCGGGAGTCATCGGCACGATGATGGCCGCTGAAACGCTCAAGTACCTGGCAGGGGCTAGTGGCCCGGCACCTGTCCTTCGCCTTTACGATGCTGCGGCTACCGAATTTCGCCACCTGGCGATTCGGAAACGTGGCGACTGCCCGGCATGCTCAAGAAAAGTGTGACACTGATCGGCCTGCTTCAGGCTGCCGCGATCGTCACGGTCCTGTTTTCGCTCGCGACGAGTTTTGACTTCACGCATCACAATATCGAGCTGTATTCACACTTCAGGCCTCAGTACTTTGCCGCATCGCTGCTGTTACTCGCCGTATTCACGGTTTTTCGGAACCCGGTCTATGCGGTCCTGTTGCTCGTCACCGCGGCATTCAACGCGAGTTTTGTGCTGCCCTGGTATTTTGGCGGGGCCGCGATCGAAAGCGACAACACGATCAAGCTTCTGCATGTAAATGTGTTCTCGCAAAACGACCAGTATGACCGCTTGTTCGATCTGGTCGACGCGGAACGACCCGACGTGATTTTCCTGCAGGAGGTATCGAAGGAATGGCAGGATGCAACACTGCGCCTGCACGAAAACTACCCATACAATTACGTCGAGGCCAGGGAAGGGAATTTCGGTATCGCAATGTTTTCTCGCGTGGCGCTGGACTCGGTTGCGCATGTCGACAGTCCGCCACTGGATTACCCGACGATCGTGGCCACGATGACCGTAAATGACGCAGCACTGACGCTGATCAACACGCATCCTACTGTTCCGGTTTCCCGGTTGCAGTACGAAGCGCGCAACGAACAACTCAGGAGCATTGCAGCCCTGGCGAATCAGGCTGCGGGCCCGGTGATTCTGACAGGCGACCTGAATGCCAGCGTTTGGGGCCGTGCTTACCGCAATCTGGAAGAAATTACCGGGCTCAGGAACACGCGCCGTGGTTTCGGAATCCTGCCGACATGGCCGACGTTCCTGCCATTCGCAATGATCCCGATTGATCATGCACTGGTATCCGACAGTATAGGCGTTGTTGCAACGCGCACCGGTGCGCACATCGGGTCCGATCACCTGCCGCTGATTGTGGAATTCGCGGTCGGCAACTGATTCGTCCGAGGCTTCCTTGCCCAAGACAATGCCGATTGCTTACGCCGTTCCTTTGTTCCTGCGGGTTTTATCGGCGTACATTCGCTCATCGGCATCCCGCAGCAGGTCATCGACGTCATTGTGGCGATCGGGATCGAACCTCACGCGGCCAACGCTCCAGCCCAGGTGTTGGCTGAAGTTTGATTTGATGTCTTTAGCGAGCTTGCGCATGTTCGCTATCGCTCTATCGGAAAAGGCTTTCTGGCCGGCCATCATGACGACAAACTCGTCTCCGCCCAGGCGCGCGACAACATCGGAATTTCGAAAACTCTTGAGCAACAGCTTGGCGAAGGCCTGTAACGCCACGTCACCCGCTTCGTGCCCGAATTTGTCGTTAAGCGCTTTGAAACCGTCAAGATCAAAGAACAGCACTTCAACGTCCAGGTTGTTGCGCTTGCAAAGCGGCAACAGATGCTCGGCGACCTGCTGAAAGCCTCGCCGGTTCGCAATTTTCGTCAGTTCGTCGACATTGATCTCGGCCGACGACGCCAGTTCATCGTCAACCAGTGCCGCAAAATCCTTGAGCGTTTCCGCGTCCTTTGCCGAAAAGGAGCGCGGCTTGTCGTCAATCAGACACAACGTGCCGATGCGTTTACCCTCGCCCGAATGCACGGGATAGCCGGCATAAAAACGTACATTAGGATTGCCTGTAACGAGGGGGTTGTCGGAAAAACGCGGATCGGTGTGCGCATCCTCGATGACGAAAGCCCGCTCCTCCAGGATCGCGTGGCCACAGAACGAGACTTCCCTTGGTGTCTCGCAGGCGTCGAGCCCCTGTCGTGACTTGAACCATTGGCGATCCGAGTCGACCAGGCTAACCAGGCAAATATTGACGTCGAAAATCCGCTTCGCCATTCGCGTCACACGATCGAAACGCTCCTCGGGCGCGGAGTCCATGATGCGCAGCGAGTGCAAACTCACCAGGCGCATGGTTTCGTCATGTGGTCTCGATGGTTCCTGCATAGGTTTTCTCTGCTGGCTTGTGACGCAGTTCAGGCTAGTCGATGCCCGACCCTAGCAAAAGCGTGCGCATCGGCCTGTCGAAATTGCTCAGAATTGCACAATTCATGCCAAAAACAAGCCATTTTTGTGACGCGGTTCTCAGGCCGCATTGGCGGCGCCGGGCTCGTACCCGAGGTTGGGCGCCAGCCATTTCTCGGCATCGGCGACACTGATACCCTGCCGCTCGGCGTAGGATTCTAGCTGGTCGCGACCGATCTTGCCGACGGCAAAATACCTCGAATCCGGATGCGCGAAATAGAAACCGCTGACGGCGGCCGTCGGATACATCGCGTAGGACTCGGTCAACTTGAGCCCGATACTCGCCTCCACATCGAGCAACTGCCATAGCTTGCCCTTTTCCGTGTGGTCGGGGCACGCCGGATAGCCTGGTGCAGGCCGGATTCCGCGGTATTTTTCGCGAATCAGGTCCTCGTTAGTCAGCTGTTCATCGCTCGCATACGCCCAGAACTCCCGCCGAGTTCGCTGATGCATGTACTCGGCCATGGCCTCGGCCAGCCGATCGGCAAGCGCTTTCAGAATAATCGAGCTGTAATCGTCGTGCGCTTTTTCGAAACGGGCGACGTGCTCCTCTATGCCAATTCCGGCCGTCACGGCGAAGCCGCCGATGTAGTCGGCGAGCCCGCTTCCCGACGGTGCGATGAAGTCGGCAAGACAGGACTGCGCCTGTCCCTCGGCTTTCGAGCGCTGTTGTCGCAGGTGCACCAGGCGCTGTTGCGTCGATTGCCGCTTTTCGTCTGAGTAGATCAGAATGTCATCATGATCGTGCGAATTCGCCGGAAAAAAGCCGAGCACGGCGCGCGCTTCAAGCCATTGCTCTTCGATGATTCTGTCGAGCATGCGCACCGCATCATCGAAAAGTGAAGTCGCCGCTTCACCGACGATCTTGTCGCTGAGGATCTGGGGAAACTTGCCGTGGAATTCCCAGGCGTTGAAGAACGGCATCCAGTCAATGTAATCGCGCAAGATGGCGAGGTCGATATCATCGAATACGCGCTTGCCTTCGAAGGTCGGCCGCGGCGCCGCGTAGTTGCTCCAGTCGCACTCGTGTTTACGTTCGCGCGCCTGTTTTATCGAGAGCTGCGGTGCGAGTCGTTTCTTGTTCGCGTGTTGATCCCGGCGGCGCGCATTCTCGTGCCGCGTTTTTTCAATGAGCGCGGCACAGGTGTCCGGTTCGACCAATGCCTGCGCCACGCCGACGGATCGCGACGCGTCTTTGACG
>CAMYIS010000031.1 GCA_947258485.1 uncultured Woeseiaceae bacterium
CGGCATCGGCAAGTACCTGCAGGAAAACGCGCCCGACGTAGACCTGATCCTGGCCGACCCGGTTGGCTCGGTCCTTGCGGATTACATCAACAAGGGCGAGCTGGGTGAAAGAGGCAGCTGGCTTGTCGAGGGCATCGGCGAAGACTTTATCCCGTCCATTGCCGACTTCAGCCAGGTCGCAAAGGCCTACGCAATTACGGACGCCGAGTCGTTTGCAGCAGCCCGTGAGCTCTTAAAGAAAGAGGGCGTGCTTGCCGGATCGTCATCAGGAACACTGTTGTCCGCCGCACTCAAGTATTGCCGCGAGCAAACCGAGCCGAAAACCGTCGTGACGTTTGCTTGCGATACAGGTAATAAATACCTGTCCAAACTCTTCAATGACTTCTGGATGGAAGACCAGGGTTTTATTACGCGCGAGCAGTTCGGTGATTTGCGCGACTTGGTTGGACGGCCGCACGGAGAGCGTGCGACGATTACCGTCGGACCTACGGACGTACTGACGACCGCCCACAACCGTCTGCGTAATGCGGGTTTCTCGCAGCTGCCGGTCATGGACGAAGGCGATCTGGTCGGCGTTGTCACTGAAGATGCCATCATCCAGTTTGTGTACGGCAAACCGGAACTCATGAACGCCAATGTCGAAGATGCAATGGAGTCCGCGTTCATCAAGCTCGACAGAACCGAAAGCATGAATAACCTGGTCGCAATGCTGCGTGTGCAGCCCTATGCGGCCATCATGGATGGCGAAGATTTTGTTGGCCTGATTACACGATCGGATGTACTCAACTATCTTCGCCGCCAGATGTGAGGACGATGTGAATGACCGGAAATAACAAAAAACGCGCATTCGCCACGCGCACGATCCACGCGGGGCAGGCACCGGATCCAAGCACAGGTGCAATCATGCAGCCGATCTACGCGACCTCGACCTACGTGCAGTCGAGCCCCGGCGTTCACCAGGGGTATGAGTATTCCCGGACCCAGAACCCGACACGCATGGCCTACGAACGTTGCATCGCGGACCTCGAGTCCGGATCTGACGGCTTCGCATTTGCTTCAGGCATGGCGGCGACGGGCACGATACTCGAACTGATCGACAGCGGCAGCCATGTGATCGCGATGGACGATCTCTATGGCGGCACGCGCCGCCTGTTTACAGGCGTTCGGACCCGCAGCGCCGGGCTCGACTTCAGTTACGTCGATCTCTCGGATCTGGACCAGGTAAAGAACGCGTTCAGAGACAACACGCGAATGGTCTGGATCGAGACGCCAACCAACCCCTTGTTGAAGATAGTCGACATCGCGGCCGTTGCGGCTCGTGCCAGGAAACACGGCGCGATCGTCGTCGTGGACAACACCTTCGCAACGCCTTACCTGCAGCGACCGCTGGAGCTCGGCGCCCATATCGTCATGCACTCGGCGACCAAGTTCATCAACGGTCATTCGGACATGGTTGGCGGTATCGTCGTCACGGCCGACAAGGTGCTCGCGGAGCAACTCGGGTACTTGCAGAACTCCATCGGCTCCGTTGCAGGCCCTTTCGACAGCTTTCTCGCTTTACGAGGTGTCAAGACGCTTGATGTGCGCATGCAGCGGCATTGTGAAAGTGCAATGCGCATTGCCGAATGGCTCGAGGAGCATCCACGTGTGGACAGCGTTCTTTACCCTGGCTTGCCGTCTCATCCCGAGCATGAACTCGCGCGCAAACAAATGGATGGTTTCGGCGGTATCGTCACTTTCTTTATTAAAGGCGATCTCGACGATGCCCGCCGTTTCCTCGAACGATGCGAAGTGTTCGCGCTGGCCGAGAGCCTTGGCGGTGTCGAGAGCCTGATCGAGCACCCGGGGATCATGACGCACGCGAGTGTGCCTGAAAGAGAGCGCGCTAAACTCGGCATCAACGACCAGTTGATACGACTGTCAGTCGGGATAGAGGCGATCGAAGATCTGATTCAAGATCTCGATCAGGCGCTCGGCTAGAAGCCAATAACCGGGGTCGAACCGAGGTTTTCGAAAACCTCGGTTCGACCCCGGTTTCACGTTATGAGTCTCCCAGTGCCGCGAGCTGATCGGCCTGGTACTCATTGATCAGCGGCTCGATGACCTGCTCGAGGCCGCCCGCCATAACTTCGTCCAGTTTATAAAGTGTCAGGTTGACGCGGTGATCGGTCACACGACCCTGCGGGAAGTTATAAGTACGAATACGCTCACTGCGATCGCCGGACCCAACCAGCAGGCGACGTTTTTCGGCTTGCTCCGTTTCCTGTTTTGAAACCTGGGCGTCAAGTAATTTTGCCTGCAGTAGTGACATCGCACGAGCACGGTTCTTATGTTGTGATCGTTCGTCCTGGCACTCGACAACGATCCCGGTCGGTAAGTGTGTCAAGCGCACGGCAGAGTCGGTCTTGTTGACGTGCTGTCCCCCGGCGCCCGAGGCACGGTAGGTGTCAATTCGCAAATCTGCCGGGTTGACATCCACTGCTTCGACTTCATCGGGTTCCGGTAGAACGGCAACGGTGCAGGCCGAAGTGTGAATACGTCCCTGCGCCTCTGTTTCGGGCACACGCTGCACGCGGTGCGCACCCGATTCGAACTTCAGCTTCGCGTAAATACTGCGGCCGCTTATGCGGCTGATTATTTCCTTGTAGCCGCCGTGATCGCCCTCGCGTGCCGATAGCACTTCGATCGACCAGCCCATGGACTCGGCGTACTTCGAATACATGCGAAAAAGATCGCCTGCGAAGATAGCAGCCTCATCGCCGCCGGTTCCCGCACGGATCTCGAGAAAAACGTTACTGTTGTCATGCGGGTCCGCCGGGATCAGGGATTTCTGCAGCTTTGCCAGCAGGATTTCGCGGCGTTCTGCCAGACCCTTGAGTTCTTCGTGGCCCATCTCGCGAATCTCAGGGTCGGCATCATGCGTCATCTCCTCGGCGGAAGCGATGTCATTGAGCAGGGCCTCGTAGGCCTGAAAAGACTGCACCACGGGCTCGACGCGCGAGTATTCTTTCGACAGGTCGCGAAACTGGTTCTGGTCCGCAATGACGTCGGCATCGGCAAGCAGGCCGGCGATCTCCTCGAATCGCTCCTTCACGGATTCCAGCTTCAGGCGTATGGATTCTTTCACGTCGCGACCCGCTCAGATGTCCTTACGGATACCAAAAAGTTCGCGCGCCGCGTCGATCAGTTCCTGATCTGACGATTCACCCGCCTTGCGCAAGCGCACGCTTGGATTGTGCAGAATTTTTTTCATGAGTGCGGCGGTAGCGTATTCAATCGCGTCCTCAGCAGATTCACCGCGCGCGAGTCGCCGCCGCGCCTGCGCGTTGATCTCGCTGCACAGCGACTCGGTTTTTTCTCTCAGGGCCGCGATCACGGGTACGACTTCCTTTGAGCGTTCGATATTTGTGTACCGAACGATCTCCTCGTCGAGCAAGCGATGCGCTTCGACCGCTGCGGCTTCGCGATTGCCCTGACCTTCGAGAATGACCTTGTCGAGGTCGTCGATTGTATAAAGATAAACATCGTTTAAATCGGCAACACCGGCTTCGATGTCCCGCGGAACCGCGATGTCGACGGCAAAAATCGGTTTGTGTTTGCGCGCCTTGATGGCGGCTTTCATCTGTTGCAGCGTAATAATGGGTTCCCTCGCCGCAGTCGAGGTAATCAATATGTCGGCTTCGGGCAACGTTCCTTCGATCTCGGACAGCGGCAACGCAAAGCCGCCGAACGGGTGTGCGAGGTCCCGGGCTCTTTCCACGTTGCGGTTCGCGACGAACAGCCTGCCGATCTGACGTTTGTGAAGATGCTTGGCAACCAGTTCAATCGTCACGCCGGCGCCGACCAGCAGCGCCGTGTGTTTCTTGAAGCCGGCAAAGAACTGGTTGGCAAGGTTAACAGCGGCTGACGCTACCGACACCGGGCTGGCACCGATCTCGGTGTCAGTGCGAATTTTTTTCGCGACGGCAAAGGTGTGCTGAAACAACAGGCTCAATCTTGGACCGAGTGTTTTGGCCTTCTGCGCGTGTCGAAACGCGTCTTTTAGCTGACCCAGAATCTGCGGCTCGCCGAGCACCATCGAATCCAGCCCGCAGGCGACCCGGAATATGTGTCGAATAGCCTTGTCGTCCTGCAGCGTAAACAAGGTATCGCAGCACAGCGGATCCAGTTCGCGATCATCCTGTAACCAGGACTGCAGGCGCTCGCGGCCACCGTCGCTTGTCATTACGTAGAACTCGGTGCGATTGCAGGTCGACAACAGCACGGCCTCGTCGACACCCTCGATCGCCATCAGGCTCTGCAACGCGCGCGGCACGTCGTCGCCCGAGTAGACGACTCGCTCGCGTATTTCGACAGGTGCCGTGTTATGGTTCAGGCCGAGTATTTGCAGCGGCATAACGTTACTGTTGGCGCCGATACGGCACTCACCTCAAGGCGACTATCGCGTACCGCAAAGCGGCCGAGATCAGCAATAGCGCCGAGACCGCGCGCAAAGCGACAACGGTCGCCTTTGCATATGGCTTTGACAATGAAGCGCTGAAAGCGGCGAAACGCTGGGTCAAGCTGGACCCGGGCGGCGACGAGGCACGCATCTATCTCGCGCAGAGCTACTTCCGCGTGAGTGATCTGCGTAATGCGCGGCGCCAGTTCCAGGCCCTCGTCGAAAAAGGGAAAGAGTCGCCGGGGCATCGCCTCGTTTCCCTGGTTCCTTATTTGTCCGAAGAAGGGGACCCGCAAAACGCCGACAAGCTCATGCGTACATTGGCGAAACCGTACAAAAAATCGTCGCTGGCACACTATGCGGCGGCCGTACTGGCACTCGAGGCCGGCGACACCGAGCACGCGATGCAACGCGCTTTGAAATCAGCCGAGCTTGATCCTGACAACGTCAAGCCGAAACTGCTGTACGCCCGCGCGCTGCTTATCGAAGGCAATCCCGACGAGGCCATCGAGTACACGGCGCGCATCATAGGCGATGATCCGGACCCGGATCCCGATGCCCGCATGGAACTGGCCATCATGTACATGATGTCCGGACGC
>CAMYIS010000032.1 GCA_947258485.1 uncultured Woeseiaceae bacterium
CAGTCGGCCTGATCGGGGCCGTACTTTTGGGAGGGCGGCAAGGGTACGCAGATGGCCAGACAGTGTCAACAGAGTAATGTAAACACTGGAGTTTTGACCGTTGGCAACCTGTGGATAACTGCATCTGGCGGCGCTCGTTCTTAGGGTATAGACTGCTCGATCGTTCGCTATTTTCATTGTTGCCACACGGCCATATGCGGCCCCCGGGGAGTGTTTTGTCTGTCGAGTCGACGCTTTGGAACCAGTGCCTCCGCGTCCTGCAGGTAGAGCTTCCCGAGCAACAGTTCAACACCTGGATCCGGCCCCTGCAGGCCGTTGACGATGATGCCTCGCTGCGTCTGCTGGCGCCGAATCGCTTTGTCGTCGACTGGCTGCGCCAGCACTACATGGATCGCATCCTCGAGCTCGTCGGTGATGGTGGCGAGAACATAGAAGTATTGCTCGAGGTTGGATCGCGTTCTGCCGCCCCCGCGGCGAGTGCGGCCGAGCGGCCCGCCCCCACCCCGGTCAAAGCAAGCCGGGTGGCCCCGGTCGTTTCCAGGTTGAACCCGGCCTTCACGTTCGACAGTTTTGTCGAGGGCAAGAGCAACCAGCTTGCGCGTGCGGCGGCAAGCCAGGTGGGCGAGAACCCCGGTAAGTCCTATAACCCGCTGTTCATCTATGGGGGCGTCGGTCTTGGCAAGACACACCTCATGCATGCCATCGGCAATTTAATGCTGAAAAACAACCCGGCCGCCCGCGTCAGCTACGTGCACTCGGAGCGCTTCGTCGGCGACATGGTCAGGGGGCTGCAACACAATACGATTTCTGAGTTCAAGCGCTTGTATCGATCGCTCGACGCTTTGCTTATTGATGATATTCAGTTTTTTGCCGGCAAGGAGCGCTCACAGGAAGAGTTCTTTCATACCTTCAACGCGCTTCTCGAAGGGCAGCGACAGATCATCCTGACCTGCGATCGCTATCCGAAAGAAGTCAACGGTCTCGAAGAGCGCCTGAAGTCGCGTTTCGGCTGGGGGCTTACGGTTGCGATTGAACCGCCCGAGCTCGAAACCTCCGTAGCAATCCTCATGAGCAAAGCCGCAGCCGAAGGCGTCGAGCTTCCGGAAGAAGTGGCCTTTTTTATTGCCAAGCGAATTCGCTCCAACGTCCGGGAGCTCGAGGGTGCGCTCCGCCGCGTCATTGCCAATTATCGATTTACCGGGAGAGCAATTAACCTCGATTTCGCGAAAGAGGCGCTGCGAGACCTGCTTGCCGTGCAGGACCGCCTCGTCTCCATAGAAAACATCCAGAAAACCGTCGCCGAGTACTTTAAGATTCGCGTCGGTGACTTGTTATCGAAAAAACGCAGCCGCTCGATCGCGCGACCCAGGCAGTTCGGCATGGCCCTGGCGAAAGAGCTGACGAACCATAGCCTGCCCGAAATCGGGGACGCGTTCGGCGGCCGGGATCATACGACCGTGCTGCACGGCTGTCGGCGCATCGCCGCGTTGCGAGAGTCCGACAAGCGCATCGACGACGATTATTTGAATTTGTTGAGAACCCTGACAGGATAGTGTGGATAAAGCGTGGATAACATTTCGGTGACTTTTTATCCACAAGCTATCCACAGTTCACCGACCGGACGCACAGTTACTGTTAGGCCTTGTTTTTGTAGTTAAGTTATTGAAAAATAAAGAACTAAATAAGTTATGCACAGGCCTTTGGCCGCTTAATAATAATAATAATCTATAAATTTCCAATATTTATTAACAGGTGGAAGTTATGAAGTTTACCGCAGCTCGGGAAGCGCTGTTGAAGCCACTGCAGGCCGTTATCGGTGTCGTGGAAAGGCGGCAGACGATGCCTATTCTGTCGAACGTTTTGTTGATCACGCGCGAAGGCCAGCTGTCCGTGACGGCGACCGACCTCGAGGTTGAGCTCGTTGCTGACGCCGAAGTTACCACGCAAAGCGGTGGAGAGATTACGGTCTCCGGGCGCAAGCTCCTGGATATCTGCCGGGCGGTACCTGAAGGGACGGAGATTCATGTCAGCCTGAGCGGCGAAAAGCTGGCCGTTCGCGCAGGAAGAAGCAAGTTCAACCTGGCGACGCTGCCGGCGGCGGAGTTCCCGGTTGTTGACGACATCAAGGCAGGCCAGACAATACAGGTACCGCAGGACGCGTTAGGCCGGCTTATCGAAAAGACGCATTTTTCGATGGCACAGCAGGATGTGCGTTACTACCTGAATGGAATGTTGCTTGAGACCGGCGGCAAGTATCTGCGGGCCGTGGCAACTGACGGCCACCGGTTGGCGCTGTGCCAGGCCGAGCTGGATGGGAAGCTCGATGCGCAGCAGGTTATTTTGCCGAGGAAAGGTGTCCTGGAGCTCCAGCGGCTTATGGGTGGTGATGGCGACCTGAACATAGAGCTTGGGGCAAACCATATTCGTATCCAGCTGGAGGGGATTCGATTCACGTCGAAGCTCATTGACGGGCGGTTTCCGGAGTATGAGCGCGTCATTCCCAAAGAATCCTCTAATGAACTCAAGGCGGACCGCGAGTCGTTCAAGGGGGCATTGCAACGCACGGCGATCCTGTCGAATGAGAAATACCGCGGGATTCGACTCGTTATCAGGGACAGTGGCGTCGTCCTGCAGGCACACAATCCTGAGCAGGAAGAGGCCGAGGAGGAGCTCGAGGTCGAATACAGCGGCGAAGATATCGAGATCGGCTTCAACGTCAATTACCTCCTCGATGCGCTCGGGGCCGTGGAGGGCAATGAGGTTACGCTGTCGGTGCAGGACAGCAATTCCAGCTGCCTGATTCGACAACCGGGGAATGAGGACTCGACTTTCGTGGTTATGCCTATGCGGCTATAGTCGCCGCGGCGGGCGGCAGAGAGGACGATGATTCGCCTGTTTCGGGTCAGCAACTTTCGATGCCTCGAAAGCGCCGAGCTGACCCTGTCCTCGGATTTCAACCTGATTTACGGTGCCAATGCCTCCGGGAAGACCAGTCTCCTGGAGGCGCTGGCGTACCTGGGGCGCGGAAAGTCCTTTCGGGGCGCCAGTACCACGAACCTGGTCCAACACGGCAGGGAGGAATTCGTCCTGTTCGGCCAGGTGGACGGACTGGCCAGGACGCGAAGCCTGGGCGTTCGTAACAGCCGCGCCGGGCTGGAGGTCAGGGTAGACGGTGATAGCGAGGGCGGGGCCGCGGCGCTTGCCGAGGCGCTGCCCCTGCAGGTAATCGACCCCGAGGTTCACAATCTCGTCGCAGGCGGCCCTGAGCAGCGGCGGCGCTTTCTCGACTGGGTGGCGTTCCACGTGGAACAGGACCATCTCCTGGCGTGGCGACGCTTCAGGCGAGCGCTGAAGCAAAGAAACGCGGCCCTCAGGGCAAAATCGGGCCCTGCGACAATCCATAGCTGGAACGCAGAGTTTGTGACGCTGAGCGGTGAGCTCGACGAATCCCGGCGGCGCTCGCTGGACGTCGCGCTGGAAAGCCTGGCGGGGTTCGGTCTTGATTTGCTGGGTACGGAGCTCGGGTTTGAGTACCAGCAGGGCTGGAGCAAGGGCCGCGAGTTGGCGGACGTACTGGAGGAGGGGCTGGAGCGGGACCTGCAGATGGGGGCAACGCAGCACGGCCCGCACCGCGCTGATCTCAAGATCAGCTATGACGAAAAACAGGCCAGAAAGCTGGTTTCGCGCGGCCAACAGAAGCTGCTGGCCAGCGCCATGATCCTGGCGGCGACGGAAACGGCGCAAACGGCCCTGGAGCGGCCGTTGTTGCTCCTGCTGGACGACCCGGCGGCAGAACTTGATGCCGAGTCGCTGGAGCGGCTGATGTCTGGCGTGGCGCGACTGGGCTGCCAGGTGGTCGCTACGAGCCTCGAGCCGGGGCTGCCAGGAACGCCTGTTGGGGCGGCGCTGTTCCACGTGGAACACGGCGTACTGACGGTTATCCAGGCGCCGGAAGACAGCCCCTGAAAAACACGCAGGGCAAGCCCTAAAATACCTTAAAAAAGAATGCTTTGGGGCTACTTTCGGGGCCTGGTTTTGGTACAATATGTCGGTTACGCCCAGAGGATATGGAATGACCGACGAATCAGAATATACTTCCAGTAATATCAAGGTCTTAAAGGGCCTTGAGGCCGTCCGAAAACGGCCGGGTATGTATATTGGTGACACCGACGATGGCACGGGCCTTCATCACATGGTCTTCGAGGTCGTCGATAACTCGATCGACGAGGCGCTGGCGGGTCACTGTGACACCATCACGGTAAGTATCCATGCCGATGAGTCGGTGACCGTGAGTGACGACGGCCGCGGCATTCCCGTTGACCTGCACCCCGAGGAGGGGCGATCCGCGGCCGAGGTCATCATGACCGTGCTGCATGCGGGCGGCAAGTTCGACGATAACTCCTACAAGGTGAGCGGTGGC
>CAMYIS010000033.1 GCA_947258485.1 uncultured Woeseiaceae bacterium
GAGATAGTCCGCTCCACTCAGAAATGAGCGGGTACAGTGAATCCCTTGGTCCCAGGTTCGAGTCCTGGCGGGCCCACCACTTTTTCCGCACGGCCGCCCTTTCTGCGCGGCCCGGACCATCCCGGAGATGACCTGAAAGGCAATACTGTGAATTCCATCATTGTGATTTCCACAGGCCAGACTATGTTAAACGCTACACTCAGTATAATGACCGAGAGGCCTGGTTCAGGGCCTTACGAGGGTTGAAAATGCGCGCTACGGTTCGACACACATTCTGGCTGTTACTTGCGTGCGTTGTATTCGCAACGCCGAGTTATGCGTACCTGGACCCGGGCACGGGCAGTATTTTGCTGCAGAGCCTGCTCGCATCAATCGCCGTTGCGATGGGAGTGCTGCGCTTCCACTGGCACAGTTTCAAGGCTTTTCTCGCGAACATCGTCGGGACATCTGCCGCGAAACAAGAAGAGACCGGCGAGGCTGTCGATACGGAGTCCGAGTCCCAGAGCGGTCCGTAGGTGGCGGCCCCGACCTCTGAACCCGGCTCTTTCCGCGATAACAAAGGGCGCATCTACTATGTGGATGATCGTGTGTTTCGCACGGTCACGCCAGAGGGGATTGCTGATTTCGACGCTGTCCGCGCGACCGGGCTCGTTGACGAACTCGTGGGTGCCGGCCTGCTGATTGGCGAAGATCGCGTCGACAAAAAGCTGCTGGGCGAAAGTGCCGCCGATGCAAGGCTGGTAATAGAACACCCGCGGCTTCCATACGTCTCCTATCCCTACGAATGGTCATTCGAGGCGCTGAAGACCGCGGCACTGGCGCATCTCGAATTGCACCAAAAGGCGCTGCGGAAGAACGTGACCTTGTCGGACGCAACCGCCTTTAACGTGCAGTTCCGTGGCACGAAACCCATCTTCATCGACAGCCTGTCGCTGCGCATGTACGACGAGGGTGAGTTCTGGGCCGGGCACCGGCAATTTTGTGAACAATTCGTCAACCCTTTACTGTTGCGATCGGTCCTCGGCGTTCCTCATAACGCCTGGTATCGCGGTGCGATGGAAGGTATTTCGGCTGAGGAACTTCGCAACATTCTCCCCTGGCGATCGCGCCTTTCCTGGAACATCCTGACGCATGTGTTCTTGCAGGCACGCCTGCAACGTGCGTCTGGCAGCGCCGACAAAGCGGCTCAACGAGCCGAAACACGGAAGTTGGCGAAGATCGGATTCGAACAGATCTTGCATACGCTGCAAGGGTGGATTTCAAAGCTCGAGCCGCGCAAGTCGGGCGCGACCGTCTGGCAGAATTATGCAAGCGACAACAGCTACGTTGACGAAGAAACCAAACGCAAACGAGACTTTGTCAAAAAATTCATTGAGAGCGCAGCGCCCGAATTGGTGTTCGATATCGGTTGCAACACGGGCGACTACTCCATCCTGGCGCTTGAGTCCGGTGCGCGCCGGGCGGTTGGATTCGATTTCGACCATGGAGCACTTGATTATGCTTTCCGGCGTGCCAGGGAACTGGACGTCGATTTTCTACCTTTGCACCTCGACGCAGCGAATCCCAGCCCCTCGCAGGGATGGATGCAGAAAGAGCGCCAGGGGCTCATGCAAAGGGCTCGCGGTGACGCCGTCCTTGCGCTTGCCGTTGTCCACCACCTGGCCATCAGCAAGAACATTCCGTTACAGGAAGTCCTTGGCTGGATCATCGATATTGCGCCACAAGGCGTCATCGAATTCGTTCCAAAACAAGATCCGATGGTGCAGAGGCTACTAAGTCTGCGCGAGGATATTTTTCCCGGCTACAATGAAGAGTCGTTCCGCGATGCAATCGGTGCCCGGGCGCGCATCGTCAATACATCAGTTGTTTCCTCAAGCGGCCGAGCACTGTATTGGTACGATCGCCGGTGAGTGCCCTTCGCCGCTTCCTGTATGGCGCCGCCCTTGCGGCATTGCCGCTTTTGACGTTGTGCGTATTTGCGCCGCTTCTAATCTACTCAGGTAATCCATCTGAATTCACGGCGTCCTTCACTCAAATAGCACTCGCCTATCTCCCCTACTTCGCTTTGCTGATCTTCGTTGTTGGCTTGGTGGCGGCCTTGCTGAATGCCGGTGGTTACCAGCGCGTGCAGGCATTAATAGGGGCCGTCGCATGCCTGCTTTGGCTGCAGGCCAATATCCTGGTCTGGGACTATGGAGCACTCGACGGCCGTAGTATCGAATGGATGGCCGGCGCCTGGCGGGGAGTATTGGATACCGTGATTTGGGCCAGTGTGATTATTGTGTCGATTCTTGCTTTCAAGCAGACAGGTCCCCTGTTCGTGCGCGCAGCAATCGTGGTGTGCATCATTCAACTCATAGCGGCGGCCGTCGGGATTGCAGGCGATGATACAGCGTCGCTACGACATTCAGATATCGAGGAGAATCAGGCGAGCCGGGAGGCGCTTCTGCGATTTTCTACGTCGAAAAACGTCGTGCACATCATCATGGACGGCCTGCAGACCGACCTGTTCGAACAGCTGGTGGATGGTCCCCTGAATAAAGGTGAAGACGTCAGAGGACAACTGCAGGGGTTTACGGTCTTTCGGAACAACCTGGGCATATTCCCCTACACACAGCTTACAATCCCGGCAATGCTCAGCGGTAATGTGTATCAGAATCATATGCCGGTACTCGATTTTGTCGATGAGTCCCTGAGCGGTAATACAATTTTAAATTCGGCAAGTGCAGCTGGCTTCGAGGTCGACATTGCGGCCCAGGTCGCGCTCAAGAATGTGTACGCAAAGAACCGCCATGTCAACGCGCTGGGAATCTCAAATAGCGACCATGTATCTGCACGAGACTACATCGTCAATGACTCTGCGCGACTCATCGATTTATCGCTATTTCGTGCGCTACCGCATTTCGCCAAAGCGCTGATACACAGGGATGAGCTATGGGTCTTCCAGGGCATGGTCCGTTCCGCATCCTACCTGCACATGCAGTATTTCGCAGACCTCTCGTTTACTCGGAATCTTTCGCAGGACATGCGTGCGGATAGAAATGCGCCAGTCTACAAGATCATGCATCTTATGTTTGCTCATCGCCCTACAGTCGGCGATGAGAACTGTCAGTTTGACGGCGTGCGTCCAACGGGTCGCGAGAATGTACTACGACAAGCTGACTGTGGGTTACAGGCGGTACTCGATGTTTTTTCGCGCATGAAGGAGCTGGGTATCTACGATGATAGTCTGATCATCCTGATGGCAGACCACGGAGCGTGGGTGCGTCTCGATGGTTTCGATCCGCGGAACGAGAGTGACTCAATCGACTCAATGTCCGCAGCCATGGCCGTGCCATTGCTTGCAATTAAGCGCAGCAATGACACTGGAGAGTACCGCGTCAGTAACGCGCCAACGTCAATTACGGATCTTCCGGCGACTGTCGCAGCCGCACTCGGCCTGGAAGGACAGTTCCCCGGAATTGACGCCTTCACCATGCCTGACAGCCAACCCCGTGAACGGCGTCATTACAAATACTTCTACGGTGAAAACAGGAATGCGCCGGGATATTTGAACAAGATGCATGAGGTCATCGTGAATGGCAGCGTCTACGATCATGAAGCCTGGAGAAACGGCAGGAAATACCGTAGCTGCCCCAGCAAATGACGATCAGCACGCGCGACCTGGGCAATACGCGCATACCCGCCCGTTGTCTGCGCGTCGACTGACAGCATGAACACGCGCCCGTCCTCTGGACATTGCACGGTCCCGGGAAATACCGGCACGCTTGCCATGCGGCCATCCGAGTCGATTGCCAGTTCTGCCCCTTCAAGCATTATCCCCATGCGGTCGCAGCGGTCTGCTACTGTGAAATTCGTGTCAAACAACTGCTGCCGATCTCGCAGCCAACCGGTCTCTCTCGAATCGCAGGCACGAAGCGCCCAGCTCGTGGACATCGGCGGTTGAAAGCTGTCGGGCGTAACGAGCGTTTCGACCGACCGCTCACAACGACCGATGGCGAGGCGATCGCCTTTTTCCAACGCCCGGCCGTGATGTCCGCCCAGCACCGCCGGCAGGTATGTCGAGGTCGAACCCAGAATCTCGTCAGCTAACAATCCCCCGGCGAGAGCAATATAGATGCGCGCACCCATCTCCGCCGGACCAATATGCAGTTCATCGCCGGCACTAGCCTCCCTCGTACAGTGAAGTGGCAGCGATTCGCCAGCCAGCGTCACGCGGGCCTGCGCACCGGTCAGGGCAACGGCTGTACGCGCATGAAAGCGCAGCGACAATCCGCCGAGCGTAATTTCCAGCGCCGGCGCCAACAGGTCATTGCCGACCAGCCGATTGGCCAGCGCCATGGACAGCGGATCTGCCGGCCCGCTGGACGGCACGCCAAGGTGACGCTGGCCGTTTCGCGGCACCGACTGGATCGTCGTCTGTGGACCCGGTTTCAGTACTTCCAGCGTCACAGCTCGTTCACCGCGACGAAACGAACCCGCATGCCCGGCCGCAGCGCGAATGGCCGATCGGCAGTCGCATCAAATAAAGGATACGACGTGCGGCCGATCAGTACCCAGCCACCCGGGCCCGGCAGCGCATACAACCCGGTGCGGCCGTCCGCTATCCCAACGGAGCCCGCCGCGACGTCGACGCGTGGCTCACGCAATCGTGGCACGCCGAGGCGCTCATCCAGCCCGCCGACATAAGCGAAGCCGGGCGTAAACCCGAGCATATCGACCGTGTAATCACGGCCCGCATGGAGCGCAATCAGTTCTTCGGCGGAGAGCTTGAGCATGGCGCAGACCGCGTCAAAATCCGGACCAAATTCGCCGCCGTAGCAGACCGGGATTTCGACGACATCCGGCGACAGCGCCACGACAGGCTCATCCTGGCTCGTGGTCTCGTGGATCTTGCGAACCACAAACTCTGGATCGTGCATCGCCGCATCGAACTGCAGCACGACAGCATCTATGCCGCCGACTACTTCGATCCATTCGCCGGTTGCCCGCAAGCGCTCTGCCAGGATCTGCGCCTCTGCAGGACCCGACACATCAATGCTCACCTGGTCGTCGCCACAGGCGTGTATCTTATTAGCGAGCGACACGGATCTCGATTCCCTGTTGCTCGAGGGCACGACGAACGGCGCGCGCTGCTGCCGCCGCTCCCGGCGTGTCGCCGTGAACGCAGAGCGTGTCTACTGACAGCGAAACAGGCCGACCGTCGATACTCGTAACGGAGTGGTTCCGTGCCAGCGAAATTGCCTGGGCTTCGATGCTCGCGAGACTACGATGCACGGCACCAGGCTCGGAACGTGGTACCAGGCGCCCATCGGCAAGATAGGCCCTGTCAATAAAAGCCTCCGCCAGGAATTGCAGTCCATGACGGCCCGCTGCTCGTTGCAGTTCGCTGTTCGGCAGGCCAACAAGGAAAACACCATCGCAGGCCTCGACTACCGCTTTTGCCACGACGTCGGCCAGCCCGGCATCTGCACACGCGTCGTTGTACAACGCGCCGTGCGGCTTGACGTGATGCAGTGCGGCCCCGTATTCCGAAACGACAGCAGACAGCGATCGAACCTGTTCTACCAGCGTTCTCAGGAGTTCCGCTCCCGCAAGAAAGCCGCTGCGCCGGCCAAATCCTTCGCGATCGGGGTAGGACGGATGAGCGCCGATGGCCACGCCATTTTCAATCGCCGCCGTAACGGTCGCGCGCATACTGGCCGTGTCGCCTGCATGTCCGCCACAAGCAATATTGCAGCTCGAAACGACCCGCAGGATTTCAGCATCGGAGGCATCACCTTCGCCAAGATCGGCATTGATGTCTATGCTTGCCATCCGCTGTTTTTCCTCTGTGCGACGACGCTTGTCCAAGCTCATGATATACACTGAATAATACGTTAATGCTGTCAGGGAAATTACCATGAGCGTCGTTCTT
Organism: uncultured Woeseiaceae bacterium; assembly: GCA_947258485.1. Classification (GTDB taxonomy): domain Bacteria; phylum Pseudomonadota; class Gammaproteobacteria; order Steroidobacterales; family Woeseiaceae; genus UBA1847. Next base: position 5,918 of record CAMYIS010000033.1, read on the forward strand.
GTTACCGGAGCCAGCTCCGGCATCGGTGCTGCCATTGCCATCGCCTTCGCTGAAGCCGGCTGGGACGTCATGGCCGCCGGTCGGGACGAGGGCCGCCTCGAAGAAGTCGCTGATGTTTCGTCAAAGATCGTCACGTGGTCGGGCGAGCTGGCTGAATCCGAAGACTGCGACGAACTCGTGCGCGACACTATTGACGAGTTCGGGCACCTCGACTGCCTGGTTAACAACGCCGGGGTCATCGTGCGTGCCAATGTCGGCGATACGAGCGATGAAGAATGGAGGTACACGATGGCCATCAACCTCGACGTACCGTTTTTCCTGAGCCGTGCTGCCCTGCCGCATTTGCTCCTCGCCGAGGGCAATATCATCAATATTGCATCGGACTGGGGTTTGCGCGGTGGCGAACGCGCGGCGGCCTACTGTGCCAGCAAGGGCGGTATCGTCTTGTTGACCAAAGCGATGGCCAAAGACCACGCGAGAGAGGGATTACGCGTCAATGCGATCTGCCCCGGAGATGTGGATACGCCGATGCTCGCCGCCGAAGCCGATGAACACGGCATGGAGCTCGACGCCTACCTTGAAGAAGCCGCAGAAGAAAGCCCCAATGGCCGGGTTGCCACCCCGGAGGAAATTGCGGGACTGGCTTTGTTCCTTGCCAGCGATTCGGCAACGCACATCACCGGTGCCGCCATACCCATCGACGGCGGGGTAACCGCCTGATTGCCGCGAACGCTCTTGTGAATTAAAAGCGGCGGAACAGAGGCAGGGCCATTGTCCCGGAATTACCCCGTCGCCTGCCGGATCAGCGCGTAGTAGAACCGTATCGCCGTCAGGTAGTCCTTGACCGCGATGCGTTCGTCAATGCCGTGGACAATCTTTAGTGTATCGGTCGTCGCCCGGACCATGACAAATCGATACACGTTTGGCGAGACAGCATGAAAGTAGCGTGCATCGGTCCCGCCGGACAGGAGGTTGGGCGCGACCAGGATGTCGTCATCAAAGCCTCGGATGGTTTGCGCCAGGAGTTCATAGCCCATCGAATCGGTGGGCGAGACCGGCGACGGGTTGATGCTCGTTCCCATGATGACCTCGACCTGTTCGTCATCGATGATGTCGACGACCCGCTCCCTGACCGACTCCGCGGTTTCGCCCGGCAAGATGCGGAAATTGACGACCGCCTCGGCGCGCGTCGGCAGGATGTTCGATTTCGAGCTGCCGGAGGCCATCGTGGCAGCCGTTGTGGTACGCATTGACGCGGCCGTAGCATTGTCGTTGACCAGGACGGCCCTGATCACCGGCCCGAACAGCCAGGTGTTACCCATAGCCAGCCGGTGAGCGAACGACGCGTGTGACGCGAAGGCGTCGAACGTGTTCTTAACGTGGGTGAGCTCCGCGGGAAACGGGTTTTCCTCGAGCTTGACGATGGCGCGGCTGAGGACACCGAGTCCCGACTGTGGCGGCGGCGTCGATGAATGCCCGCCCGGCGCGTCGACCCTGAGCCTAAGGTTCAGGTAACCCTTCTCGGCAACTCCGATGAGTGCAACCGGTCTATCGACTGATTCGATGACGTCGTCGAGGACAACACCGCCCTCATCGACCACGAACTCGAACTCGATGCCCTGTTCCTTAAAGTGCTCGGCAACAGCCTTCGCACCGTCCTGGCCGCCCACTTCCTCGTCGTGACCAAAGGACAGGTACAGCGATCGCTTAGGCTCGATGCCATCCCTGATCAGTGCTTCGATAGCTTCAAGAAACGACATGACTGAGAGCTTGTCGTCGATCGTCCCGCGGCCCCAGATTTCGCCGTCGACGACCGCACCGGCAAAGGGGTCGTGAGTCCATTCTGCGAGCGTGACATCGTCGACCGGCACCACATCCATGTGCCCCATCAACATTACGGGCTTCAGCGACGGGTCCGAGCCCGCAATGTGGAACACCAGGCTGAAGTCATTGATCAAGGTGAGATCAGCCCGCTCGTGCACAAGTGGGAATGATTCACGCAGGTAGTCGTGGAAAGCCAGGAACGCGTCCGCGTCGAAGTTGGAGCGATCGTCGTGCGAGATGGTCCGGAAACGGATCGCACCCGCCATGCGCTCGACAACCTGCTGCTCGTTGAGCTCCACCTGGGCCAGATTCTTCGCGGGCGCGAGCTGAACGTCTTCGAAAACCGCATTAGCTCTGAAAACCGCGATGGCGATGAGGCCAACAAGCACGGCCCCGATTCCGAGTATCGATTTTTTCATCGAGACATCGTAGCGGTGCGTGCTGCCCCCGACAAGCTTATGTCCCGCGGAGGTTGTTGCAGAGTAAGGGGCAATGCAGTCCAGAACCTGTTCCTGCGATCCCAGGTCTTGAATGGCCGCTTGTGGCCGGAAGCCGCCAGTCGCCTGGCCTGAGGCAGAATGACGGCTGCTGACCCAAACCGGACCTTCGGATTCCCGCTATATTCAACGCGCAGCGTCCAACCTACGATTGAATTACGTTTCGGTTCGAATGCCGACACCGTTTTGTGCGCTCGCACAAGTCTGAGGACCGAGGAGCGACGATCATGACTCAAGAGCACGCGAACGTTCGTCTGTTGAAGGAATTAGATATCGGCAACCTAGCCGGATGCGCGAGTCTGTTCTCGGAAGACTTTGTTTGGCATTACTTTAATCCCAAGTTACCTGAAATGCAGGGGGACTATGTTGGTCTGGCTGGCCTGAATGACTTCTTTCAGAAGCTGGCAGCTTTGACTCGGGGCGCATTCAAGTCCGAACCACAGTCTGCTACCGCCTACGGGGATGAACTGGTTGTTTCGCACGCCCGAAACACGCTCACCGTGGAAGGCCGTTCAATTGAGACAGACGCGATCGTCGTTTGGCGCATTGTTGGCGGCCGTATCGTTGAGGCTTGGGACATACCTTCTGTTTATACGGTATAGCTAGAGACTACTACCGACAAGCCTGGGGGACGATGGTCAGGCAATTGTCCGGTTCTGGCCGTTAGCGGCCGGTAGTCCAGCCAAGGATTCGATCACACGAATGTCTGCTTTTTACAAGAGCAGATATAGGATCGAGCCTGGCTTGTGGTTCTGGCGTTTCATGCTCTCGCATGAAGTCGTAGAATGCATTGAACCCTCCCCGGTCGAAACAGCATGAATATAGGAAAAATACAGTTGCAACTGGCGGCATTCGCGAAAGAGCGTGACTGGGATCAATTTCATAGCCCGAAGAATCTCAGCATGGCTCTGGCAGGCGAATCGGGTGAGTTACTCGAGATTTTTCAATGGTTGACACAGGGCGGCTCAGAGCGATCCGCCTTGAGCGAGGAGCAGTTGCAGTCTGCAACAGACGAATTGGCCGACATCCTGATTTATGCGCTCCGGTTGGCCGATCGGCTGGACATTAATCTGGAAACCGCGATTGTAGAAAAAATTAAGAAAAACGCGGCCCGCTATACGATCGAAGTTGCGAGAGGGAATGCAGAAAAGCGCTGAGAGGTCAAATTCAGCATTCACAGACTAAAACCAAAAATGAGGGAACCAATAATGAAATTTTTATCCAAACTCGCTCTTCTGTCGGTCGGTTTCGTAATGCTGGTCGGCAGCCATGTGCTTGCAGAAGAAGATAACTACGATACCATTGCCGATAGCATGGTTAACGGATCCCTTGCGATTCAACCTGGCGAGATGGTTGTCATCGGGGGAACGCCCGCGGAAGTCGATCTGATGGCTGCGTTACAGGTGGCCGTAGCAAAAGCTGGCGGGCAACCGTTACTTACTCTGACTATTCCGGAAGCCAACAAACGCGCGGCAATGGAAATGCCGGTTGAGCATATGGCGCAGCTGCCAACGCAGAATCTGCTGTTAGCCAAGATGACCGACGTTTTCATCAATGTCGGTTCCGTGCAGGAGCCGGGGCTCTTTGCGGACGTTCCTGAAGAACGACTGGCTGCGTTTCGCCAGGCCGCTGTCCCGCTCACTCTCGCTTTCAATAATTTGCGATCCCGTTCTGCAACCCTGGGCCAAACAGGAGGTATTCCAACGGTGCCATATGCCGAATCGGTCGGCGCTGACCCAACGGAGCTGCAGGAAATATTTTGGAAAGCTGTAGCAGTCGCCCCAAGTGAACTATTACCCACGGCAAAAAAAATTGTATCGTTGATGAAGCCAGATGCGGAGATACGAATAACGTCAGATGCCGGCACCGATCTGACGCTCAAAGTCGATCAGACACCGGCCCGAATTAATGCCGGTCGGACGTCTGACGTCCAGGCGCCCACCGGTCCGGCGAACGTCTGGTTGCCAGCTGGTGAGGCATACGGCTGCGTACACGCTGCTAACGGTACACTGGTCGTACCTCGGACTAACTTTCGGGGCATGCCGATCGAGAATCTGAAGATGACGTTTAAGGATGGCGAGGTGACAGAGATGTCTGCCGATAGCAATCAGGCCATGCTCGAGGATTACTTCGCTGCATCTAGTTCGAAGCTGAAATATGCTTCACTGATCGACTTTGGGTTGAATCCACATAGCAGAAGCCCGAAAGGAACTCATTACTATTCGTGGGAAATGGGCGGCATGTTAACGCTGGGGCTCGGCAATAATTCTTGGGCAGGCGGTGACAACGACTCTGACGCAGCACTGAACCTTCACGTACCGGGAACTACGGTGTCAATCGGCGGCAAGAACGTAGTCAAAAATGGCGAACTTAAACTTTAGATTGCGGAGTGACCGGGCGCGATTTTGTGCCCGGTCGCACGCGCTCAGCGACGCAATCGACTATGCGCGATAAAACGCTAGCGCCTTCGGCGCCGCCAGTAGCGAATGAGCAGGAAGCCGAACAACATACCGCCGAGATGTGCGAAGTTGGCCACACCGGGCGCCCCCCCGCTGACGCCCAGGTACAGCTCCAGCAGGCCATAGATAAATACGAAGGTGATCGCCCGCATCGGAATAGGCGGAAATAACGGCACCACAACGCGATTCGGGAACGTCAATCCGTAGGCAAGTAATATGCCGAACACGCCACCGGATGCGCCGACGGTCGGATACAGGCCACCCTGCATACCCGCCACGATGAGCTGCACGATCCCTGCCCCCACTACGCAGACCAGGAAATAAACCAGGAAACGCTGCGACCCCATGAATTGCTCGAGGTCACGGCCAAACATCCACAGGCCGAACATGTTGAAGAAGATATGAGTCGTGTTGCCGTGCAGAAAGCCGTAGGTGAGCAGTTGCCAGGGCATAAACGGCGATCGCGGGTCTGTTGCGGGCCAAAGAGCGAAGTTGATGAACATGAATTCCGCATTCATCTGCTGCAAAGCAAACACCAGTCCATTGGCGATCAACAGCCCGAAAATGACGTTCGGTAATGTACTCGTCGGCCTGCGGCGATAAACGGTTTGGTTCATTCGTAAACTGTCCTTCCATCAAAAACGGTCATTGTTACCTTCGCTTCGTTGATTTGCGCGGCCGGAAGTTCAAATAAATTACGATCCAGAATGACGAAATCCGCCCGCTTTCCGACCTCGATCGAGCCCTGCTCCTGCTCCAGCCCCATCTGATGGGCACCGTTGATCGTGTACGCATCGATCATGGTCCTGAGATCAACGCGCTCTTCTTCATTCAGGACCGGGCCATCGTTGGTATACGGATCCTGTCGTGTGATTGCGACCTCGATCGCGTGCAGCGGATTCAGGTCTGTCACGAAATAGTCGCTGCCACCGACGATTCGACCACCCTCCTTCTGAACACTCGCGATCGGATACATTTGCCACGTCCGTTCCCTGCCCAGCATCGGAACGTCAAGCTCTAATGCCGCCGGGTCCGGGTAGGCCCAGAGTGGTTGGAAAACGGCCGCAACATCCAGTTCGCCGAATCGCGGCCGATCGTCTTCGTGAATCAACTGCAGGTGCACAATTTGGTGACGATTATCGGACATGCCGTTTGCCGCCCGCATGGCGTCGAAGCCGTTTAGCGCGCGTCGAATCGCTGCATCGCCGATCGCGTGCACGTGCACCTGCAGACCCATGGCGTCGAAGCGAGTCATGTAACGATCAACTTCATCCTGCGTGTAAAAGAATTCGCCGGAACCATAATGCTCGTCGGCGTATGGCTCGAGTAACGGGCTGGTGCCGTATTCGATAACGCCGTCCATGTAAACCTTGACGGAGTCCACGTCGAGATTCTCGCGCCGCCACTGTTCGCGCCCGTCGAGAAACTCAAAGACGCCCTCATCGAAAACGCCGGGCTGCCAGTTGATCGGCGACAGGGAGGCACGCACACGCATGTCGAGTTCGCCGGCGTCCGCCAAATTAACGATTGGCCGAATCAGGTCGCCGTCGAGACCCGGCTCGATCACGGCCGTAATTCCAACCGAGTGTGCCAGCGCCATGCCGGCCCGCACCCGATCGGTACGCTGCTCCAGCGTCATCGGCGGCAGTCTGTTCTTGACCAACAGCATCGCAGAGTCGCGAAGCGTGCCGCTGGGTTCACCCGTTTCCGGATCGTGCTCGATAACGCCGGCAGGCGGGCTCTCAGTCTCGGCGTCGAGCCCCACTATCTCCATCGCTTTGCTGTTCACCCACGCGGCGTGCCCAAAACTCGACTCGAGATACACGGGGCGATCCGGAAACAGCAGATCCAAAAGACCCTTTTGCGGATTCGCGTCAGGCCATAGCCACTCGCCCCAGCCACCGCCCAGGATCCAGCCATCGTCACCTATGCCCGTGAGCCGCGTACATTCTTTCAGCCGGACGGCGACTTCGCGTTCGGTCGGGATGCGCAGCAGGCTGCATTCTTCATCGGCCATTACGCCGATCATGATGTGAATGTGTGAATCGTGGAACCCCGGCAACATCATCTGTCGTCTGAGGTCTGTGACCTGCGTGTTATCACCGATACGGCGCGCGGCGCCGGCATTGTCGCCCACGTAAACGATCGTGCCACCTTCGATGGCGATCGCTTCGGTCCAGCTCCGGTTCTCATCGACCGTGTATACCTGACCATTCAGGAACACGCGGTCGGCCGCTGTTTGTGCGACGTCGTCTGTCGTTTGACTGCAGGCCATCAAGCCAAGCAATGCCGGTCCAATTAACACGTTCAAGTATCTTCGTATCACCAGCCGCCACCACCGCCGCCGCCACCGCCACCGCCGGACGAGCCGCCGCCACCGCCACCAGAGGATGAGCCCGGCGGCGAGACCGACGAACTGATTGCGGAATTCAGGCTGCTGGACAGCTTGCTGGTTGTCTTGCTCAGGTTGGAACTGTTCCAGGAGCCGTTGTACCAGGATGGCCGGTAGGCCCCGCCATCCGGACCGCGAATATCGGCGAGTATCGTTGCGAAACGTTCCGACCACTGCTGATCGACGCCCAGCGCCAGCGCGAACGGCAGGAAGATCTCGAATAACTCGGGCGTTTTCTGCGGCGGATTTCTCAGGTTGAGTTCGTCCTTCTCGGCGATCTCGAGGAAGTCCTTGAAACCGAGCATTTCGTCCAGCAGTTTTCGGCCTCGTATCGTGGGGCGCTTCATGATGATTGCAAACATCGCCAGCGTCAGGAACGACAAGACGATGGCTGCAATGACAAACGGCGTCGGGCCACGACCGATGTTGAACGCAACCAGCGTCGAGCCGAGTACGATCAGTATCGCCGGGATGTTGAGCGTCATGTTCGTCTTGAAGTAGTGCTGCTTGTAGTCCTTGACCAGTGATTTCCGGTGAGCGCCCCGGGCTTTGCCCAGCACCGCGTGGTTTTTGTCGTCAAGTTCGATCTTGTTGCTGCTTATGAACAGCCCGTCGTAAAGCTCCTGCTCACCGGCAGCCAGCGGTGGCTTGAGTTCCTCGGTATCTCGCTTGATCAACCAGTGAGATTTTCCCCGTTTCTTGATCTCCAGGTAGCCCTTGACCGCGAGATTGACAACAGCGGCCGTCATTACTTTGTCGTCGTAGTACATCTGCCGGATATAACGCAGCGACGCTGGCGAGAAGCCTTTGGGCGGCGCATAGCGCGTCACGATAAGGCCTTCCTCGGGATCGCGACCGTACTTCCGCCAGACCGGAATGTAGTAAGCCAGTAACAGCAAGTAACCGATTACGGCCGCAAGCAGGTTCTTGTTGTCCTTGAGCAGCCAGCCGATTTCATCGGCATTGGTCGGCTCGTCGACGAAGCCTTTTGGCCATCCAACGACAATGGTCAGCCCGTTGACGGGCGAAAGCGGACTGTTAGCCTCGAAAAAAACCCGCCTCCCCGAGTCAAGGCGCGATCGATAATCCCGCCCCTTGGCGCCGAAGGGGCCCGTATACGCCTCCTCGGTAATGCCCGATAGCGGCGCGTCAAACTCCAGCACCACCGTGGCGCTCGCTTTGTCGATCGGAAACGCCCAGTCAAATCCCGTTACGTTCCAGTACAGCTCGTCGTGCTCATCGAAAAAACCGAGCATTCGACTGGCCCGGTAACGAAATATGTAAGTGTGCAGACCTTGATCTATAAATCGATCGGCGCTACCAAAATAGGTTCTAACGCCGTTTCGCAACGCTTGTGTATGAAACGATTCAGGCCTGTCATTTCGCAATACCGCAAGGGGCACAAAGTCGACTTTGTGCTCGTTGCCGCGTTTGTCCTCGTATTCGGTCGGAAAATCCCGGTAAATGCCTCGCTTGATGCGGTTCCCTTCCGCGCGCACTTTGATGGTCTCGGTAACTTCGATCATGCCGTCGGTCATGACACGAATGTCGCTGTGAAAACTCAGGATTCGCTCGTCAGCGACAGCCGATAGCGGCAGCAAAAGGAGTAGCAGCGCGACAAACCTGTTCATTCAACCGAACCCAACTTGACCAGCGGGACGTTCGCCGCATCGTCGGATTTCTTCTGGAAGAAATCCCGCATCGTAAAGTTGAACCAGCCGGCAATTATGTTGCTCGGCACGGTCTCGGTCATTGTGTTGTAGTCGCGAACCGATCCATTGTAGTAGCGGCGCGCAAACTGCAGGTAGTTCTCGGTTTCCACGAGTTCATTTTGCAGGCTCAGGAAATTCTCGTTGGCCTTGAGATCCGGGTAGTTCTCGGCAAGCGCAATGATGCGCTCTATGCCCGCACTTAGTTTCTCTTCGGCTCTGCCTTTGGCGCGCACGTCGGCTATCTGCATGGCCTCTGCTCGCAGCTCGGTGACCGCCTCTAGTGTCGCACGCTCATATTTCGCGTACTGGTCAACGGCTGATACAAGCCTCGGAATCAGATCGTGTCGTCGCTGCAACTGGACGTCGATGTCGCTCCAGGCCGTATCGACGCGGTTGCGACTGCGAATGAGCCGGTTGTAGAGGGCAACGCCGACCACGCCGATCAGGATGAGTGCAGCAACAATAATGGATGTCATGGACACGAACCTCCGGCTTGCCCGGAGCACATCGTAACATTTGCGGGAGCGGCCATGGCCGCGATCGCCGCGCGCGCCAGCGCGCGAAACGGATCAATACCAGAAGGAAAAGAAAATCTGGAAGACGTCGGCATCGAGCTTGTATAACGGCTCGTCGCCAATCGGCGCAAGCGCCGTCAAGTCCGAGAAATCGTGAAAATCGATATGCAACATGTCGATCGACGCCGTGACCGAGCCTTTCTTTAGAAAGCCCCAGCTCTGGTTCTCGTTGAGGAAGGTGTAAGCCGCTTTTAATTTGAACGTGTAGCTGGTCAGCGGGCTCAGCTCTTTGTCACGACCACGGAAGTTTGTTGCCTGTGACCGGGGGAAGAGATCGCTGTAAAAATGCGCGCCGGTCTGGTCGTGATATCGGAACTTCCCCGTAAACGTGAAATCTCTCCATGGGTGAATATAGGTTAGCGCGGCAGTATGGCTCTCGATGTCCCAGGTATCGATGAAGTACCGGTATTCGCCTTCAACGGCTGCACGATACGGCAGGAAGTATCGCGCCCTCATACCCAGAGCATTACTGGTACGAGTGTTCGGGTACAACTCCTCCTCGTAACTATAGCCGCGCCCCAGCAAATCGCTCGCGTCAAAATAGCGAACCGTTCGATACGGATTATTCAGGTAACCCTCGTCGGTCATGGTCTCGAAATTCAGCGTCGCAATTAGATTCTTCGTCAGAATCTGCGTTAAACCAATGCCGTAGATTTGCTTGTCCAGATTTTTTTCAAAGGTATCGTCTCCGGACTTGCCGACAACATCGTCGCCAAGCGCATAACTCAGCGTCAGCGTTGTCAGGTCGCCGAACATGTCCTGGCTCACCGAGAAATTATAGGTTGCGGCATCGTAGTCGGATTCTTCACTGCTCGTGTAGCCGACACTCATGGTGGTATTGCCGCGCAGGTAATCCATACCCAGCGACCACTGCTCGCGCTCTTCGGTATAGGGGCTCGCTGTCGTAATGACGTCAATTGACGCCGAGCTCACCATGTCGACATAGTAATTGCCAACGAAGGAGAGACTTTTTCCGACCTGCTTGCGAACCAGGATCGACGGGCCGTCGATTTCGACACCACCGCCGTCGTAGAGATGATAAAGAATGTCGGTACGGTCTTCCGGCAACACGCCTGAATGAGCAGTGCCGAATGCCATCAGCATCGTTGCAAGCAGGAGTCTGCGTCGGAGCATCATCGTCGCCCGATACCGCTAGTTACAGCCGCAGCCGCCGCCAGCCGCGCCTTCGCCGCCACGAGCGCCTTCACGGGATTCGTAAACGTGCTGCAGATACGAGGTGGAAACGGGGTCACCATCGAGCGCCATGATCGGATCCGCCAGCTTGTCGCGCTCGTAGGGCTTGACCCAGGGCTCGAAATTACTGCATCCGGACAGGCCGCCGATGACGAGCAGCGGTAGCAAAATTCGACCAATCGCTAAAAATTTCTTTTCCATAACCTTACTTTATCCCGGGAAACCGGTCGGAAACCGTGATCCCTGCCTCAGAAGAACACCGTGAAGCCCAGGTGACCCTCGAGATTGTGGGCCGTCTTCTCCTCACCGAGAAGATCGATATCGAACAGGTGGTCGCGGAAGTCGAGGTGCAATGCAATCGAGTCCGAAAGCAGGAATCGATAGCCCGCACCGACGTTGACCGTGAACCGGTCATCACCGGCAAATCGTGTAGAACCCAGCCCCGCGATCAGATACAGGTTGGTGTTATAGGCACGTCCTTCGCCGATGAACACTTCGCCGGGCAAGATGTTGTAGCCGAGATTCAGGTTGTAATAGGTAAAGGTTCGCTGGCTGTCGGTTATGAGCCGCGCACCACCTGACAATTCCTCGAAGCTTGTCAGCCCCGCCTCGGTCTGCCCGACCGTGCCTTCAACAAAGAAGCCGGCGGTAATATGGTAGGCGAGCCGAACGCCATAAACGACATCTGTTCCGAAATCCTCGACACTCATGATGCCGACATAGCCACCGATTTCGAAATCCTCACGATCGATTGCCGGTTCCTTGATTTCGCGACGCTCAACTTCGGGATCGATGACCTGCCCTGGCGCTTCCGACGTGGGAGGCGGCGCCTCCTCATTGCCGAAGCCGAACAGGTTCTTCGTCGCTGCGCAGCCCGACAGGCTGATCATAGCAACGATCAGAAAAAGAACGCGAAACCGACTTTCCATTCCTCTACTTCCTCATTTTCGTCTCGGCTCGTGAATACCACGTAGCTCTTGTACTCGGCTCGCAACAAAAAGCGTCGCGTCGCATAAATACGGAAACCGGCACCAACGTGCCCGATCTGGTCCGTACGATCCTCACCCTGGATGATCGTTGACTTCGGCTCGGTGCGGATGACTCCGGCACCCAGTGTGAAGAACGGTGATACGCGCCAATCCGGCCAGGCTTCGTGGACGACATTAACACTGCCCATCCAGCCGTTCGAGAAATTACCCAAAATCTGTGAACCCCATACCTCCAGCGACACATATGGGTTGAGCGAGTAGCCACCGTAGAGGGAAATGATGTTGGCACCGCCGAAGTCACCGGCCAGAATTCCCGTCTCCCATTTGGCGTCGGTGAAGTCATCGATTTTCGCTTGCTCGAAACTGACCTGGTCACCATCCGGTTGCAGCGTCAGCTCCATCTGAGCGCGATCGACCCAACCCTCTTTGCCATTCGCCGCCCGGACCAGGTACCAGTCCGTGCGCTGCATCAGGATGTCAACGGACTCACCGCGGTCGACAACATGAAAAATCGGGTAGCCACTACCGGGCCCCGTGCGCAATTCGAGGTAGGGGTCGGCAACGGCAACGGTGCGATACTCATCGGCGGCCTGGACCGGCGCTGTCAGAAAAATCTGCAGTACGACGGCGACCAGGCATCCGAACCAGGCGGACTTAGTTGGCGGGGGCGTCGAAGGGATTGTTGTAATACTGGGCTCCGACATCCAACCATTCCGCAACAAGGCGT